>JAJZDA010000155.1 GCA_021851525.1 Actinomycetes bacterium | reverse complement strand
ACGCGGCCGGGCGGGACCCCGGCGGCCAGCGGCCGACGGCGCTGCGCGGGCTGCGCGTGCTGGACTTCTCGCGGGTCCTGGCGGGCCCGTTTGCGACGATGGTGATGGCTGACCTCGGAGCCCAGGTGACCAAGGTGGAGCGTCCCGGCTCCGGCGACGACACCAGGCAGTGGGGCCCGCCCTACGATGAGCGCGGCCAGGCGACCTACTTCGACGCCGTCAACCGCAACAAGCACAGTGTTGCGCTTGACCTCAGCGACGCTCGTGAGCTCGCCGCCGCACGCGAGCTGGCGCTCGGCGCGGACGTCCTGGTGGAGAACTTCCGCCCGGGCCTGCTGACCGGTTTCGGGCTCGGCTACGACCAGCTTCGCGAGGCCAACCCAGGGCTGATCTACTGCTCGATCACAGGCTTCGGGGCCGGTGAGCTGGGGGCCGCGCTGCCGGGCTATGACCTGCTGGTTCAGGCTGTCGGGGGGCTGATGAGCATCACCGGCGAGCCTGGCGGGGAGCCCCAGAAGGTCGGGGTCGCGCTGGTTGACGTGCTCAGCGGCCTGTTTGCGACGGTCGGCATCCTGGCGGCGCTCAACCACCGTCAGGCCACCGGCGAGGGGCAGCTGGTTGAGGTCAACCTGCTCAGCTCGCTGCTGGCGGCGCTGGTCAACCAGGGCTCGGCCTTCACCGCCGCGGGGGTGGTCGCCGGGCGCATGGGCAACGCCCACCCGAGCATCGCGCCCTACGCGCTGTTTGAGACCGGTGCCGGGCAGCTGGTGCTGGCGGTCGGCAACGACCGCCAGTTCCAGGCGCTCTGCGAGGTGCTGGGCACGCCCGAACTGGCGCAGGACGCGCGCTACCTCACCAACCCGGAGCGCGTCGCGCACCGCGACGCGCTCCGGGCGCAGCTGGAAGCCCTGCTGCGCGCGCGGCCGGCGAGCGAGTGGGCGACGCTGCTGACCGCGGCGCGCGTGCCGGCGGGTGTGGTCAACGACATCGCCGGAGCGTTCGCGCTGGCGCAGCGCATCGGCCTTGAGCCGATCGTGCAGGCGCCGGGCGCCGACGGGACCACGGTGCCGCTGACCCGCAACCCGATCACGCTCTCAGCCACCCCTGCGCAGTACCGCAGCGCGCCGCCGCCGCTGCCGGGCTGAGTTTCGTCCCGCCGGTCCCCGGGCGCGCCCGCCGGTCACCGCCGGTCCGCCCCCGCCGGTCCGCGAGAGCTCCCGCCGGTCACCGCCGGTCACCGCCGGTCCGGGAGCGCGCCCGCCTGTCTCCGGCGCTGCACGCGGGCACGCGCGCGGGGCGGGTCGTGGGCACTGATCGCGCGCTCAGCCCTCGAGCGCGGCCTCCGCGCCCCGTGGCAGCAACAGCGTCGCGATCAGGCCGATCGCGATGAAGCCGGCCGCCACCAGCGATACGAAGCTCGTGGCGTCGGCGACGGCGCTCGACGCAGCGCTGAGCAGCAGTTGCCCGTGGGGCAGCGCGCCGAGCGTGTGCAACGCCGCCCCGCCGCTGCCGCGCACCAGCGCCGCCACCTGGTGGGCGGTGGCTGCCGGGATGCCGGCCGCATGCACCGCGCGCTCCGTGCGGGAGCTGATCTGCGACGCAAAGAGCGTGCCCAGCACCGCGATCCCGAAGGCCGAGCCGACCTGGCGGATCGTGCTCTGGATGCCTGAAGCCTGACCGCTGCGGGCCATCGGGATCTCGGCGAGGATCACACCCGGGAGCTGGGCGCTGGCCATGCCCAGGCCGACGCCGTAGGCCGCGAGCCAGGGCACCAGCGTCCAGGCGCCGACGGTGCGGGAGATGAACAGGCCAAGTCCCAGCAGGCCCACGGCCTCGAACAGCAACCCGAAGCGGGCGATCCCGCGGGCCCCGACCAGGCGCGCCAGCTGCGGGGTCATGCCGCCCGCAAAGAGCGTGCCGAGCGCGATGGCCAGCAGCACCACCCCGGTGTGCACCGCCGTGTAGCGGCGCACACCCTCGAGGAACAGCGGCAGCACGAACAGGATCCCAAACTCCCCCAGCGAGACCACGAAGATCGCGGAGAGTCCCGCCGCGAACGAGCGGATCCGGAACAGCGACAGGTCGACGAGCGTCGCCGCACCGCGCCTCAGCCGCCGCGCCTCCCGCAGCACGAACGCGATCAGTCCCAGCACGCCCAGCGCCAGCGCCACCGGCACCGGTGAGATCCAGCCCGCGGGCCAGCGCAGCGAGCCGACCTGCAGGCGCGCGGCCTGCTGCCACCAGCCGTAGGTGCCGCCCTCGATCAGCCCGAACACCAGGCCGGCGAAGGCGAGCGCCACCAGGCCGTTGCCGGCCAGGTCGAGCCGCGGGCGGGCCCCGCGACCACCGGTCTCAGGCACGAAGCGCAGGATCCCGATGACGATGATCGCGCCGATCAGGAGGTTGACCAGGAACGCCCAGCGCCAGCTGATCTCGGTCGTCAGCAGGCCCCCGAAGAGCGGCCCCAGGGCGCCGAACACGCCGATCGTGGAGCCCCAGATGGCAAACGCGATGGCGCGCTCCTTGCCGCTGAAGAGCACGTTCACGGTCGCCAGCGTCGCCGGCAGGATCATCGCCCCGCCCACGCCCTGCAGCGCCCGCCCGAGGATCAGCACGCCGCCGCTGGAGGCGGTGGCGGAGACCAGGCTCGCCAGCACGAAGATCGAGGTTCCGAGCAGGAACATGCGCCGCCGGCCAATCGCGTCGCCGGCGAACCCGAAGCTGATCAGGAGCGCTGCAAAGACCAGCGAGTAGATCGAGTTCAACCACTCCGCACCGACCTCGGAGATGTGCAGGTTGCGGATGATCACCGGGACCGCGACGTTGACGATCGTGGCGTCGACGATGATCATCGCGACGCCCATCGCGATGAACGGCATCGCCGCCCAGCGCGCCCGGCCGTCACGCGGCGCTGCGGTGGTCGTGGCCTCAGGTGTGGAGCTCAAAGCGGGTTACCTCCGTTCAGGATCGAGAGCACTGCGCGGCGCGCCTCCGCGCGCAGTTGCGGGCGCAGGCCGCCGGCGGCGAGTCGCGTCGCCGCACCTGTTATTCCGTCGATCAGCGCCAGCGCGGTTGCCGGATCGCGATCCGGCATGCCCGCCAGGGCGTCGCGCACCGCGGCGGTGAGCGCCTCACGCAGCGGCCGGTGACCGTCGATCACCATCTGGCGCACCGGTTCCGGCAGGCGGTCGAACTCCGCCATCAGTCGCGTCGCCGCCCCGTCACGCGGGCTGGCCGCGAACTCGAGCTGAGCGTCGAGCCATGCGGCCACCCGCTCGGGCGCCGGTCGCTCACTGCTCAGCAGCGCTACGGCCGATGCCATCGCCGGCTCAAAGGCCCGCTGCAGCCACTGGCCAATCAGCTCATCACGGTCGCGCGCGTAGCGGTAGAGGGAGTTGCGGGCGAGCCCGACGCGCTCGCCGATCGCCGCGAACTCGACACCGTCGTAGCCGTGCTCCGCCAGCAGCTCGCCGACGGCGTCGAGGATCGCGCCGTGCTGGCTGTCGTGGTGCTCGCGCACCGTGGTGGCTGAGATCCGCGGCATCTCGGCTATGCGCAGCGCGGACGCCGGGGCGATCGGGATGATGGCGACACGATGTCGCGATCATAGCGACTGGTTGTCGCCAAGCTGCGACGGCGGCCGGTGCTCGCGCGTCCGGCCCGCGGTGCCCGTGAAAGCAGTGAGGGCGGCCCAGCGGGGCCGCCCTCACTGGACGTCGCTCTGTCAGCCGCGCTCAGACGGCCGGCTTCTTCTTGCCCGGGCGCCTCCTGTTGCGCCCCAGGATCTTCAGCAGCGGGTCATAGCGGGCATCGACGACGCGCTCCTTCAGCGGGATGATCGCGTTGTCCGTGATGTGGATCCCCTCGGGGCAGACCTCGGTGCAGCACTTGGTGATGTTGCAGAGGCCGATGCCGCCGTCGTCCGCAATCTGGTCGATGCGGTCGAGCCCATCGAGCGGGTGCATGTCGAGGCTCGCCATGCGCACCATGAAGCGCGGCCCGTAGTAACGGTCGTGAAGCCGGTGATCGCGCAGGATGTGGCAGACGTCCTGGCACATGAAGCACTCGATGCACTTGCGGAACTCGCTCATCCGGTCGGTGTCCGCCTGGTCGATCAGGAAGTCGCCCTCAGGCAGGTCCTCGCGGGGGGTGAACGGCGGGATCTTCTTGTTGACCTCGTAGTTCCAGGAGACGTCGGTGACCAGGTCCCGGATCAGCGGGAAGGCACGCAGCGGCTCGACGGTGATCGGCTGATCGGCCGGCAGGTGGTCCAGTCGGGTCTTGCACATCAGTCGCGGCCTGCCGTTGACCTCGGCGCTGCAGGAGCCGCACTTGGCGGCCTTGCAGTTCCAGCGGACCGCCAGATCCGGGGCCTGGCTGCGCTGGATCTCGAGCACCGCGTCGAGCACGACCATGCCGGGCTCCGTCTCCAGCTCGTAGTCCACCAGCTCACCGCTGGTGAGGTCGCCGCGCCAGATCTGCAGCTTGCGGGTGCCACCCGCGGTCAGAGTCTCGCTCATGATGCCTTCTCAGCCTCCTTACGGGCCTCAACCAGCGCCCCCAGTTCGTCCCGCGTGATGACGGGGGTGGGCGTCAGCACCATCTCCCCGTCGGAATGCATGTGGGTCACGATGTTGTTCTCAGACCAGTAGTCCGAATAGGCGGTGAAGTCGAGTCGGCTGTGGCCGCCACGGCTCTCCTCGCGCATCAGCGCGGCGCGCGAGATCATCAGGGAGACGGTCAGCATGTTGCGGACCTCTCGGCACAGCTGCCAGCCGGGGTTGTAGTCCAGGCGGTTGGATGGCGCGCGCAGGTTGCCGACACGGCTCTGCAACCCCTCGAGCTTGCCGATCGCCTCGCTCAACCCCTCCCGGTCGCGGAAGATGCCGACGCCGTCACCCATGATCGTCTGCAGCTCCTTGTGCATCTGGAACGGGTTCTCGGTGCCGGAGCCGTTGAGGAAGGTGTCGACCTCCGCCTGGGCTGCCGCCAGCTCATCCGCGGGCAGCGAGACCGATCCGGCCTTGCCGGCCGCCTCGGCAGCGCCGAGCCCGGCGCGGCGCCCAAACACCAGCAGGTCACCGAGCGAGTTGCCGCCCAGCCGGTTTGCCCCGTTCATCCCGCCGCTCGCCTCGCCGGTCGCAAACAGGCCCGGTACGCGCGTGGCGCCGGTGTCGGCGTCTACCTTGATGCCGCCCATGAAGTAGTGGCAGGTGGGGCCGACCTGCATCGGCTCCTTGGTGATGTCGACGCCCGCCAGCTCCAGGAACTGGTCGTACATGCTCGGCAGCTTGCGGCGCACGTAATCGGAGTCCAGGTGCGAGACGTCGAGGTAGGCTCCGCCGTGCGGGGTGCCGCGCCCCTCCTTGACCTCGGTGTAGATCGAGCGCGCCACCACGTCACGCGTGGAGAGCTCCATGCGCTTGGGGTCGTACTTCTCCATGAAGCGCTCTCCGAGGGCGTTGCGCAGGATGCCGCCCTCACCGCGCACCGCCTCGGTCACCAGCAGGCCGGCCACGCCGGGCGGGTAGACCATCCCGGTCGGGTGGAACTGGACGAACTCCATGTCGACCATCTCCGCGCCCGCCTCGTAGGCGAGCGCGTACCCGTCGCCGGTGCAGTCCTGCGAGTTGGACGTGATCTTGTAGATCCGCCCGCTGCCGCCGGTCGCCAGCACCAGCGCCTTGGCTGAGAAGGTGATCTGCTCACCGGTCGGACGCCGGTAGCCGAAGCAGCCCACGACGCGCTCGCCGTCCTTGATCAGGCGCGTGATCGTGGTTTCCATGAACACGTCGACGGCGCTGTGCACGGTCTTGTCCTGCAGCGTGCGGATCATCTCCAGGCCGGTGCGGTCGCCGATGTGCACCAGGCGCTTGTAGGTGTGCCCGCCGAAGGCGCGCTGCGACATGCGCCGGTCCGGGGTGCGGTCAAAGACCGCGCCCCAATGCTCAAGCTCACGCGCGCGGTCCGGGGCCTCCTTGGCGTGCAGCTCGGCCATCCGCCAGTTGTTCAGGTACTTGCCGCCGAACATCGTGTCCTGGAAGTGGGTCTCCCAGCCGTCGCGCGGATCGACATTGCCCAGCGAGGCGGCGAGACCGCCCTCCGCCATGACCGTGTGGGCCTTGCCCAGCAGCGACTTGCAGACCAGGCCGGTCTTGGCACCCGCCTCGGCGGCCGCGATCGCGGCCCGCAGCCCCGATCCGCCCGAGCCGAGCACGAGCACGTCGTAATCGTGATGTTCGATAGCCATTAGAAGACGTGGTGGGGGTCGGTGAACACGCCGCTTGAGGCGAGCCAGATGTAGAGGTCGGTGAGGCCGACGGTGAACATGCTGATCCAGGCCCAGAACTGGTGGTGGCCGTTGAGGATCGAGAACTTCTGCCAGAGCCCGTGCCGCGTGCGCGCGGCGCTGGAGCAGGAGAAGCAGTTCAGCTTGCCGCCGATGATGTGCCGCCAGGAGTTGCAGCCGAACGTGAACGCCGAGAGGCACAGCACGTTGATCAACATGATCGCGTTGCCCAGGCCGATCCCGAAGGAGCCGTGGTAGAAGAAGCCGCGGATCGCGTCGTACCAGAGGAACGCGACCACCAGCACCGCCAGGTAGAAGAAGAAGCGGTGCAGGTTGTTGAGCACCAGCGGGAGCTTCGTCTCACCGGTATACCTGCGCCGTGCCGCGCCGGCGACCGCGCAGGACGGCGGTGCCAGGAAGAACGAGCGGTAGTAGCTCTTGCGGTAGTAGTAACACGTGGAGCGCATCCCGAGCGGTGCCCAGAGCACCAGGAACGCCCACGGCAGGCCGGTCTTGAACGAGAAGATCCCCGGCAGGTCCGGCGAGAAGAACGGGGACTGCAGGTGCGCGCCACCGGCGGTGATCGCGTAGTACTTGCTGAGGATCGCCCGGACTATCGAGTAGATGCCGAACACCGTCAGCGCGGCGACGATCAGCGCGGGCTGTACCCACCACCGGTCGCGCCGCATGGTCGCGCCCAGCCGGCGCGGTGAAGATGCAACTGTGGTCATATGCGGAGGGTTTCTGAGAGGGAATCCCGCCCGAGGTCGGCGCGCATGCGGCGTCACCGGTCCGGGCGACTTTGTGGCAAGGCTCACGCATTATCGGCCAAGCCGAGGACGATCGTGCTGCGAGCCCTCAGTCCAACTGTGTTTTCGTGACGCTTCTCACTCTTCCCTGCATCGCTCTTGCCGCTGGCGCGCCGGATTGCAGACCGCCGCCGGAGCGCTGCCGCGCCGGATTGCGGACCGTTGCCGCGGCGCTACCGCGCCGGATTGCGGACCATCGCCGGAGCGCTGCCGGGAGGTGCGTGTAGGCCGTCAGTCGGCCGGGGAGACGCCCGAGTGGCGCAGCTCCCACCCCCAACCAGCCTGTCGAGATAGACTCGCGCCGTCAACCAGAGGAGCTAGAGATGGAGCACACGCACACAGAGTTCGTGGCCGCCTCCCCGGAGCGGGTCTACGACGCACTTGCAGATGTCGCCAACCTGCCGCGCTACGTTCCGCAGTTGACCGCCGCGGAGCGCCTGGACGGTGACCGGATCCGCGTGCATGCACGTTATGACGGGCACAGCCAGGAGGGTGAGGCCTGGTTCCGTGCCGACGCCCAGCAGCAGACGATCGAGTGGGGCGCCCCTGGAAGTGAGTACCGCGGCAGGATCCACATCGGCGCGCAGGATGGCGGCTCGCTGCTCACGTTCACGCTGATGACCTCCCGCGGAGACGCGCCGGAGGGCGACGTGATGGGCACGCTGGACGCGATCAGGCGGCTGGTCGAAGCGGACGTGTGACCCACGGGCGTCCGCGCCCGTGAGCCTCAGCCGCACCCCGCCGGTCTCGGCGCCGCCCCGGTCTCGGCGCCGCGCCGGTCTAGGC
>JAJZDA010000154.1 GCA_021851525.1 Actinomycetes bacterium | reverse complement strand
CTGCTCACGATCAGCATAACGATAAGCTGAGGCTGATGGCTGCCGGCGGTGAACCGATCCCCCAGACACGTCGGCGCTTGGCGTATCTCTTGAAGCACACGGAACGGCTGATGGCCCAACTGCATGTCGAGGCGCTCGCACCTCTCGATATCCACGCGCGCGACCTGGGGGTGCTCCTAGCCATCGACAGCCACGATCCGGCTTCCCAGCAGCAGGTCGCCCAGCGCATGGGCGTTGACCGCACGACGATGGTCGCCGTCATCGATTCCCTCGAGGCCAAGGGCTTCATCGCCCGCCGTCCCGACACCGAAGATCGCCGTCGCAACGTAGTCGAGCTGACACCAGCCGGCCAGGACATCCTCCGCGAGGGGATCGCCGCCAGTGACGCGGCCGAAGCCGAACTGCTCGCTCCCCTCAGCCCGGAAGAGAACCTGCAGCTACGAAACCTACTCGCCCGGATCCTGGCACGCGTCTGAATGGATCATGGATCAAGGCGACCCCGCCGCCAGAGCCGCTCTCACGATCGCTTCGCCGAGATCTGGATCACGCGGATGACACCTGCTTCTCGCGCGCGACGCAAACACCGCAGTCCGCGCGGCCACACCCCCATTGCGCGGGACGCGGGACGGGTGTTGACATCCGGAGCGTTACATGTAACCTAGAGGGCGTGTCTTCGACTCGCGACAGAGTGCGTCAGCACCGAGAGCGGCTTCGTCGCCAGGGCCTGCGGCCCGTACAGATCTGGGTGCCGGATGTACGCGCACCCGAGTTCATCGCCGAAGCCCACCGTCAGTCCGTCGCGATCGCGACGAGCGAGGGCGAGGCAGACGATCAGGCGTTTGTTGACACGATCTCCGTCGGACTGGACGAAGACGACGAAGAAGCGTCTGCGTGACGCGAGGCGAGATCTACACCGCGGCCGCCCGCGGAGCCTATACCGGCAAGCCGCGGCCGGTGCTGATCGTCCAAGATGATCGCTTCGACGCGACAGCGTCGGTCACGGTCTGCCCGTTCACGACCAACCCGGTCGACGCTCCGCTGATCCGGATCCCGATCAAGCCATCGGACGCCAACGGGCTCGACCAGCCAAGCAGCCTAATGGTGGACAAGATCACGACCATGCCGCGCACAGGGCTGGGCGAGCGGCTCGGCCGCCTCGGCGACGACGAGCTTGTGCAGCTCAACCGATCATTGATGGTGTTCCTCGGCCTCGCGGCCTCCTCACAAGCCTGAGCAGCGCGAGTTACCCGCTTCGCTCGGCTGCGCGCATCTCGTCGCCCGTACGCTCAGACGTGCTTCGCGCGGGATGCGGATAGGCTGACGCCCGATGGCCGAACTGAAGCCGTTGGCATCATCCCTGGCTCCGAACGCCTAAATCAGGAGGTCGATATGCCGACGTTTCGCACAGTCTTGGAAGCCACGGGCGGCAACAACGTCGGGATTGTTGTCCCTGAAGAGACGGTCCTATTCTTCGGGCGCGGTAAGCGCGTCCCGGTGATCGTCACGATCGACGGTGGCTACACCTACAAGACGACCATCGGAGTGATGGGCGGTCGTTACCTCGTCTCGTTCAACGCAGAAACCCGCAAGCAGACGGGCCGCGGCGCTGGGGACGAGGTCGTGGTCGAGCTGGCCGCAGACCCCGATCGGTAGACGTTTGTGCGCAGCTTCGGGGCGGAAGCATCTCTACCCGGCGTGGCGCCGCCCACGACCGCTGAGACCCGCTTCGGTGGCCGCTCAGGCATCTCACAACCCGCGCCAGTTTCCCCGCAATGCGCGGGTAGGGCGCCTACGCGTCGTCGTCGGGTGGTGCAAACCCGACCCGACGCCGCGGTCGCGGTGGCGGCGAAATCAGCTGACGCAAAGCAGCGAAGATCGTTTCGAGATGCTCGTCGTGTTTGCCGAGCTTGGTCTGCGTCTCACGCTCCAAATCGTCAAGGCGGCGCTCGATAGCAGCATGGGATGCCGCGACCCGGCGCATCTCAACAAGAGCCCGCATGATTGCGATGTTCACGGCGACGGCGCGCTCGCTTCTCAGCACGCTTGAAAGCATCGCCACGCCTTGTTCGGTGAACACGTACGGCGCGTAGCGGCGACCGCCTCGGCCCGGAGTTGAACTCGCAGATTGCGATCTCAGGGCTGCTGCCTCCTCCTCCGTGAGCTGAAACATGAAGTCGGCTGGGAACCGCTCACGGTTGCGGTTGACCTGCTCTGTCCGACGTCGGGTCTCGACCCTGTAGAGCTGCGCGAGGTCTTCGTCGACCATTACGTGACGCTCTCGGACGAAGAGGATTCGCTGCTGGATGGCCGGCAGGGAAGCCGGCTCAAGCGTTGGTCGCCGTTCCGGTTGTTCGGGCATCATGAGCAGCGTGTCACGCAGCGCGGACCACGCAGCTCGCGTTTGAGATCGCAATGCGCGATCTCAAACGGTGCCACGCGGCCCCGGCGCCGGCCCCGCTCTCATCTCAGTTGATGGATCTCGTACCTGAAGTAGAGAGCCGCGCCTCGCGCGGAACTCGCTGCTTTCCGGGGTGGTCCTGCTACTTCTGGTAGTGGTAGCGGGCCTGGAGGATTACGAGGTCGTCGTGTTGGGTGCGGTACACGAGTCGATGCTCGTCAGTGATCCGACGCGACCACGCGCCCGTGATTCCGTACTTGAGTGGTTCTGGCTTGCCGATCCCGATTGTGGGGTCTCGCAGCGCGTCATCGATCAGCCGGTTGATTCGCTTGAGCACCGAACGATCGGCCTGCTGCCAGTGGCAGTAGTCCTCCCACCCTTGCGGGGTGAAGACGAGCCTCACTCGCGATCGAGGGTGTGCTCGGCGAACTCTTCGCGTTCGGCGGCATCGGCGGCGTCAAGCAACCGTCGGGCGTTCGCCGGGGAACGGAAGAGGTAGGCGGTCTCCTGCCATGCGGCGTAATCCTCGGCGGACATCAGGACAGCGTTACCGCGCTTTGACGTGATCTCGATCGCTGAGTGATCGTCGTTGACCTTCTCGATGAGCGGGAACAGGGCCCGCCGCGCTTCGCTAGCTGTGATCGCCATCACAACCCCTTTCTCGTACCGGAAATGGTACCACGCGCCCCGGTGGCTCGCAGGCCCCAGTTCCGCTTTCGTGCCCTGGCGCAAAGCGCGGAGTCGAGGCAATCAGACCGGGTTGCGCGGAAGGTACGAATCCGTGGCGGAGCGCTCGTGCCCGGTCGGCGCCGCGTTCCACGGGCGCGATCGTCGCGGTCTCTGCTTGCCATCAACCGTCCGGCACCGCTCGGTGACCATCGCCTGGCATGACCCTGGGGGAGAAAGTCGTTCCCACGCCGCATTTCTCCCCCGGGGTGGGGCAGTTCGGCACCAGGCGTGCCGGTCAGACCCACGCGCGCCGGGCAGGCCCACGCGCGCCGGGGCGATGCGCCACCAGGCGCCGAGCATCGCGCGCGGGCAGCCACCAAGAGCTCTCCGGCGAGCGCTATAGCGCCACGAAAGCGAACACGATCGAGTGCCCCAGGCGTGGTCGTCCCGGGGGGACCGCACCTCTGGCGTGAAGGTGCGGCCACCGTCTGGGAGGAGAAGCCGCACCCGGCTGCAACGCGTGAGCGCTCGCTCCGGGGCGGTTGGCCGGTGTTGCCTGGTGGAGTGAACCAGGGGTTTCGGGCACCGCCGGCGGGCCCGCTGGACGATCGGCGCGGGGGAGAGCAACACCCGGCCGATCAGGCAGTCGCGTGCGTGACGCACCCGCGGGGAGCGCGTCACGTTCTGCATCACAGAGGAACCCTGCACCGCTCTGCACAACCGAGCAGAACCCCCGGAAACATCGAGGTCTGCACGGTGTTGCGTGGCGGTGCAGACCTACGGGGGAGATGGGCGATACTGGGCTCGAACCAGTGACCTCCACCATGTCAAGGTGGCGCTCTCCCAGCTGAGCTAATCGCCCTGGGAGGGTCAAATGTAGCGGGAGATTCGCGCGCGTGTGGTGATGCAGGCGCTGCGCCGCTCACCGCGGTCAGGGTCCGGGGGGCGGGTCCCGGCGCCAGCCGCGCCGCGACCGGGCACCGGCGGCGCCACTGGTATGCTCGAACGATGTTGCAGGCTGCGCACAACGCCACGACCACGCCGGGCTCACCCGGCGTGAACGCGTAGCGCAGCGACGCGAGCCACGCCCGGGCCGACGGCCCCAGGCGTGCGTCTCCGGGCCGGCGGTCAACCGTCGGAGAGTCAGGAGACGAGATGGACCAATACGATCCAGCAGCTATGAGCGAAGCATCCGCCGCCGGGGCGGCAACCCGACAGTTCACGCTGCCCAGCGGCGACATCCTGACCGTGCAAGAGCCGGCCACCGGCCATGCCGTGGCCGCTGCGATCGGCTCCGGTCTGGCACGCGCCGCGCTTGCGATCAAGCTCGACGGCGTCACCTACGACCTGGCGCGTGAGCTGCCGCCATCAGCCTCCGGGCAGCCCGGCAGGATCGAGATCATCACCGAACGCAGTGGGGAGGAGGCACTGGAGCTGATCCGGCATGACGCCGCTCACGTCTTCGCCGCCTCGGTGCTTGAGCTCTACCCGGGCGTCAAGATCTCGATCGGCCCGCCAATCGAGAGCGGCTTCTACTACGACATCGAGCTGCCCGACGGCACCAACCTGAGCGATGCCGACTTCCCTCGGATCGAGGCGCGGATGCGCGAGCACATCAACGCCGACGAGACCTTCGTCAGGGAGGACGTCAGCGTCGAACGGGCGCTTGAGCTCTTCACCGCTCAGCAGCAGGACTACAAGGTCGAGCTGATCAACGACCTGGTCAGCAACGCGCCGGCCGAGGCGCCTGTGACCAGCGTCAGTCTCTACACAAACGGGCCGTTCGTCGACCTCTGCCGCGGCCCGCACGCGCCCAGCACGAAGCGGATCAAGGCGTTCAAGCTGCAGTCCGTGGCCGGGGCCTATTGGCGCGGGGACTCCAGCCGGCAGATGCTGACCCGTGTTTACGGCACCGCGTTCTTCTCCAAGCAGGAGTTGGAGGAGCACCTCGAGCGACTGGAGCGCGCGCGTGCCAATGACCACCGCCGCCTCGGCCCGCTGCTCGGCATGTTCGGTTTCTCGGAGACCGCGCCGGGCTCCGCCTTCTGGTTCCCGCGCGGGACGGAGGTGTTCAACGAACTGGTCAAGCTGAGCCGTGAGATGGGGCGTCCGCGCGGCTACACCGAGGTCAAGACGCCGCAGCTGTTCGACAGCTCGCTGTGGAAGACCTCCGGACACTGGGACAAGTACCGCGAGAACATGTTCGTGACCGAGGCCGAGGAGCGCCAGTTCGCGATCAAGCCGATGAACTGCCCGGGCCACTGCCAGCTCTACCTGATGCAGCGCCACTCCTACCGGGAGCTGCCGGTGCGCTACTCCGAGCCGGGCCTGCTGCATCGCAACGAGGCGAGCGGCACCCTCCACGGCCTCCTGCGCGTGCGCCACTTCTCCCAGGATGACGGCCACATCTTCTGCACGGAGGAACAGATCCAGGATGAGGTGGCAGGCGTGCTGGAATTCGCGTTCGCCACCTACAGGCTGTTTGGCGTGGATGTGCGGCTGGAGCTTTCGACCAGGCCGGAGCAGCGGATCGGCTCCGACGAGCTGTGGGACCGCAGCGAGGCGGCGCTCCGCAACGCGCTGGAGAGCCGGGGCCTGCAGTACGCCGTCAACGAGGGGGACGGCGCCTTCTACGGGCCCAAGATCGACATGCACATGACCGATTCACTGGGGCGCTCCTGGCAGCTTGGGACCTGTCAGCTGGACTACAACTTCCCGGAGCGCTTCGATCTCACCTACACCGGCCCCGACAACCAGGAGCACCGGCCGGTGATGATCCACCGCGCGCTGTTCGGCTCATACGAGCGTTTCATCGGGATCATGCTCGAGCACTTTGGTGGCGAGCTTCCGGTCTGGCTGGCGCCGACCCAGGCGATCGTGCTGCCGATCTCAGATCGGCACGTGGAATACGCCGCGGGCGTGACCGCGGCGCTCACCGAGGCCGGCGCGCGCGTGGAGACCGACGACCGGACGGAGTCGATCAGCCGCAAGATCCGCGATGCGGAGCTGCGCAAGATCCCGTTCATGCTGGTGGTCGGCGACCGCGAGCAGGAGGCCGGTGAGGTCGGCGTGCGCGAGCACCGCAGGGGCGACGTCGGCTCGCTGAGCGTCACCGCGTTTGCGCAGCGCCTGGCGGAGTTGATCACCACACGTGCCACCGCTTGACCGACCCGACCGGGACGCGGCTATACTCACCGGTGTTGACTCAGAAGCTCGATACCACGGCTCCCGGCCTCGCTTGACGCGCCGCCGCGAGAACAGCTAAGTGCCGGTCCCACGTAGGTTCGACCGGCGTCTGCCGGAGCGGGACCAGACCCGCATCAATGACCGCATCCGCGTGCCCGAGGTTCGCCTCGTGGGCGAGGACGGCAAGCAGATCGGCGTCATCAAGACCGCGGAGGCACTGAAGTACGCGCAGGAGCGTGACCTTGACCTGGTCGAGGTAGCACCCGACGCGCGCCCACCGGTCTGCCGTGTGCTCGACTACTCCAAGTACAAGTACGAGCAGGCGCAGAAGCAGAAGGCCGCGCGCAAGCATCAGCAGCAGATCACGATCCGTGAGATCAAGTTCCGCCCGAAGATCGCGCAGAACGACTACGACACCAAGAAGGGGCACGTCACCCGCTTCCTGACGGGCAAGGACAAGGTCAAGATCACGATCATGTTCCGTGGCCGTGAGGTGACCCACCCGGAGCGCGGCGCCGCACTGCTGGAGAAGCTCGCGGGTGAGCTGGCGGAGATTGCCGTGGTGGAACAGACGCCGCTGCAGGACGGACGCAACATGACGATGATGCTGGCGCCTTCAAAGGCCATCCTCGCCGCTGGCGAGGAGCACGCCGAGGCCGACGGCAAGGTCGCCAAGAAGCACGCCCGGGACTCCGAGTCGCAGGATGCGCCGGATGATGACGGCGCGGAGAACCTCGCCGAGGCCGAAGCCGAGGTCGAGACAGCCGACGAGGCACAGACGGAGAGCCAGGAGTCTGATGGCTCGGCCGCGCCTGAGCCCGAGGCGTCCGCCTCCGCGCCTGAGCCCGAGGCATCCGCCGCCGCGCCTGAACCCGAGGCATCCGCCGGCGACGCTGAGCCGTCGACGGTCTGAGCCCGCGCGCCGGGGAGTCCCGGCGCCCCTCAGCCGAGCTGCAGGCGCGACAATCGCGCCCGGTCGTAGAGCGCGTCGATCTCCACGATCAGCCCACCGGCGACGGTGAACGCCAGCACGGCCATCACGTTCTGATCGGCATCCATCACCAGGCAGCCGGGGCATCCGTTGACCAACCTCGGTTGCACGGCGCCGCCGCCACGAGCTCCGCGCAGCGCCGCCTCGGCGACCCGCTGGGCGCCGCCGATGCGCACCGGCCCCGCCTCCGGGCCGCCGTCGCCGATCAGCACCACCTGTGGGTCCAGCAGCGACACCAGGCGGGTGAAGTCGCCCTCGCGCGCGGCTGCGAAGTACGCGTCCACCACCTCGCGCTGATGCGCGAGGTCGGCGTCCGGCACGCACGCGTGGCCACGCACCCGCCTTCGCCCGCGGCTCGCAAGCTGTCGCGCGGCGGCGGGTGAGCGCTCGAGAATCGCCGCGATCTCAGCAAAGCTCACCGCGAACATGTCATGCAGAACGAAGGCCAGCCGCTCGGGCGGCGCCATGCTCTCGATCACGACCATCAGCGCCAGCCCGACCGACTCCGCCAGCAGCGCCTCGCCCTCCGGGCCGGCCTGCGGGAGCGGCTCGATCAGCGGGTCGGGAACGCTCAGGCCGTAGGGCTGCTCGCGTCTGCGGCGGCGTGAGCGCAGCATGTTCAGGCAGACGCGGCCGCATACCGTCGTCAACCACGCTTCGGGGTGCTCGAACTCCTCGGGGTCGCGGCTGCTGAGCCTCAGCCAG
>JAJZDA010000153.1 GCA_021851525.1 Actinomycetes bacterium | reverse complement strand
GCCGGGGGGCGGCAGCGGTCCCGGGCGGCGCGGTCCTGGGCGGAGCGGTCCCGGGCGTCGGCGGTGCCGGGCGGCGGCGGTGCCGGGCGGCGATTTTGTGGCCCCTGGGGAGCTGCGCCCGTGCCGGCGGGGGCACCATTTTCGCCGCGTGGGCGGGGGTGCTGGTGGGCGGCGATTTTGGGGCCGTACGGGGGCGCCGTCTTCGCCGCGTCGGCGGGGGGCAGGGTGCGTGGCGATTTTGTGGCCTCTGGGGAGCTGCGCCCGCGCCGGCGGGGGCACCATTTTCGCCGCGTATCAGGCAGAGGTCAGAGCGGTGGGCAACGCCGGAAGGCGACTTCTGGCGCACTGGAGTTCCCGATGCGCTGGAGTTCCCGATGCACTGGAGTTCGCGACGGACCGGGATGCCTGACCGACTGCAGTTCCTGGCGCGCCGGAGTTGCCCGCGCTCGGGAACTCCTGGCTCCCGCGGCTCGTCTCAACCCCTCGGTGTTGAGCGACACCCTCGGTGATGAGGATCGGCGCTTGGAGCGCCATCGAGCGTGGTGACGCGGTCGGCTGTCGATGCCGCTCGGCGTCAGCGGCGTGGTGATGGTCGTCAAGACAGCCGATCCGCGCGCAATCTGCGGTGCTGTTCGGTGCCTGCGCGCAGTTGGCGGTGGTGCGGATCACCGTGACATTGGCGTCGATCACGCCTACCGCCAGATCCTGATGTTGCTTCCCACACGAGTCGCCCCTGGCCGCCGCGCGATGGCCGTGCGAGCCTGCCTGGACGTTGCGTGGAGGAGACCGTCGTGAGCGTGATGGCGATCATTGTCGAGCAGCCGCTGGAGGCCGATCTGGCCGCCGGACGCTTGTGCTGCCCGGCGTGCGAGAGGCCGCTGTCGCCTTGGGAGCTGCGCGCGTGCGGACGATCCGACTGCTCGACGGGGAACGGCAGCTGCGGCCGCGACGGGCGCGGTGCCCGTGCTGCAGGCAGACGCACGTGCTGCTTGCCCGCGTGGGCGGTCACCCGTCGGCGCGACGGTGCCGGGGTGATCGGCCGCGCGCTGCCGGCGAAGGCGCAAGGAGATGGGCATCGCCGGATCGCCGAGGATCTCTACAGGGCGCCCGGCACCGTCCGCGGCTGGCTGCGTGCGTTCGCACACAGGGCGGATGCCGTGACGGCGTGCGCGCGGCGATGGGAGTTCGCGACCCGGGCCGAGCACGGGAGTGTCGTCTGGTCGCCGCTGGTCCAGGCGGTCGACGCGCTTGGTCGTGCGGCGCGTGCGTGCCGACTGCAGCTCGGGGTGACGGCCTCGCCGTGTGAGCTGTCAGTCGCGCTGACCGGCCTGCTGTACGGTCGGCCGCGCGATCCCCCGGCTTTTGAGCAGAGCTGCGACGGCTACGCGTGAGCGGGTCGCATGCTCGCCCGACCGCCGTCGGCGACCAGCGACGTCTCGCGCGCCTCGGACAGTCTCGTGGCGAGCATCACCGGCGAGAGCGCAGCGGTCTCAACGCGCGACGCGCAACGTCACGTCCACGAACCTGGCCGTCTCGTTGCTGTCGTTTCTTCGGACCTGAGCCGGGCCGAAAGTCCCTGTGCTGATGTGGTCGTTCGTGACCCGGATCGCCGCCTTCGTTGGCGCTGTCATCAGCATCCAGCGTGTTCATCAACACCCCTCGACCCCAGGAAACCTACGGTTTGGGGGTGGGTGCGCTCAGTGAGCACACCCACCCCCAAACGACCTTCAGTACGGCATCAGGCGGCCGCGAAGCGCTCCGCGATCTTCTCCCAGCTGACCGTGTTCCACCACGCGTCGATGTAGTCGGGGCGGCGGTTCTGGTACTTCAGGTAGTACGCGTGCTCCCAGACGTCGACTCCCAGCAGTGGGGTCTTGCCGTCGCTGATCGGGTTGTCCTGATTGGCGGTGGAGACGATCTCCAGGCCGGATCCGTTGTGCACGAGCCACGCCCAGCCCGAGCCGAAGCGCCCGATGCCGGCCGCCTTGAGCTTGGCCTGGAAGTCAGCGAACGAGCCGAAAGCCGCGTTGATCGCGTCCGCCAGGGCGCCGCCGGGCTCGCCGCCGCCGCTGGGGCTCATCGACTCCC
Source organism: Actinomycetes bacterium (assembly GCA_021851525.1). GTDB lineage: Bacteria > Actinomycetota > Thermoleophilia > Solirubrobacterales > Solirubrobacteraceae > Palsa-465. The sequence goes on along the minus strand of JAJZDA010000153.1, from coordinate 5,961 downwards.
AGAAGAGCGTGTGGTTGTAATGGCCGCCAGCGTTGTTGCGCACCGGAGCCTGCTTGTCGGCCGGCAACGCGCCGAGGTTCTGGAGGATCTCCTCGACCGACTTCTCCGCCCAGGCGGTGCCCTCGAGCGCCGCGTTGGCGTTGGTCACATAGGCCCCATGGTGCTTGTCGTGGTGGATCTCCATCGTCTGCGCGTCGATGTGCGGCTCAAGCGCGCCGAAGTCATAGGGAAGGGGCGGAACCGTGAAAGCCATGTGTGCTCCTTGTCGACGGGATCTCGATTGACCTGCTCAGCTGCTTCTAACCCAATCTACAGCGGCTGGTTTCTATCAGAGCCCCGCGCCGCCCGGTCAACCCCGCCGGACGCTGCGAGCGCGGCGCCGGCGCGCACGGGAAGCGGCGCGCGGGGCTCGCGAAACAGGCCCCCGCCTGCGCGGGTACGCTTGAGCTTGTCATGACCCGTCTTTCAGAGTTTCTGCTTCCGACCGAGCGTGAGGCCCCCGCCGACGCTGAGGCGCTGAGCCACAAGCTGATGGTCCGCGCGGGACTGGTGCGGCAGGTGGGCGCAGGCCTGTGGACCTGGCTGCCGGCCGGCTGGCGCACACACCAGCGGGCGGTCCAGATCATCCGCGAGGAGATGGACGGCGCCGGGGCCCAGGAGATGCTGATGCCGTTGATGCAGCCCGCGGAGCTGTGGCAGCGCACAGGCCGCTACGGGATCGACGAACTGCTCAAGCTCCGGGATCGTCGCGAGGCGGAGCTGGTGCTCGCAATGACCCACGAGGAGGTCGTGACGACGCACGCCACGCAGCTGATCCGCTCCTACCGCGACCTGCCGAAGGTGCTCTACCAGTTCCAGGTCAAGGAGCGCGATGAGCCGCGTCCCCGCGCCGGGGTGCTGCGCACGCGTGAGTTCGTGATGAAGGACGCGTACAGCTTCGACCGGGATGCGGAGTCGCTGAACGCCACCTATGAGCAGCTGGGCGCCGCCTACGATCGCATCTTCGATCGCTGCGGGATCGAGTGGTACCGGGCCAAGGCCGACGTCGGCTCGATGGGCGGGCACGGCTCGGACGAGTACATGGCGCCCTGCGGCGCGGGTGAGAACGATGTCGTCGTGACTCCCGGTTACGTCGCCAACATCGAGGTTGCCAGCGCCGACCCGCAGCCGGTGGTGCTGCCGGCTGCGCTCACGGAGCCGCAGAGCGTCTCCACGCCGGGTCTGACCACTGTCGAGGACGTCTCGGCGGCGCTCGAGCTGCCCGCCGGGGCGTTGCTGAAGGCCTACCCGGTTGTGCTGAGCGCCGGTGATGAGTTCGTGCTCGTGATGGTGCGCGGCGACCATCGCATCAGCGAGGTGAAGCTGCGGATCGCGCTCGGCGGCTTCCGCGCCGCCGAGCCGGCGGAGATCGAGCGGCGGCTCGGGCCACCAGGCTTCATCGGCCCGGTCGGGGCGCAGATGCGGATCGTGCTGGACCGCGGAGTCGCGGTCGATGCCGGCGGTTACCTGGTCGGTGCCAACCGACCCGACACGCACCTGCACGGCGTGGTTCCGGGGCGTGACTTCAACTTCGAGCTGGCCGATGTGCGCGAGGTGATGCTCGGTGACACGATCGGCGGCACGGCGATCCGGATCGAAGCGGCGATAGAGGTTGGGAACATCTTCAAGCTGGGCACCCGCTACTCCGAGCCAATGGGTGCCACCTACCTCGATCAGAACGGCGTCAGCCAACTGATCTGGATGGGCAGCTACGGGATCGGCCCGGCACGCATCGCCGCTGCGGCGGTGGAGCAGTTCGCAGATCAGCAGGGGATCTCCTGGCCGCGGGCGATCGCGCCGTTCGACGTGCATCTGGTCACGCTCGGCAAGCCGCAGAGTGAGGAGCGCGAGCTCTCTGAGCGGCTCTACCGGGAGCTAGAGGCGGCCGGCATGCGGGTGCTCTACGACGACCGTGATGCCGGTCCGGGGGAGAAGTTCGCCGACGCCGAGCTGCTCGGCGTGCCGCTGCGCGCGACCGTGGGGCGCAGGACGCTCGCCTCCGGCGAGGTCGAGTTGCAGATCAGACGTGGGCAGCAGGGCAGTTCGGTGGCGGTGGCAGACGCCGCCGCTTCGATCGCCGCCGCATGGCAGAGCGTTCCCTGAGCAGGGGGCGAGAGCACACGTGTCGCGGCAGTCGTCACTGAGAGCCCGCACGAAGAGACGCCTGTTCGGGATAGACCGCACGGGACCGCCGCCGAAGCCCACGCGGGCCGGTCAGCCGCTGCGTCCGCTGACGATCCCCAACGCGATCGGCTTCGTGCGACTGGCGCTGATCCCGGTCTTCCTGGATCTCGCCTGCTCGAGCGCGGACGGGCACGACACGGTGGCCGCGGCGATCTTCGCGGCGATCGGCTGGGGAGACTACCTCGACGGCTTCACAGCCCGCCTGACCGGGCAGTTCAGCAGGCTGGGCGCGCTGCTTGACCCGGTGATCGACCGCATGCTGGTGGTTTCCGGGATGGTCGTCGCCTGGGACTTCCGGTTGCTGCCGCGCTGGGCGCTGGCGGTGGTGATCGTGCGGGAGCTGACGATGCTGGTGCTGAGCCGGCTGAGTCTCCGGCGCGGGATCGACATCAAGATCAGCTGGTTGGGGAGGCTCGGCGTCGCACCGACGATGGGCGCCCCGTTCTTTGCGATGCTCGACGTGCACTGGCTGGCGCTGGTGCTGCTGTACGTCGGCATGTCGCTCGCGCTGGCCGCCACCGCCCAGTACATGCGCAGCGGCCTCATCGAGGCACGCAAACTCTCAAGCTCAGATTGACCCTGCGACCCTCACGGGTATACTCGACGGTCCAGACAGACCTTTGGATCTCAACTCCGCCGCACGGAGGACTCAGTTCGCATGGAAACGTTTCCGGACCTTGGCTCACTCACAGACCAGGAGCTCAAGGACCTCATCAAGCAGATGACCGACGAGGAGATTGAGGTCTCCTACAAGCGGCGCATCCTCCACGGGAAGATCGACATCCTCCGCGCGGAGCTCGTAAACCGGCTGCGCCGCAAGGACGAGAGCGGGGAGTTGGTGATCACCGGCGCGGACGTCCAACGGCTCACGGACATCCTCACCGGCAACTATCCCAACCCTGAAGATCTGGGCGATCAGCCCGAAGGCCTCGCCTAGCGCTGTCGTCGTGGCACAGCACTGTCCTGAGTGCGGCTTCGCCAACGCCGACGGAGCCAACTACTGCCAGCGCTGCGGCGCCTTCATCGCCGGCTCCGAGCCCAGCGGCGTGACCACCGCCAGCTACCGCATCACCGAGAGCGGTGACTTCGTGGAGATGGCCGTCGACGGCTCCGCGGAGCGCGGCGCGAAGCTCGTGATCCGCGCCGGCGGCGGGCGGGCCGGCGAAGCGTTCCTGCTCGACCGCCCAAGGCTGACGGTCGGGCGCCGCCCGGACAGCGACGTGTTCCTGGATGACGTCACGGTTTCACGCGACCACGCGGTGATCGTCAAGCGCGACGAGGATTACTACCTAGATGATTGCGGCTCGCTCAACGGGACCTACGTGAACCGCCACCGGATCGAGTCGCAGCGGCTGCGCGACGGCGATGAGTTGCAGATCGGCAAGTACAAGCTGGCGTTCCTGGGGCGCTGATGACCGCAACCGACCAACCACAGTCCGGGGCGAGCACCCCGGTGCAGAGCGCGGACGGTCAACGTCCGCGTCAGAAGGCCGCCACGATCGGCGCCGTCTGCAAGGCACTGGAGCTGGAGTTCCCCGACATCTCGATCTCCAAGATCCGCTACCTGGAGGATCAGAAGCTGCTCTCCCCGCGCCGCACGCAGGGTGGCTACCGGCTCTACACACAGGACGACATCTCGCGGCTGCGCACGATCCTGCGGCTGCAGCGTGACGAGTTCCTGCCGCTGCGGGTGATCCGCGCGGAGCTCAACAGCGGCCGCCGCGACAGCGACGTGTCACACCCGGTGGAGAAGGGCAAGCTGCGCCACGCGACCGTCGCCACCAGGGACCCGGGCGCGCTCTACGCGCTCGAGGACGTGGTGCAGGAGACCGGTGCCGATCCCAAGCTGGTCAATGAGCTCGTGGAGTTCGGCGTGATCAGGGGCGAGCTGCGCGAGGGTCGCCGGTTCTTCGACGACACCGAGCGGGAGATCGTCAGAGCGGTCTCCGAGCTGGCACGCTACGGGGTCGGCGGGCGCAACCTGCGCGTGTTCCGCACCTCCGCGGACCGCGAGGCGCAGCTGCTGCAGAGCATCCTTGCGCCGGCCTTGCGCTCACGCAACCCGGAGCGGCGCAGGGAGGCGGTCGAAGCGCTGGAGAACCTCGCCTCCGTGACCACGCACCTCAAGCACCTGCTGCTGATTCGCGACCTGCGCAAGATCGCACCCTGAGGCGATGGGCGCGAACGCCGACGACGGCGTGGATCTGCGCAGCTTCGTGCGTGACATCCCGGATTTCCCGCGCGCCGGGATCCTGTTCCGGGACATCACGCCGCTGCTGCTCAGCCCCTACGCGCTGGACGCGGCGGTCGCGCGCCTGACGCGCTTCGCGCGCGATCTGGAGATCGACCTGGTGGTGGCGGCGGAGGCTCGCGGCTTCATCCTCGGTGGCGCGCTGGCTCGCGCGCTCGGCGCCGGCTTCGTGCCGGCCCGCAAGCCCGGGAAGCTGCCACGTGACACGGTCAGCGCCGAGTACACGCTCGAGTACGGGCTCGACGCGCTGGAGGTCCACGCCGACGCGTTCTCCGGAGGCGCGCGCGTGTTGATCCATGACGACCTGTTGGCAACCGGCGGGACCGCGCACGCGCTGGCGGAGCTCGTCACGCGCCTGGGGGGCGAGGTTGCCGCCTGCGCGTTCCTCGTGGAGTTGCGCGCCTTCGACGGGCGCACGCTGCTGGCGCCGAACGTCGTGCACTCGCTGATCGCGTTCGACTGAGACGATGCCGCGGACGCTGCGCAGCCGAGAGCTGCAGGCCGCGCCCGAGGCGGTCTGGGAGCTGATCTGCGACCCGCATCACCTGCCGCGCTGGTGGCCCGCGGTGCTGAGAGTGGAGGGCGTCGGCGCCGACGCCTTCACGCTGGTGATGCGCTCGAACCGTGGCCGGACCGTGCGCCTTGACCAGCGTGTCACGGAGAGCGCGGCGCCGCTGCGCCGCGCGTGGGCACAGCAGCTGCAGGGCACCCCGTTCGAGCGGCTGCTTGCGGCGTGGGAGACGAGCGTGACGCTCGAGGCACTACCCCACGGCACGCGTGTCACGCTCGAGGAGCGCCAGCGTCTGCGTGGCGTGATGAAGCTCGGGGACCCGCTCTCACGCGGCCCCGCACGGCGGCGCGTGGAAGCCGCTCTTGACGGCCTCGCGCGGCTGCTTGAGGGGCCCTGAGCCGCAGCCGGGGCGGCGGCTCAGGGGTGCTCGCGGAACGGGCCCGAGAGCACGACCTGACCGGGCGTGCTGGGGTGTTGCTGGGTCTCGATGGTGACCAGCAGGTGCTTGAAGCGCGCGGCGTCGGGCGGCAGCTGGCCTTCGACCACGAGCTTCCCGTCCTTGCCCACGAGGTTCGGGTCGAACCCGACGAAGCGCGCGTCGCCGGGGGAGTTGTAGAGCCACAGTCCGTAGGCGTCGTGCGCGGTGTTGGCGGGCACCCCCTGAGCCTGGATCACGATCCCGACGATCTTGCCCTCGCGCACCACCTCGGCGACGCCGAGCGCGCGGCTGTTGCCGCGCGGCGACGAGAGGTTCAGCGCGGCGATCACCGGCGGCAGGTTGGTGCTGGTCGTCTGGCCGGTGGAGGTGCTGGTGCCGGTGGAAGCCGTTGAGCTTGTGGGCTGCGGGCGCGGCGCGTGGTGAGGTGAGCTGCCGCCCACGCTCAGCGCCACGATCACCGCGGCCACGGCCACTGCGCCGAGCGCCGCCAGCAGCGTGAGCGGGCGTCTGCGAGCGGCGGGCCGCGGCTCGCGCCGG
>JAJZDA010000152.1 GCA_021851525.1 Actinomycetes bacterium | reverse complement strand
GCCGATCTTCGCTTACACCCATATGAGCATCAGACCGCTGTTGATTTCACTTGAGTCCGATGAGGCCCGGGATGGTGGCGGGCTCAACTACGTTGGGCACGCAGATTGGTGGGGTCGCCACGTGTGGGTGGAGTGGGGGGAGATCCGCGCCTCGCTGCGCTACAGCGAGGGCGCCAACATCGCCTTCGCCTGGGGGCGCGCCGGGCTCGGCGCCCGGGAGCTGGCACGCGCGATCATCGACAACGCCAGTGATGAGCTGGAGATCCCGGACTTCATCTACACCCACTACGTGCATGAGGTGATCGCGCAGCTCCCGCACGACGGCTTCGTGCTGTCTCGCGAGGAGGTCCTCGACTGGCTCGCGAGCCAGCTGCTGTGAGCGACGGTGGCCTCTCGAGAGGACAGGGTTCCTGCACCCCGGTCGACCGAGCTCCCCGCTGAGACATCGCTCGCGGCGATTTTCCCTGGAGCGCTCGGCGCTCAGCTGAGATCCTGCAGAGGATGGATTTCACAGACCTCGACGACCGGGATCTGCTGGTGGCCGCCAGGACCGACCGTGAAGCGTTTGCGGTGCTCTACCGGCGCCACGTGGGAGGCCTGCTGGCGTACTTCACGCGCGTCGTCGGGCGTACGGACGTCGCCTTTGACCTCACCGCTGAGACGTTCGCCGCGGCGCTGCTGGCGCTGCCGGATTACCGCCCGAGCGCAGCGCCCGGACGCTCATGGCTCTATGCGATCGCACACAACCGCCTGGTCGACGCGCAGCGTCGCGGCGCCGCCGAGACGCGCGCCAGAGAACGGCTGGGAATGCAGGCCATCACGCTCAGCTCAGAGGGGGAGACGGTGATTGACCGCCTGATCTCCGAGGTCGACGGGCAGGTCGTGATGGAGCTGGTCGGTGAGTTGCCGCCGGAGCAGCGGCGGGCGCTGACCGCACGCTTTCTGGAGGGTCGGGAGTACGCGGAGATCGCCGCCGAGCTGCGCTGCAGTGAGCAGGTGGTGCGCAAGCGCGTCAGCCGTGGGCTCGACGGCCTGCGCAAGCGGCTGGAGGGGTGGGCCCGTGGTCAGTGATCCGTTGGACGCGCTGCTCACCGAGCTGCTCGAGGCCCATGATCGCCAGCAGGCTGAGGATGGCCTCGCACAGGCTCCGGTCCCTGGCCCGCCGCGGGCACGGGCGCCACGCCTGCGCTCAGCGCCACGCCTGCGCCTCGCGCCACCCCCGCGCCTCGCGCCACGGCGGCTGGTGGCGCTCGGCGCGCTGCTCACGGCGCTCACCAGTTCCGCGGTGGCGGCGGCGATCGTGCTCAGCGCGCTTCCCTCCGCGCCGCTCGCCGGCCGGCTCCCGCATCAGCTGCTCGGCCTGCGCTACTCGCTGCGCGTGAGCCCGGACCTGCGGGCCGGCAGCACCGGGTGGTGCGTCACGCTGTTTGACAGCCGCGTGCAGCTCCCGATCGTGACCGGTACCGGTGGCTGCGTGTCGGGGAGCGGACCGCTGATCACGCGTGGCGGGGTTGCGGAGATCTCGCCAAGGACGGGCGCGGTCTCCGGCTGGCTGCTCTACGCGGTGGTAGACCGGCGGGTGGCGACCCTGCAGGTGCCCGGCGGTGCTCGCGTGGTCCCCATCGCGGGCCCGGGCCTGCCCGCCGGCTGGCGGGCGGCGGTCACGCTCACGACCCGTCCGCCCTCCAAGCTCAGACACGCGACCGCGATTGCCCTCTCGCCGCTGGACCGGCATGGCCGGGCGCTGTCGCCCGTGATCGCGCCCCCGCTGACGTTGCCCAGCCGGGCCATCAGCCCCGGCCGCCCGCCGGCTGCCGGCTGCCGGATCAGCGTCGCCTCAGGCTCCGCCGTGCGCCTGCTCAGCGCCCGTGTGCTGAGCGCCACTCCTCCGCGCGCCCTGCCGGCCGCGGGTGGCCTGCTCACGTGTTACTCGCTGAGCTTTGAGCTGCACGGGCGCGGCGGTGTCGCGGCGCTGCTGCTCAACGCTCGCGCGTCAGGTGCCGCTGCGCAGCCCATCCCGGGGTTGACTCCGCTGCGCTCGCACGCCGGCGTGTGGGTCGGATCCGCCGCCCCGCAGGGCAGCTCTGAGGTCGGCGGGGAGCTCTTCGCCCGCCGTGTCGGCAACGGCTGGTTGGTGCTGCAGGGACCGGACCAGGCGGACGCGGTGACGCTGCTCCAGCGCCTGCGCGCGTCGGCCTGAGGGCTCGCGGCTGCGGTCGGCTTGATTGGTGAGGGTTCATGGCCTATGGTCTCAAGCCACTTTCGGACGCAGTGGGTGCCGGCCTGTGTCAGCCAGAGCGAGAGGAGTTGACGAGATGGATCGAAGGCGCTTCCGGACGGGGCTCGTGGCGGGCGCGGCGTTGGCGCTCGCCGCGGCGGCGACGCCGGCGTTCAGCAACGGGGCCTCGCTGGCGCCGACGCTACCCCACGCGCAGCCCGCGTCGGCATCGGTGAGCGCGCTGCTGGCGTCGAGCACGCCCAAGACCGTCGTGCTCGACCCTGCCACCGGCGCCACGGTCTCGGTGCAGCTGGGTGAGCCGCCGGCAGTGGCGGGCGGCTTTATCGCCGGCGCGCGGCTGGCGACGCCGGCCATCACCGGCAACACCAACTGCCAGCCGGGTGACGGCTGCTATTACACGCCAACCGTCAGCGGCATCTACCACAACCGCAGCTTCTACGGCAGCCCCGGGACGTTCACCGGCAACTGGCCGCACCGCAACGCCTGGACCAGCGGCAACTACACGGCGTATGTGTGCTGGACCAGCGCCTGCAGCCAGTGGTATGGGCCCAACACCTACGTGACGTTCGGCGGCTCGCTGGTGACAGGCACCTCGTTCACCATCGGTTAGACGGCTCACCTGCCCGCGCGGGCGCCACCGCTGCTGCCGGTGTCGCCCCGGGTGAGATCGCGCATGCAGCCGCCGACCGTGTTCAGCAGCGCCCCTGACTCGAGGTTGTGAAGGCGCTCGGGAGCGGACTCAACCGGTCCGCGACCGGCAGCGAGATCGCGATCGCGAACGGACCCACCCGCACCGCACCCGCACTCCGACTCGCACCGCACCCGCACTCCGACCCGCACCGCACCGCACCCGCACTCCGACCCCCGCGGCTCGCGGCTCCGGCTCAGCCGCGCACGCGTGCCGCGGACACCAGGCGCTGGTACTCCCCGAGCGTCCGCCGCGCCACCTCGGCCCAGTCGAACTGAAGCACGTGCTCACGGGCCTGGGCGACCATCTGCGCGTGCACCGCGTCGTCGCTGAGCGCCTGCTCGAGCAGCTCTCGCAATGCGTCGCTGTCGCTCGAGGGGAAGCGCAACCCGACAGTGCCGCCCGCGGGAACCACCTCGCGCAGCCCTCCGGTGTCGGCCACCACGCAGAGGCAGCCGGACGCCATCGCCTCCAGCGCCACCAGCCCGAACGGCTCATAGATCGACGGCACGATGCAGAGATCCGCGACGCGGTAGAGCGAGTGCAGCAGGTCATCCCCGGTCCAGCCGATGAACGTCCCGAACTCAGCCAGTCCGAGCTTGCCCGCCTGGGCCTTGAGCTCCGCCTCAGCGGTGCCGGTGCCGGCCACCACAAAGCGCACGTTGCGGTCACGATGCGCGATCGGCGCCAGCGCGTCCAGCGCCAGATGGAAGCCCTTCTCGAACACCAGCCTGCCGACCATCAGCACCAGGCGTTGGTCGGGCGCCGCGTAGCGGGCCCGCAGCGTCGCCAGCTCAGCCGCCGGGGCCGGCGCCAGCTCTCCCGGATCGATCCCGTTCGGGATCGCGGTGATCCGCTGCGCGGGAACGCCGAAGATCCGTGCCACGTGGCCCGCCATGTAGTCAGAGCAGGTGATCAGGTGATCCGCGGCACGCGCCATCGCCAGCTCGGCGCCGTGGATGTGGGATTGCGGGTGGTTCTGAACCCAGCCCTGGTGGCGCCCGTACTCAGTGGCGTGGATCGTCACCAGCCACGGCAGCTCACCGGCTAGCGCGACGCGCTGGGCGGCCTCCGCCACCAGCCAGTCGTGCGAGTGCACGAGGTCAAACTCGGTGGTCTCGCTCAGCTCGAGCGCCAGCGCGCCCATGTCCCGGTTCATGTCCGCGACCCAGCGCACAAACGCCTCCACGTCACTTGGAAACGGCGGCTCGGTGACGCGGTGCACGTTCACGCCGGCGCGCAACTCCTGCGCGGGCAGGCGTCCACCGCCACGCGTCAGCACATGCACCTCGACGCCGGCGGCCGCCAGCTGCTCGCTGAGCTTGCGCACATGCCGTCCCAGGCCGCCCTCGATCACCGGCGGGTATTCCCAGGAGAGCAGCAGCACGCGCATGCCACCGCGAGCCTACATGGAGCCGTCCCCGGTTGCACCGTGGCCCGGGCGCCAGTCCAATAGCCTGCCGGGTGATGGACGACCTGCTGTTCACGCCCGTCCAGGAGCTGGCCGCGCTGATCCGTGGCGGGCAGCTCTCGGCCACTGAGCTGGTGAGCGCTTCGCTGGCGCGCATCGACGCGCTCGACCCGCTGCTGCATGCCTTCACGCACGTCGCGCATGAGCCGGCCCTCGCGCAGGCCGCGCAGATCCGTCCCGGCGACCCGCGGCCGTTCTGCGGCGTGCCGATCGCGATCAAGGACAACCGCCCGGTGGCCGGCATGCCGCTGTGCTTCGGCTCGCAGCTCTTCACCGGCAACGTCGCGGATCACGACGCGCACCTGGTCAGGCGGCTGCGGGAGGCCGGCTTCGTGGTCGTCGGGAAGACCGCGTTGCCTGAGGCGGGGATCCTGCCGACCTGTGAGCCGCGCCATGGCGGCGCGACCGCAAACCCATGGGCGCTTGACCGCACCCCCGGTGGGTCCAGCGGCGGCTCGGCGGCCGCGGTCGCCGCCGGGATGGTTCCGATCGCGCACGGCAACGACGGCGGCGGATCGATCCGCATCCCGGCTGCCTGCTGCGGGCTGGTCGGGCTGCGGCCGGCCCGTGGCCGCATCTCCAGCGGCCCGGACGCCGGCCACAGCTTCCTGGTCAGCGACGGCGTGCTGACCCACACGGTCGCCGAGAGCGCCGAGCTGCTGGACCTGCTGGCCGGCTATGAGCCCGGTGACGCCAGCTGGGCGCCGCCGCCGCCGGTCGCGTTTGCGCGGGCGGCCCGCTGGCCGCCCGCGACGCTGCGGGTGGCGTTCACCACCGACCCGGCCCTGGCCGGCGCCACGCTTGACCCGGCATGTGAGCGCGCCGCCCGTGACTGCGCCCTGCTCTTGGAGCAACTCGGTCACGAGGTGCATGAGATCGAGGCGCCGTGGGCGGGGCTTGACCTGCTCCCGGACTTCACGCGCGCGTTTGGGCCGCTGATCGCGATGATGGTGCTCGCCGGCGGTGAGCGCCTGCGACGTGAGCCCCGCGCTGAGGATGTGGAGCCGCTCACCTGGCTGCTCTATGAGCGTGCGCGGGCCCAGGACTCGCTTGATTACCTGGCGGCCCAGGGGCGTCTGGAGCGGGTCGCGCGTGAGCTGGTCAGCGCGCTGGCGCCCCATGACCTCGTGCTCACCCCGGCGCTAGCCCAGCGGCCGCTGCCCACCGGCACGGTGCACGGCCGGGGTCCGGACCCATATGAGCACTACCGGCGTTCGGGCGACTTCACGCCCTACACGGCGGTCGCAAACCTCACCGGGCTGCCGGCCATCGCGCTGCCGCTCTACCAGGGGGATGACGGGCTGCCGTTGGCGGTGCAGCTGATCGGCCGCCCGGCCCGTGAGGATCTGCTGCTGGCGGTGGCCGCGCAGCTGGAGCGGGCACTGCCCTGGACGGGCAGGCGTCCGGAGCTCCCAGCCCCGTAAAATCAGGGACCGCTGCCGTGTAAGGCAACCCTAACACCCAGAGACACAGGAAGAGCGAGACATATGGCCTACGTGATCGCCGAGCCGTGCATCGGCACCAAGGACAACTCGTGCGTCGAGGTTTGTCCGGTCGACTGCATCCACCCGACGCCCGACGAGCCCGATTACGACAAGGTTGAGCAGCTCTACATCGACGCCGAGGAGTGCATCGATTGCGACGCCTGTGTCGAGGCCTGCCCGGTCGATGCGTGCTTCGCCGAGGATCAGCTGCCCGAGGAGTGGCAGAAGTTCACGGTGATCAACGCCGAGTACTTCCGCAACCGCTGACCCGCGGCCGCTGAGGGGTGGCGCGCGCCTGCGCGCCACCGGATCTGGGCCTCTGAGCGTGGATTCGTGGAGGCCGTCGCGATCGGCATCGGCGTGCTCGCGCTTGAACGTTGCAGGTGCTGCTGCGTTGAGCACGCGAGATGCCGCTAACGCTGGGCTCCGCGCCTGCCGATACGGACCGAACCATGTCTGGGGTAGCGGAGCTGACCACCAGCAGTACGGGGCGTGATGCAGGAACGGACCGGATGTCCGAGGATCTGGGCGCCGCGGTCGGTGACGCCCACGACGCCCCGGAGCGTCGCTCTCCCCGGGTCCAGCAGACCCTCCAGCTGACGCGTTACCTGCCGGTCGTCACCGCCGCCACGCTCGCGGTCGTGGGGCTTCCGGTGGCGTTTGTGCTGGTGATGCACGCCACGCGGCTGATCACCTCGCCGCTGCTGCTGCCGCTCTGCGCGATGGTCCTGGCGTTGTCGCTCACCTGGGTCGGTGGGCTGTGCTGGCAGAAGTGCGGGCTTCCCGGGGATCTGGTCTTCAGTGACCTGCTGGTCTGGGGCTTCATCCGCAGGGTGCGCCAGGAGCGGGCGCTGGCTGTGGCGGCGGCTCGAGTCGGGATCGGCACCCAGCAGGCGCTCGCCGGCAGGGTCAGCGAGGATCAGCGCCACCGGGCCCTGGCGCAACTGGCGGCAGCGCTCGAGGGCAGCGACCGCTATCTGAACGGGCACTCGCGCCGGGTCGCCCGGCACGCGACGATGATCGCCAGGGAGCTGGGGCTTCCCGGTGAGGAGATTGAGCACCTGCGGCTGGCGTCGGCGCTGCATGACGTCGGCAAGCTGATGACGCCGGCCGAGATCCTCAACAAGCCGGGGAAGCTGACCGACGCGGAGTACGAGGTCATCAAGCTGCACCCCGTCGACGGTGCGGAGCTCGTGTCGGTCCTGGATGACGCGGGGCTCACCGCGATCGTCCGCCACCACCATGAGCGCCTCGACGGGACCGGCTACCCCGATCGCCTGGCGGGCTCGGAGATCCCGCTGGGCGCGCGCATCGTCGCGGTTGCCGACACCTTCGACGCGCTGACCTCGGCGCGCGCCTATCGCGGGGCGGCACGTCACGCGCGGGCGATCGCGATCCTGCGCGCCGAGGCGGGAACGCAGCTGGATCCACGTGTCGTGCGCGCGTTCCTGTCGTATTACTCCGGTAACCGCCTGGCGTTCAAGTGGGCGGCGCTCGCGGACGTCGCGCGCGAGGTGTTGACGACAATGAGCGGAAATCCGGCCGGCGCCGCGATGCTCCCCGCAGCCAAGGTCTCGATCGTGATCGGGACGACCGTGGCGGCGGCCGCGGCGACATCTGTGCTGCCGGTGAGCGGGTCGGCCGGCGCCGGCGTGCGCGGCGCTCGCGCTGTTCCGCTGACTGTGGGCGCCGCGGCGCATCAGGGCGCCGCTCACCGCTCCGCAGGCCCGCGGCTCACGTCCGGCGGGAACACTGTGGGCCGATCATCTTCAGGTCCGGCGGCCGGCGGTCCGCGGGCGCGCCTTGCCTCAGGGACGGGCGCGGGCGCCGGCCGGGCGGCGGGGCTGACCGGCGGCGCGACATCGACCGCCGCGGGTGCGTCGACACCATCCTCCACCGCCGCCCTCTCCGGGGCGGCAACCCAGCATTCGCCAGGCGGACCGGCTGTGAGCTCCAGCGCCGGGGCCCTGCCCCACTCGCACGTGGCTGCAACCGGCAGCGGATCGGAGCACGTCAGCGGCGCGCCGGGCGCCGGCGCCGGCGCGACCGCGTCTGGCTCACAGACCGCTGGGAAGAGCGGGAACGGCGGCGGCGGTGGCGCGCACGGCGGTGGCGCACAGGGCCACGGCAACGCCTCCGGCGCTGGCACCGGGGCCGGCAACGGTGCGGGC
>JAJZDA010000151.1 GCA_021851525.1 Actinomycetes bacterium | reverse complement strand
TGGATCTGCTCGACACGCGCGCCGGCGCCGGGCCTCACGGCGTGCGAGCCCGCCGGGGGAGCCGCCCCGGGCGGCATCAGGCCAAGCGCGCTGCCGCCGAAGCCGCCGCCGATCATCCGCGCCCCGAGCGCGCCCGCGCGCCTGAGCGCGTCGACCGCGGCGTCCAGCGCCGGGGTGGAGACCTCGAAGTCGTCCCGCAGGCTGGCGTGGGAGGCGTCCAGCAGCCGTCCGAGGCGCACCAGGTCACCGGTGCGCAGGGCATCTGCGGCCTGCGCGACGCGGCCGTTCTCCGCGATCACGTGGCGCGCGCGGCGCGCGAGCGTCGGCGGCAGCATGTGCAGGTCCTGGATCTGCGCGTCGCGCAGTGTCGGCGCTCCCATCCGGCGGGCGGCCTGCTCGCACTCGCTGCGGCGCTCGTTGTAGGCGGAGGCGGCGTTGACGTGACGCTGCCCGCTGTCGAGCACCACCAGCGTGTGGCCGCCGAGCTCGAGCGGCAGCTGCTCGACCTGCAGCGTGCGAAAGTCGATCAGCAGCGCCGTGTGAGCGCGCCCGTGCAGCGCCGCAAGCTGGTCAAGCAGTCCCGTCTGGGCCCCGACCCACTCGTGTTCGATCCGCTGGCAGAGGCGCGCCAGCTCCAGCGCCTGCGCCTCAGCGGACCCGTTCAACGCCCGCAGCGCCAGCACGAGCGCGACGCTCAGTGCCGCCGATGAGGAGAGGCCGGCGCCGCGCGGAAGCCCGCCCTCGATCACGATCTCGGCCGGGGGAGGGGCCTGGCCCTGCTCACGCAGGACCGCCACCGCCCCGCGCACGAACGCCCGCCAGCCCGGCGCGCTGCCGTCCACGGCGGTGAAGCTGTCCTGCTCACCGAGGTCAAGCGCGCTGGCGTGCCAGCCGGCGCCCTCACGCAAGCTCGCGGTCACCGTCAGGCCTTGCTCGAGCGCGAAGGGGAGCGCGAGCCCCTCGCTGTGGTCGGTGTGCTCCCCGATCAGGTTCACGCGCCCAGGCGCGTAGGCGCGTACGGTTCGATGCTCGGCCAACGCGGTCACGATGCTACGCCACCGCCGCCGGCGGAGCCGCCGTCTCCACCGATGCGATCGGCGCCGCGCTCCGGCGCGCCGGTGCCGGGCTCCCGGTCCCCGCCCTCGCCTGGCGGCAGATCAGCCGCGCGCGCGCCGCGTCCACGCACGGCCTGCAGCGCCTGCACGGCGGCGTCGACATCCGGGAAGAAGCGCGCCGGCGGGATCCGCGCGGGAGCCAGACCGGCCCGCATCAGCTGCGTGCGGACCCGCTGCCCGGCCCGGGCGATCGCAAACTCGATCTGCTCGCGCTCGAGCAGATCGAGCACCTCAGCGAGCACCTGCGCGCCGGTGTAATCGAGGTCGTTCATCCCCATCGTGTCCAGTACCAGCGCGCGTGGCGCACGCTGCGCGGCGTGGTCGCGTCGCAGCGTGTCGTGCAGCTGCGAGCGGAAGTGAGCCGCGTCCGCGTACCACAGCGGGGTGGCGAAGAGCACCACCAGCACGCCCTCCAGCTCCCTGGCGCCGGAGGCGCCGACCGGCGCCCAGCTGGTGCTCTGGGGGATCCTGCCCAGCACGTGCAGCTGCGCCCGTGCGGAGCGCCGCGTGCGGTCGAGGATCGCGAGCGCCACGGCGACGCCGATCCCCTGCTCGACGCCGAGCAGCGCGACGAACAGCAGCGTGACCAGCGCGAGCCCCAGCTCCAGCGGGTCAAAGCGCGCGATCGCGCGCAGCTCACCGAGGCGCAGCAGCCGCGTGGCGATGAACAGCAGCACGCCGGAGAGCGCTGCCAGGGGAACCTCGCGCAGCAGGCCCGCCGCCGGGATCAGCGCCGCGAGCACCAGCGCGGCGAGCAGGCCGCTGAGCTGCGTGCGCCCGCCGGCCTGCGCCACCGCCGCGGTGCGCGGCGGACTCGCGTCCACCGGGAAGGCGCCGAACAGGCCGGCGGCGATGCTGCCGGCGCCGGTCCCCAGCAGGTCACGCCCGACGTCCACCTCGTAACCGCCCTGCTGCGCGAACGCGCGCGTGCTGGCGGCGGTCTGGCTGACGATCACCAGCGCGACCGTCCCCGCCACCGGGGCCAGCTGCCCGAGCACGCGCAGCGACAGGTGCGAGAGCCCCAGCCGCGGGGCGCCATGGGCGACATGGCCGAGCACCGCCACGCCATGGGCCTGCAGCCCGGCAACCGCCACCAGCAGTGAGGAGAGCAGCAGCGCCACCAGCGCCCCCGGCAGCCGCCGGTCCAGCCGCTCCATCCCCGCGACCGTCGCGAACACGCCGAGCCCTATCGCCAGCGACCACCAGTGCAGCGCGTGCAGCTGCGAGAGCGCGTGGGAGATGCGCCGCAGCGTGCCGCCCGCGCCGGCCGGGATCCCCAGCAGGTCCGGCAGCTGGTGCACGACTATCACCACCGCGATCCCGCCCAGGAAGCCGGCGATGATCGGCTCGGAGAGGAACTCCGCCAGCCATCCGAGCCGCAGCAGCCAGACGAGCGCCACCAGCGCCCCGGTCATCACCGCGAGGATCGCCACCAGCTCCTGGTAGCGGCCGGAGCCGGCGAGTGCCAGGGCGCCGACGGCCGTGGCGAACAACGGTGCGACGGTGGAGTCGGCCCCGACCGAGAGCTGGGGGCTGCTGCCCAGCACCGCAATCGCGAGCGTCCCGCAGATGAACGCGTAGAAGCCGGTGATCGGCGGCATCTGCGCCAGGCGCGAGGTGGCCAGCTGCTCGGGCACGGCGATCACCAGCAGCATCGCCGCGGCGGCGATGTCCGCGGAGAGCCACTCGCGGCGGTATCCGCGCAGCGTGTTTGCGAACTTGAACTGCCCCACGGGGGCGAATTCAAGCGCGCTGGCTGGATGGCGCGAGCGCCGGTGTGACGCCGGCCGGCTGCTCGCCGGTGAACTGGTGCTCCAGGCGCTGCGCTGTGGCGCTGGCGCTGCGCAGCGCCCGCGCCGTGGTGCTGAGCCCGCCGACCGCGAGCATCACCACGCCGAGCCCGGTGATCAGGCTCCAGCCGGGATGGGTGGCGTGCGCGAACTGCGATCCGAAGACGTTGCCGGACCCGGCGCCGACGACCGCGCCGACCACCGCGATGCCCATCGTCGCGCCCACCTGGCGCGAGGTTGAGGCGACCGCCGCGGCGACGCCGGCCTGGCCGGGCGGCATGCCCGAGACGGCTGTGGCGGTGACCGGCGCGTTGGCAAGCCCGAAGCCGATCCCGAAGATCACGTAGGAGGCGGCCAGCAGCGCAAGGCTCGTGTGCGGTGTCAGCGAGACCAGCAGCAGCGGGCTGAGCGTGAGCGTGACGCCGGCCACCAGCAGCGGCCAGCGCGTGCCCCGGCGGGCGACGATCGCGCCGGAGATGGGCGCCATGATCACCGTCGCCACGGCGATCGGCAGGGTCCGCAGGCCGGCGTCGAGGGCCGACATGCCGCGCACGTCCTGGAGGTAGAGGGTGTTGAGGAAGAGAAAGCCACCGTAGGACGCGAACAGGCAGACCGCAATCAGGCTCGCGCCGCTGAACGGTGCGCTCTGGAAGAAGCGCACCTCGATCAGCGGCTCGCGCGTGCGCAGTTCGTAACGGATCAGCGCCGCGAAGCTCAGCAGCGAGAGCACGAACAGGCTGACGATCTCAGGCGAGGTCCAGCCGTGCGCGCCGCCCTCGATGATCGCGTAGGTGATGGACGCCAGCCCGACGATCACCAGCAGCTGCCCGATCGGGTCGATGCGGCGTGCGTGCGCAGCGCGGGAGTCGGGCACGAACAGCGCGGTGAGCAGGCACGCGGCCAGCCCCACCGGGACGTTGACCAGGAACACGTAGCGCCAGCCGACCGAGTCCACCAGCGCCCCGCCGAGCACCGGGCCGAGGCCCATGCTGACCCCGATCGTGGCGCTCCACACGCCGATCGCCTGGGCCCGCTCGCGCGGGTCGGGGAAGACGTTGCGGATGATCGACATCGCCACCGGGTTGAGCATCGAGCCGCCGATCGCCTGCAGCGCGCGGGCCGCCACCAGCACCCCGAGGCTGGGTGCCACCGCGCACAGCGCCGAGCCGAGCGTGAAGGTCAGCAGGCCGGTCTGGAAGACGCGCTTGCGCCCCACCCGGTCACCGGTCGACCCCGACAGCATCAGCAGGCTCGCCAGCACCAGCGTGTAGGCGTCGATCACCCACTGCAGCCCGGAGAGCGAGGCGTGCAGCCCGCGATGGATCGCGGGCAGCGCGACATTGACGATCGTCGAGTCGATGCCGACGATCAGCAGGCTCATGCAGCAGATCACGAGCACGAGGATCTGGCGGCGGCGCGGCAGCGCGTCCGTGGTCGGCATCGCCAAGGCGGTCACATAGCGAGAGTATCCAGTTGCCGGGAGCGACCTGGGTGGGGTTGGCGCGCGGCCCGCGCGCCAACCCCACCCAGGTCGCTCAGCGCAGCTGCGGCCCGGGCAGCGGCGTGAACGTGAAGCTGCGGTGTGGCGGGACGTGCGCTCCCATCTCGATCACGATCTCCGCGCCGGCGCGCAACACCAGCCTCGCGGGCGCGCCATGCCAGCGCCTGCCGCCGACGTAGATCGTCGTGCGGGCGCCGCTGAAGCTCGCCACCCGGTGGCTGTCCAGCGGCTGCCCCCAGGAGCGGAAGAGCTCGCCGAGCGTCGCGTGTGCACCGGCCCGCAGGTAGACGACGCCGGTTGGGTCGAGCGTCACGATCGCACCGAAGCAGCGGGCCTCACGCACGCGGCCGTCGATCAGGCGCCGCGGCGCGGCGGTGCCGATCCCCGCCGCCAGCAGCACCACGCGGTCAGCGCCAAAGACCTCGACGTGCAGTTGCACGCGACGTCCGAGCGTCGCGGTGCAGCGACCGAGCACCGGGCCGCGCAGCGGCGGCTGAAAGCGCGGCCCGCGGCCGATCGGGCGCTCCCCGGCCAGCAACGCCTGCGGGATCCCGGTGGCGCCCGCGGTGGTGAGCGACGCGCTGGTCTTGGTGGGGGAGCCAGCCGAGCCCGCGCCGCATCCGCCCAGCGCGGCGGCGGCCAGCGCCGCGCACGTCAGCGCCAGCGGCGAGCGCCTCACGCGCGCCCCCCCTCGAGCACCCGCAGCCCGATCAGCGCGAGGCTGAGCGAGGCGCCGAGCAGCGCGGCGGTGTCCGCGCGCGCCAGGAGCGTCGGCATCGCCGAGAGCACGTACCCGTGGGTCAGCGTGGTGATCAGCTTCAACCCGCCCCACAGCCCGACGATCGCGCTCAGCAGCGCGAGCACCCAGCTGTGGCGGTCGGCGGCCACCAGCCGGGCGGCGGCCGCCAGCAGCGCGAGGATCACGACCATCACCACGACGTTCACGGGCCTCACGTTCGGGCGCCCGTGGAGGTAATGCCCGGTGACCGCCAGCGCCATCAGCGCCAGCACAGCGAGCGTCAGGAGCCTCCGCAGGCGCAGGTCCAGCAGCGGCGAGCGCACGCGCCAGGCGGCAAGCGCGCAGGCGAGCGCCACCAGCACCGGCCAGAACCAGAGGATCGAGGGCGCGCCACGGTGCCAGATCCCGCCGCTCAGCAAGGCCGGGTGGCCGTTGACGCTCAGCGCGATCCGCCAGGTGCCGACGAAGCGCTGGCCGGGCGCCAGGGCGACGGTCGCCAGCGCGTGCAGGCGACCCTCACGCCACATGTAGGCGTGTCCGCCTGAGACCTGCTGCCAGCGCGGTGGGGTGCTCGCCCTCAACCCCGGTGGCGGAAGCGCCGGAAACGGCACCTGGCTGAGGTAGTACTCCTGTGAGTTGCGGTTGACCTGCACGCCCGCCCTGTCGAAGCGCACCCAGGGGGCACCGACGAAGTCCCTGACCACCACCGTCTCAGCGGCGGGCACGCGCAGCCAGATGTTCAGGTAGCCGTCCACGACCTTCGCCTGGATCCCGGCGGGTGCGTGCGTGACGCGCGCCAGGTAGTCGGTTGCCACGGGCGTCACCGGCCCATCGGCACGGGCAGCGGCGGGTGCCCACAGCAGTTGCGCGCTGAGCAGCAGCGCGACGATCGGCGCCGCCCGGCGCCTAGACTGGCCGACCGTGTCCCTCAGGCGTCGGCCTCGCATGCGCAGATCCGGATCGGTGACGCTCATCGCTGCCATTCTGGCGCTGTCGGCGAGTTGGCTCATTGCCGCGCCGGCGGCGCACGCCGACGGTGACCCGGCCAGCGACGTGCTGGCCTACCAGCGTTACTTCGATCCGATCGATCTGAACGCGCCGACTCAGGTCGCGCGCCTGGCCGCGACGCTCGACGCGGCCGCCCAGGTCGGCTTCCAGATCCGCGTGGCGCTGATCGCCTCGCCGGCCGACCTCGGCACCGTGACCTCGCTGTGGAACAACCCGCGCGCCTACCGTGTCTACCTGGGCACCGAGCTCTCATACCTGTACGCCGGGCAGCTGCTGGTGGTGATGCCCGACGGCTTCGGGCTCTACGGCCCGGCCCACGGGCCCAACAGGGTCACCGCCGCGGAGTGGGCTGTGCGGGCGCTGCGCCCGGGGCCGGGGGTCAGGCTCGTGGACGCGGCCCTCTCCGCGGTCCCGCTGCTGGCGAGCGCCGCCGGGCACCCGATCCCGCCGGGCCTGATCCACGTGAGCACGCCGGTCTCGGCCGGCAGCTCCAAGCTGCCGCTCGGAGCCTGGCTTGCGCTGGCCGCCGGCGTGCTGCTGATCGCGCTCAGCTGGCGAGCGAGCCTGCGCGCGCGCCCGCTGCGCGCCTCGCGCTGAGCACCGAGCGAACCGCTGTCGGGGGCGCCGGCCAGCGGGCCGGCGCCGTCACCTGATCGCCACAGGCAGGTCACCTCACGGTGACATGTGGCCGGCGGAGCCCGCCTAGCTTCCCCTGGGCACGGCCGCAGCGCACCGGGGTGGCGGCTGCTCGACATCAACCGTCCCAGACCAGGAGCGTCAAGCAATGCGTCATCCCGTCTCACGCCTCGCCTCGATCTCTGCGGCCGCCGCCCTCGCCGCCGCCGCAGTCGCCGGTCCCGCCGGCGCCCACGGCATCCGCGGTCACGACATGTGGGGTGCGGGTGCGCGGATCGCCCCGGGCTCGCTGGTGATCAGTGGCAGCGTCTTCCCGCGCGACGGGGTCGGCATCAGCGTCGGTCAGCAGCTGCCCTACATCACCAATGAGAAGCAGGTGGTCAAGGATCCGGGCACCGCGCCGGTCTACGCGCAGGCGGTGGCCGACGGCCAGTACCCGTACGTGTTCAACAACGCCAGCGCCGACGGCAGCTTCGGCGTCAGTACGCCCGTCACCCTCTGGGACCTGAACTCCTGGGGCTTCCCGCTGGCGACCATCCCTGTGCCCGCCGATCAGCTGACCACCAGCTTCTCATCGAAGTCCGAGCTGGCGCTGGGGCTCTCCACCGACGGGCGCAGCGTCAGCCTGCTTGGCTACGACGCCGCCCCCGGCACGCTCGACGCCTCCAACTCCAACACCCCCGGTGTGCTGGACCCGACCAACCCGGACCTCTCGGGACCGTTCCACAGGGTTGCGGCGACGCTCGGCGTCGACGGTCAGCTCAGCTTCACCGACACCAACGCCTACAGCGGCGACAACGGCCGTGCCGTGGTGCTCAACAGCGCCAACCAGCAGTACTACGCCGCCGGCAACGACAACAACGGCAAGTCAAGTCCGGTGCTGCCCAGCCTGATCAACGCCACCGGTGCTCAGAGCTTCGCGCGCTCGCTGATGCCGCAGAGCGAGCAGAACCCCGGCACGCCGCAGCTGCTGGGCGCGTTCAGCGCCCAGGCGATCAGCAACCTCGGCATGGCGTCCGACAAGCCGGGCAAGGACACCAACTTCCGCGGTGTGACGGTCTTCAACAACGTCGTCTACTACACGAAGGGCTCAGGTGGTAACGGGATCAACACCGTCTACTTCGTGGACACGACCGGCACCGCCTGCCCGACCGGCGTCGGGCTGCCGGCCCCTGGCGCGTCCGCTCCGACCCCGGGAGTGACCTACAACCTGTGCGTTCTGAGGGGCTTCAACACGCAGTCGGCCAGGACCGACACCGGGGACTTCCCGTTCGGCATCTGGTTCGCCAACGCGGACACGATGTACGTGGCCGACGAGGGCAACGGCAACTTCGGGGTGCTCAGCTCAACCGATCCCTACGCCGACGCGCAGGCGGCCAACCAGCCGCACGCCGGGCTGCAGAAGTGGGTGTTCGAC
>JAJZDA010000006.1 GCA_021851525.1 Actinomycetes bacterium | reverse complement strand
TCGTTGAGCACATCAAGACTGCGCGCCGGGATCTGCTCGGACTGCGCTTCCAGCACGCCACCGGCGAGCTGGAGAACACGGCGGGCATCCGTCGTGCCAAAAGAGAGATTGCGCGCGCGCTGACAGTTGCCGGCGAGCGCGGGATTGAGATTCGGAGTTAGTAATGGCTGAAGAAGTCGAAAACACAGAGCTCGAGGAGACCGCCGCGGCGGACGCCTCGGCCGAGGCCCAGGCCTCGGAGGACTCTGCGCAGGCTTCGACCGAGGCTGCCGCTGACGACGCCAGTACCGACTCCGACACGGAGGAAGAGGCACAGGCTTCAGAGGCGCACCCGGGCGGAGCGCAGGCGCAGGCGCAACCGGCGGAGCCGGTCGTACAGCTGACCCCCAAGGAGCGCAGGCTTGCGCTCAGGGCCAAGCGTTCGGCCAAAGTCGGGCAGCGCGGACCGGTGACCATCGAGGAGCGCGAGGCCGAGCGCAAGGCGGCGCGCGCGGAGAAGGCAGCGGCCCGTCGGCGCGAGCGCGCCCAGGCGCGCGCCAAGCACAAGCAGAACGCGCATGAGCGTGCCGCCACGCCGCCGCGGCCGCATGAGACCGGCATCCAGAAGACCCGCCAGGGTGTGGTCGTCTCAGACAAGGCCGACAAGACGATCACCGTGCGCATCGACGTCGCCCGCCGCCACCGTCGCTACTCCAAGGTCGTGCGCACTTCCACCACGGTGCACGCGCACGACGAGAGCAACGACGCGAACATCGGCGACACCGTCGTGGTGCGCGAGGCTCGGCCGCTGTCACGGACCAAGCGCTGGCGCCTGGTCGAGATTGTGGAGAGGGCCAAGTAATGGTTCAGAACGAGAGCAGACTGCGCGTCGCCGACAACACCGGCGCCCGTGAGATCCTCGTGATCCGCGTCAACGGTGGTCACCGCCGTCGCTACGCGGGCGTGGGCGACATCATCACCGCCACGGTCAAGGCCGCCAGCCCCCAGGGCTCGGTCAAGAAGGGCGACGTCGTCAAGGCGGTTGTCGTGCGCACCAAGAAGGCGCACGGCCGCGAGGACGGCACGTACATCGCCTTCGACGAGAACGCCGCGGTGATCATCGACAACAACAACAACCCCCGCGGCACCCGCATCTTCGGACCGGTCGCGCGTGAGCTGCGTGAGCGCAACTTCATGAAGATCGTCTCGCTCGCGCCGGAGGTGCTGTGATCATGCCCGCCCGCATCAAGTCAGATGACCAGGTGGTCGTGATCAGCGGCAAGGATCGCGGCAAGCAGGGGCGTGTGCTGCGCGTCGACCCCAAGAACGAGCGTGTGTTCGTCGAGGGGTTGAACATGATCAAGCGCCACCAGAAGCCTCAGCCGACCGGCTCGGCCGCCCAGCAGCAGGGTGGCGTGATCGAGAAGGAGGCCGGGATCCACGTCTCCAACGTGGCGCTCGTGGACCCCAAGGACGGCAGGCCGACACGTGTCGGCATCGAGATCGTGGACGGCAAGCGGGTGCGCGTGGCGCGCCGCAGCGGGACGAGGATTGACTGATGGCTGAAGCACGCCTGAAGAACAAGTACAACCAGGAGATCCGGCCGGCGCTGATCGAGCGCTTCGGCTACAGCTCGCCCATGCAGGCGCCGAAGATCCTCAAGGTCACGGTGAACATGGGTGTCGGCGACGGCAAGCAGGACTCCAAGATCTTCGACGCCGCCGCGGAGCAGCTGACCCAGATCACCGGCCAGAAGCCCAACGTGCGGCGCGCACGCAAGTCGATCGCGCAGTTCAAGCTGCGCGAGGGCATGCCCGTCGGGCTCGCGGTGACGCTGCGCGGAGACCGGCTCTATGAGTTCCTCGATCGGCTGTTCTCGGTGGCCATGCCCCGGATCCGTGACTTCCGCGGTGTGAACCCGCGCGCCTTCGATGGTCGTGGCAACTACACGCTCGGCGTGAAGGAGCAGATCATCTTCCCGGAGATCAATTACGACGAGATCGATCAGACGCGCGGGCTCGACATCACGATCACCACCAACCGCTGCACCGACGAGGAGTGCTTTGCGCTGCTCGAGGCGCTCGGGATGCCGTTTGCCAAGGAGGGTCGCCCGCGGTGGGCGGCCGCCAGCCAGAACTAAGGAACCCGCATGGCTAAGACCTCACAGCGAGTCCGCCAAGCGCGGACACCCAAGTTCAAGACCCGCGGATACAGCCGTTGCCGCCGCTGCGGCCGGTCGCGCTCCGTCTACCGCAAGTTCGGCCTCTGCCGGATCTGCCTGCGTGAGCTCGCCCACAACGGTTACATCCCCGGCATGACCAAGTCGAGCTGGTGATCGCATGTCGATGACCGACCCGATCGCTGACTTCCTGACGCGCCTGCGCAACGGCGCGAAGGCTCAGCACCATGACGTGACGATGCCCTCATCCAAGCTCAAGCAGCAGCTTGCACGGATCCTCAAGGAGCAGGGCTACATCGAGGCGTGGGAGGTGCTTCCCGCCGGTGCCGACCAGCCCGGTGAGCGCATCGTGATCACGCTGAAGTACACAAACGAACGCCGGCCCGTGATCAGCGGCATCCAGCGCGTGTCCCGCCCGGGGCAGCGCAACTACGTCGATCACTCGCACATCCCCAAGGTCCAGGGCGGCCTCGGCACCGCGATCATCTCCACCTCGCGTGGCGTGATGACCGGTCATGAGGCCCGCAAGCTCGGGATCGGCGGGGAAGTCGTGGCCCAGGTCTGGTAGACCCGAGGACAGCAAGACATGTCGAGAATCGGTAGACAACCAATTCCGCTGCCCAGCGGCGTGACCGTCACGGTTGAGCCTGAGCTCATCACCGTCAACGGCCCCAAGGGACAGCTATCAGAGCGCATCTCGCGCGACATCAAGGTCGAGCAGACCGCCAGCCAGGCCGGCGACGGCCAGCAGCTCGTGGTCACGCGCCCGACCGATCGCGGCGAGCACCGCGCGCTGCACGGACTGACCCGCACGCTCGTGGCCAACATGGTCACCGGCGTCACCGACGGCTTCCAGAAGAACCTCGAGATCCAGGGTGTCGGTTACCGCGCCCAGCTGAAGGGACGGGACCTGGAGCTGGCGCTCGGGTACTCGCACCCGGTCGAGATCAAGGCTCCCGAAGGCATCGAGTTCGAAGTTCCGCAGCCGACCAGGATCACGGTGCGGGGCGCGTCCAAGCAGCAGGTCGGTGAGATCGCCGCGCAGATCCGCAAGCAGCGCAAGCCGGAGCCCTACAAGGGCAAGGGCATCCGCTATGAGGGCGAATTCGTCGCCAAGAAGGTTGGTAAGCGAGCATGAGCGTGAAGACCAAGGAAGCAGCGCGCCTGAAGCGCCGCCGGCGTGTGCGCGCGAAGGTGGTCGGCTCAGCCGAGCGCCCGCGCATCTCCGTGTTCCGATCCAACCGTGGCGTGTCCGCACAGTTGATCGACGACCGCACCGGGAGCACGCTCGCCGCCGTCAACTGGACGGAGGCGGAGCTGCGTGAGCTGCGCGGCGTCGAGCAGGCCAAGCGTGCCGGTGAGCTGCTCGCGCAGCGAGCGCAGGCGGCCGGCGTCCAGACCGCGGTCTTCGACCGTGGCGGATACCGGTACCACGGGCGCGTTCAGGCGCTCGCCGACGGTGCCCGTGAGGGCGGGCTGACCTTCTAAGGCGTCTGAGGGACGCTACTCTGGAACTTTCTCATGGCACGTGATCGCACAGTTTCTGCAGCAGGACTCGACCTTCAGGAGCGCGTCGTCGAGATCAACCGCGTCGCAAAGGTCGTCAAGGGCGGCCGCCGCTTCTCGTTCACCGCGCTCGTGGTGGTCGGGGACGAGCGAGAGGTGGTCGGCGTCGGCTACGGCAAGGCCAATGAGGTCCCCGTCGCAATCCAGAAGGGCGTCGAGAAGGCGAAGAAGAACCTCTACCGGGTTCCCAAGCACGGCTCGACCATCACCCACCAGACGACCGGCATCTTCGGCGCGGGACGCGTGTTCCTGAAGCCGGCTGCGCCCGGTACCGGCGTGATCGCCGGTGGCGGCGTGCGCGCGGTGCTGGAGCTCGCCGGGATTCACGACATCCTCTCCAAGTCGCTGGGCTCGCAGAACCCCATCAACCTCGTGAAGGCCACGATGGCGGGGCTCGAGTCGCTGCGCACGCCGGAGGAGGTCGCTGATCTGCGCGGCCTCTCGGTCAACGCCGTGCTCGGGCTCAGCGCCGAGGAGCAGGCCAACGGCAGCGTCTCCGCGCAGCCCTCCGACGAGGCGCCGGAGGATCCCGCGCAGGACGCGGAGGCGCAGGCATGAGCACCACTTTGAAAGTCACGCAGTTCAAGTCCAAGAACGGGTCCGACCGCTCGCAGCTCGATACGCTGCGCTCGATCGGCCTGCGACGCATCGGCCAGACGGTCGAGGTCAAGGACACCCCGCAGATGCGGGGGATGCTGCACAAGGTCCGACACCTGGTCGAGGTTGATGAGGCATGAGCGAGAAGCTTGAAGACGCACAGAGCCCCGAGCACATCGGGCTGCACAACCTGAAGCCGGCTCCCGGCTCCCGCCGGCCGCGCAAGCGGGTCGGCCGTGGCGAGGGCTCCGGCACCGGCAAGACCTCGGGTCGCGGCCAGAAGGGCTACGGCTCGCGCACGGGCTCAAAGGACCGTGCCCGTTTCGAGGGCGGCCAGATGCCGATTCACATGCGGATGCGCAAGCTGCGCGGTCCGCACATGAAGAAGTCGATGCCGTTTGAGCCGTTCCGCACGCATACGCAGGCGGTGAACCTCAAGGACCTCGAGGCGCGCTTTGAGGCGGGCGCCGAGGTGACGCTCGAGGCGCTCAAGCAGATGGGCCTCGCCACCCGCAAGGATGTGCCGGTCAAGGTGCTTGCCAAGGGGGAGCTGAGCAAGGCTCTCACCGTGCGCGTGCACGCCGTCAGCGCCGCTGCGCGCACGGCGATCGAGCAGGCCGGCGGCACCGTCGCGCTGATCGACGCCGGCGTCAGCTCGGAGTCTTGAGGCCCGGGGCCGCGTCGGGCGAGGCACCAGGAAGGCGACTTCTCAGATGATCTCGACGATTCTCGGCGCCTTCCGCGTCAAGGAGATTCGCCGCAAGGTTCTCTTCACTTTCGCGATTCTCGGCCTCTACCGGCTCGGCTCCTACATCCCCGCGCCGGCGGTCAGCCAGTCGGCCATCAATCAGATCTCGCAGAGCACCTCCAGCGGCATCCTGGGCCTGCTCAACACCTTCTCCGGCGGTGGCCTGGGGCGCCTTGCGCTGTTCGCGCTGGGGATCATGCCCTACATCACCGCGTCGATCATCCTGCAGCTGATGCAGGTGGTGGTGCCGTCCCTGGAGAAGCTCTCCAAGGAGGGTGAGGTCGGCCAGCAGCGCATCACCCAGTACACGCGCTACCTGACCGTCGGGCTCGCCTTCGCGCAGTCGATCGGCTACGTCTTCCTCTTCAAGAGCCTCGAGAACCAGTCGGGTGTGACGCTGATCCCGAACTTCAACGTCGGCAAGGTCTTCATGATCGCGATCACGCTCACGGCCGGAACGGTGCTGCTGATGTGGCTGGGTGAGCTGATCACGCAGCGCGGGATCGGCAACGGCATCTCCCTGCTGATCCTCGCCTCGATCGTCTCGCGGATCCCCGGTGGCCTGCAGTCGTGGTGGAACAACCCCAGCCAGGTCTTCAAGGTGATGATGCCGTTCATCGCGTTCGGCGTGGTCGCGGCTGTCGTGTTCGTGCAGAGCGGCCAGCGACGGATCCCGATCCAGTACGCGCGGCGCGTGATCGGGCAGCGCATGACCCAGGGCGGTCAGACCTTCCTGCCGCTGCAGGTCAACATGGCCAACGTGATCCCCGTGATCTTCGCCGCCTCGGTGATGGCGATCCCGCCGACGCTCGGGCAGCTGATCGGCCAGAACCGCAGGGGCTTCTGGACCAACCTTGCGAACTTCCTGAACCCCGGCGGCTGGCACTACATAGCCGGTGAGTCGATCCTGATCATCGTCTTCACCTACTTCTACACGGCGGTGGTGTTCAACCCGATTGACTACGCCGACAACCTGCGCAAGAGCGGCGGCTTCATCCCCGGGGTGAGACCGGGGCGGCCCACCGCGGAGTTCCTAGACCGGGTGCTGGCACGGCTGACCTTCCCGGGAGCCCTGTTCCTGGCGGCGATCGCGGCGCTGCCCGCGGTGCTGATCGCGCGCACGGGCGCGACCTTCGCCTTCGGCGGCACCTCGATCCTGATCGTGATCGGCGTGGCGCTCGACACCATGCGCCAGCTGGAGGCCCAGCTGAAGATGCGCAACTACGAGGGCTTTCTCAAATAGTCGCGCCCCCGCGCGCGCCGTGGCGGCGCCCGTGCGCGCGCCGTGGCGGCGCCCGTGCGCGCGGTGCGTGTGAGATGGCGGCGTCGGTCAACGCACCATGCACGTGCGGTGGCAGCCCCGGCGCACGCGCCATGCATGTGGGATGACGGCGCCGGTGCGCGCATCCCAATGCGCAGATCTGCGGGCTAACCGCGCCCCGCGACCGGGGTGGCCCGATAACATGGCCCCTCATGCCGCATGAGCTCAACCTGATCCTGATCGGCCCGCCCGGGGCCGGCAAGGGCACACAGGCGGACCGCCTGCGCGAGGACTTTCGCATGCCGTTCATCTCCACCGGTGACATGCTGCGCGCGAACGTCAAGGACGGCACCGAGCTGGGACGCCAGGCCAAGGTGCACATGGACGCCGGTGAGCTGGTCCCCGATGAGCTGATCGTGGCGATGGCCGACCAGCGCCTCGAGCAGGACGACACGCGCGACGGCTTCATCCTCGACGGCTTCCCCCGCACCGTCCCGCAGGCGCAGGCGCTGGACGATCAGATGGCCCGCCACGGGCGCCGGATAACCGGAGTGCTGCTGCTCGAGGTCCCCGACGAGGAGATCGTGCGCCGCATCGCCGGGCGCCGCGTGTGTGTGAAGGGCGGCCACAACTATCACGTGGACTACGACCCGCCCAAGAACCCCGGGGTCTGCGATCAGGACGGCTCGCGGCTGATCCAGCGCGACGACGACCAGCCTGAGGTCGTCGAGAACCGGCTGAAGGTCTACCACGCGCAGACCAGCCCGCTGGTCGACTTCTACGACACCCGTGGCCTGCTGCGGCGGATCGACGGAACCCGCACGCCGGCGCAGGTCCATGACCACATCCGCGCGGTGATCGCAACGCTGCGCCTCGAAGACGACGTTTAGGAGGGGCCATGGCGATTGTCAAGAAGAGCCCCGAGCAGATCGAGCTGATGGCGGCCGCCGGGACGGTGCTGGTCAAGACCATGTCCCTGATCCAGAGCAAGATCCGCCCCGGGGTGACGACGCTGGAGCTGGACCAGGCGGCGGAGCGTTTCATCCGCTCGCAGGGCTGTGAGCCCGCCTTCAAGGGTTATCGCGGCTTCCCCGGCTCAATCTGCGCCTCCCCCAACTCGATGGTCGTGCACGGGATCCCGGGCAAGTACACGCTCGAGCGGGGCGACATCATCGCGATTGACATCGGTGTGGTGAAGGACGGCTGGGTAGCGGACGCGGCCCGCACCTTCGCGGTCGGGCCGGTCAGCCCGATCGCGGCCAAGCTGCTGGCGGTGACCGAGGAGTCGCTGATGCGCGCGGTTCCCCAGTGCCGGCCGGGCAACCATCTCGGTGACGTCTCACACGCAGTACAGGAGTACGTGGAGGAGCACGGCTTCTCGGTCATCCGCACGCTCGTCGGGCACGGGGTTGGGCGCGAGATGCACGAGGACCCGCAGGTTCCGAACTTCGGCCGGGCCGGCAGCGGCATCGAACTGGAGGCGGGGATGGTGATCGCCGTCGAGCCGATGGTCAACGTCGGCAAGCACCAGGTGCGCATGGACGATGACGGCTGGTCGATCTTCTCCGCCGACGGCTCGCTCTCGGCGCACTTCGAGTTCACGATCGCGATCACCGCCGACGGTCCGCGAGTGCTCACGCCCTGGCACGAGGCCTCCGGTGGCCGTGCCGCCGCCGCTTGAGGCGGCCCCCAGCCCGCACCCGCGCGTCAGGCGCCGCTCGCCCCGCGCCCGCTCGCTTTCCGTCCGGTGACCATCTACCATCCAGTCAGCGGTTGCGAAGGTTCCGTGCCGGTGACGCACTCTTTTGTGCGTTACTGCTACTATCCGCTTTTGCGCCTGTAGCGTGTGTTTACGCTGCGCGCTACCACGCCGAGGTAGCGGCGACCTGAAGCGGTCGCCAGAGCCGAAGGCGAGGACCTAGAGGAATAAACACTCACGACGAGAGCGAAACGACGTGAAAGTACGACCGTCGGTCAAGCCGATGTGCGAAAAATGCAAGATTGTCCGCCGGCACGGGCGCGTGCTGGTGATCTGCTCCAATCCGCGACACAAGCAGCGGCAGGGCTAGATGGCACGTATCTCCGGGGTCAACATCCCGCTCAACAAGCGCGTTGAGATCGGTCTGACCTACATCTACGGGATCGGTCGCCCCACGTCCAACAGGCTGCTTGCGCAGCTCGGCATCGAGCCGGACCGCAAGGTTCGTGACCTCACCGAGGAAGAGGTCATCAAGCTCCGTGAGCTGATCGACGGCAGCGTCGTGGTCGAGGGTGACCTGCGACGCGAGCGCTCCCAGAACATCAAGCGCCTGCAGGAGATCGGCTGCTACCGCGGCCTGCGGCACCGCCGCGGCCTCCCGGTGCGCGGTCAGAACACCAAGACCAACGCGCGCACGCGCAAGGGCCCCAAGCGCATGCAGGTGGCCGGCAAGAAGAAGGCAGGTAAGAAGTGAGCCCCGCTCCTCGCAGGCCCCAGCGCGGCCGTCGCCGTGTTCGCAAGAACGTTCCGATCGGCCAGGCCCACATCAAGACTTCGTTCAACAACACGATCGTGTCGCTCACCGATCGTGAGGGCAACGTGATCGCGTGGGAGTCAGCCGGCGGTGCCGGCTTCAAGGGCTCCCGCAAGTCCACGCCCTTCGCAGCGCAGGTGACCGCCGATGCGGCCGCGCGCAAGGGCATTGAGCACGGCCTCCAGAAGGTCGAGGTTTTCGTCAAGGGGCCCGGCTCCGGTCGTGAGACCGCGATCCGTTCCCTGCAGGCCGCCGGTCTCGAGGTCACCGGGGTCAAGGACGTGACCCCGCAGGCCCACAACGGCTGCCGTCCGCGCAAGCGCAGGAGGGTCTGAACATGGCTCGTGACACCGGAGCTCAGTGCAAGCAGTGCCGCCGTGAGGGACAGAAGCTGTTCCTCAAGGGGGAGCGCTGCCTCACCGACAAGTGCGGCGTCGAGCGCCGTGGCTATCCCCCCGGAGAGCACGGCCGCGGCCGCCAGAAGCAGAGCGAGTACCGCGTGCAGCTGCGTGAGAAGCAGAAGGCCAAGCGTTACTACGGCGTGCTCGAGCGGCAGTTCCGGATCTACTACGAGAAGGCCTCGCGTCAGCCGGGCATCACCGGTGAGAACCTGCTGCGCACCCTGGAGTGCCGTTTTGACAACGTGCTCGTGCGTCTCGGCTTCGCCGCCTCGCGCCGCCAGGCGCGCCAGCTGATCCTGCACGGTCACTGGACCGTGAACGGCCGCCGCGTGAACATCCCCAGCTACCAGCTGCGTGACAGTGACGTGATCGCCATCCACCCGCGCTCATCAGCGACGCAGGTGATCCGTGACGCCACCGAGCTGACCGGCCAGGTTCCCGCCTGGCTGCAGGCTGATCACGAGGCGCTCACGGCCAAGGTGCTCCGCCGGCCGGAGCGGCGGGAGATCGCCGCGCCGGTCCAGGAACAGCTGATCGTCGAGCTGTACTCCAAGTAAACGAACTGTGCGTTGCGCGGGCGAACCGCCTCGCCCGCGCAACCTTGACACCCCGCCGGATTGGACCCAGCCAGCCGGTGCCCGAACCCACGATGTTAGGAACGTGCGATGCTTGACTTCCAAGTCCCCCGAATCTCCAGCGAATCCGTCGAAGAGAACCGCGGTTCGTTCACGATCGAGCCTCTCGATCGCGGTTTCGGCTACACGTTCGGGAACTCGCTGCGCCGCGTGCTGCTCTCGTCGCTGGCCGGTGCCGCTGTCACCAGCGTCCGCATCGAGGGTGTCGCCCACGAGTTCTCGACGATCAAGGGCGTCAAGGAGGATGTGACCGACATCGTCCTCAACCTCAAGGGCATCGTCTGCCGCATGCACTCCGACGCGACCGAGGTTGAGGCGCCGCTGGTTGTGACCGGGCCCGGTGAGATCACCGCCAAGGACATCGACCTGCCCTCGGGCGTGGAGATCCTCAACCCGGACGCGCACATCGCGACGCTCGAGAAGGGCACCAAGCTCGAGGTCTACCTCACGATCGGACGCGGCCGCGGCTACCGGCCGGCCGAGGAGAACAAGTCCTCGGACCAGCCGATCGGCGTGATCCCGATCGATTCGATCTTCTCGCCGGTGCGCCGCGTGGCCTACAACGTGGAGCAGGCTCGCGTCGGACAGAAGACTGACTTCGACAAGCTCACGCTTGACATCGAGACGGACGGGTCGATCGACCCGCACGCCGCGCTGCGTGAGGCCGCCGAGATCCTGATCTCGCAGCTCGCGATCTTCACCGACGCGGACCGCGTGATCGAGCTGCGTGACACCGGCGCCAGCGGCATGCTCGACCCGGCCATGCCGGGCGGCGCGGCCGCGGCCGGGGTGGGTGGCCGCGCGCCCAACGCGATGGATGACATCCTGATCGAGGAGCTGGAGCTCGGTGTGCGCTCCTACAACTGCCTCAAGCGGGCCGGCATCCAGACCGTCGGAGACCTGGTCGCCAAGAGCGAGAACGAGCTCAACGCGATCCCGAACTTCGGCAAGAAGTCGATCGACGAAGTGATCGAAACCTTGCATGCGCGTGGCCTGGCGCTGCGCGAGGGGTAACCTTTCAATCCGGCTGAACGCCACAACCACTCACGAGAATGCGCCATCAACGTAATCGCTACCAGCTCTCACGTGACTCCGCTCACCGCAAGGCGCTGCTCATGAACCTCTCCAAGGAGGTCATCGAGCACGAGCGGATCCAGACGACCGAGGCCAAGGCCAAGGCCGTCAAGCCGGAGCTCGAGAAGCTCATCACGCTCGCCAAGCGCGGTGACCTTCACGCTCGCCGCCAGGCCCTCTCGGCGCTTGGCCAGGACAAGTTCGCAGTCCACAAGCTGTTCGATGAGGTCGCTCCGCGCTACAGCGAGCGTCCCGGCGGCTACACACGCATCCTCAAGCTCGGTCCGCGTCGCTCCGACTCGACCGAGATGGTGCTGCTAGAGCTCGTCTAGCGCGTTGCCGTCGATGACGGCGCGGCTGGAGATCGAATACGACGGTTCCGGGTTCTGCGGCTGGGCTTCCCAGCCGCAGCAGCGGACCGTCCAGGGTGAGCTCGAGCGCGCGCTGGCGATCGTCCTGCGCCGCACGGTGCGGCTGACCGTCGCCGGGCGCACGGACACCGGCGTTCACGCCTGGCACCAGGTGGCCTCACACGAGGGCGAGGCTGCCCAGCTGGGCAGCCTCAACGCGCTGCTGCCGCCGGACATCGCGGTGCTGCGCAGCGAGGCCGCGGCGCCAGGGTTCGACGCCCGCGCCGACTGCACCTCGCGCGCCTACTGCTATCGCGTGCTGGCGCGCCCAGCGCGCCCAGCGCTTGACCGCGGCCACGTGCTGCACTGGACGCACGCGCTCGAGCTCGACGCGCTGCACGCCTGTGCCGCGCTGCTGCGCGGCACGCACGACTTCACGGCGTTCACGCCCGCCGACACCTACCACGTGCGGTTCGAGCGTGACGTGCTGGCGGCCGCCTGGCGTGTGCGTGAGGCCGGCCTGCTCGAGTTCTGGATCGAGGCTGACACGTTCATGCGCCACATGAACCGGGCACTGGTCGGAACGATGCTCGAGGTCGCTCGCGGCAGGCGCACGCTCGAGGACTTTGCCCGGCTGCTCACCGGCCAGCCGCGCAGCGCCGCGGGACCGACCGCCCCCGCCCACGGATTGCACTTCGCGGCGGCCGGGTATGAGGGGCGCAGGCTGCTGTCCGCGCCGGACGCGTGGTTAGCCTTGGGTTCCTGATGCGCGTGCTCTTGACCAATGACGACGGGATCGAGGCCGAGGGGCTGCAGACCCTGCGCCGCGCGCTGCTGCGGGTGCCGGGGATCTCACTCGGCGTGATCGCGCCGGATGGCAACCGCTCGGCCATGGCCAGGTCGATCACCACCCGTCGGCCGCTGTGGGTGCAGGAGCTGACCTTCGGCGACGGCACGGTCGGCTACGCAACCGACGGCACGCCGGTCGACTGCGTGCGCCTCGCAGATCTCGGGCTGATCCCCGACTGGCGCCCGCAACTGGTGGTGGCCGGCATCAACCACGGCTCCAACATCGGCGACGACATCACCTACTCGGGCACTGTCGCCGCGGCCCTCGAGGGCGTCGTGCTGGGCATGCCCGGGATTGCGGTCTCCCAGCAGTCGCGCGCGCTTGAGCTCGACTTTCGCCAGACATCGGCGTTTGACTTCGACGCCGCCGCCTGCTTCACGGCCCGTCTGGTGGCTGACCTGGAGAGCCTGCCGCTGCCGGCGGGCACGCTGCTCAACGTCAACTTCCCGGGCTGCGAGCCGGAGGGGATCTCGGTCGCCAGGCTCGGCAAGCGCTACTACCAGGATGAGCTCGAGCTGATCGAGCAGGCGCATCCCACCCGCCGTCGTTACCGCGTCTACGGTGAGGCGGTCGAGGCCAGCGCGGAGGAGCTGGGCACGGACATCGCGGCCATCGCCTCGCGGCGCGTCGCGCTCACCCCGCTGCACTTCGAGCTCACCCACCATGAAGGCCTGGCCGCGCTGGCGGCCCACGACCTGGAGCGGTTGCTGCAGCGATGAGCGCCGGCGGTGCGTTTGGCGATGGTGGGGCGCGGGCGCGCGCGGCGCAGCTGCGGCGCCTGATCGACTACCACTCGCACCGCTACCACGTGCTCGATGACCCGGAGATCGGCGACGCTGAGTACGACGCGCTCTACAACGAGCTGCGGGACCTGGAGGCGGCCGATCCGCAGCTGATCACACCCGACTCCCCGACGCAGCGAGTCGGTGAGGAGCCGGTCTCGGATCTCGTCAAGGTCGCGCACCTGCAGCGCATGCTCTCCCTGGCCAACGCCCGCTCCGCGGATGAGCTGCGCGGCTGGATCCAACGGATGCGCAACCACCTCGCGCGTGAGGGCATTGAGCAGGTGAGCTTCGAGTTCGTCGCGGAGCCGAAGATCGATGGCCTGGCGATGTCGCTGATCTATGAGGACGGGCTGCTCGTGCGCGGCGTGACCCGCGGAAACGGCGAGGTCGGTGAGGACGTCACGCACAACCTGCGCACGATCGCCTCGATCCCGCTGCGCCTGGCCACGGACGCGCCGCCACCGCTGCTGGAGGTGCGTGGCGAGGTCTACATGTCGCTCTCGGACTTCCAGGCGCTCAACGAGCGACGTGCCGCCGCCGGTGAGTCGACGTTCATGAACCCGCGCAACTCCGCGGCCGGGACCGTCAGGCAGCTCGATCCGAAGCTGGCGGCGGCGCGCCCGCTCTCCTTCTGGGCCTACCAGGTGGGTGTCGCCTCGGATGGCGTGGCCTTCGAGCGCCACTATGACGGCCTGCGTTGGTTGCATGAGCTCGGTTTCCCGGTGAACCCGGATATCCGCGTGCTCGAGAGCGAGGAGGGCGTCATCTCGCAATGCCAGTCCTGGCATGAGCGGCGCGGATCGCTTGACTTCGAGATCGACGGGGTTGTGGTGAAGGTCAACGACCTGGAGCTGCAGCGCCGCCTGGGGATCGTCGGCCGGGAGCCGCGCTGGGCGATCGCCTGGAAGTTCCCGCCGACCACCGCCGTCACGACGCTGCTCGACATCGGCTGGAACCCCGGCAAGTTCGGCGACCTTCACCCCTACGCGATGCTCGAGCCGGTGCACGTCGGCGGCGTCACCGTCAGGCAGGCGACGCTCCACAATGAGGAGGATCTCGCGCGCAAGGATCTGCGCATCGGTGAAGAGGTGATCGTGCTGCGTGCCGGCGACGTGATCCCGCAGGTCGTCGCACCCGCCCCGCACGTGGCCGAGCGCGCGCAGCGTCCGCCCAGGCCGCAGCCGCCGGTGCGCTGCCCGGTATGTGACACCCCCACGGTGAAGCCGGAGGACTCCGTTTTCACCCTCTGCCCCAACCGCGCCTGCCCCGGGCGCCGCTGGCAGCTGCTCACCCACTTCGTCAGCGCGATGGACATCGACGGGCTCGGTGAGCGCCAGGTCTCGCTGTTCATGGAGCTCGGCTGGGTGGCGGGGGCCGGGGACTTCTACCGCCTGCGTGAGCGCGCCGATGAGCTGATCGCGCTTGACGGCTTCGGGCAGACCTCCGCGCAGAAGCTGTTTTACGCGATCGACGCCTCTCGGGCCGTGCCCTTCGGGCGGGTGCTGTTCGCGATCGGGATCGAGGAGGTGGGGGACGTGACCGGTCGCGCGCTGGCGCAGCAGTTCCGTTCGATCGGCGCGCTGCTGGACGCGGACGTCGATGCGCTTCAACAGACCCCCGGTGTCGGACCGAAGATGGCGCGCAGAATCCATGACCAGTTGGCCGACCCGCAGATGCGGGCCCTGATCGCAGACCTGGCTGAGCTCGGTCTGTGCTTTGAGGAGGCCGGACCGCCGCCGGGGGAGGGGCCGCTGGCCGGCAGCACCTTCGTGCTCACCGGGACGCTCCCGGACCTCACGCGTGAGCAGGCGGCGGCGATGATCACGGCCGCCGGTGGCAAGGTGACCGGCTCGGTGTCCAGGCGGACTGATTACGTGGTCGCCGGGGAGAGCGCGGGCTCGAAGCTCACCAAGGCCCAGACGCTCGGTGTCCCGATCCTCGATGAGGCCGCGCTGCTCGAGCTGCTGGCGCAGGACAGCTCCCAGGCCCCCGGCGCCGACGCTGCGGGGGCGCCGTGACTGCGGGGGACCCCCGGGCTGCGGGGGACCCCCCGGGCTGCGGGAGACGCTCGGGCTGCGGGAGACGCTCGGCCGGCGTCTGGCGCTGGGCCTGCAGCCTCTGAGACCTCGTAGTCAGTTGGCGGGAGCCTGGTCTTGACGGCCCGCCCGGTCTGCTGCCGCTGAGGCCCCAGCGGTTGGCCTGCGTAGGGCCCGCAGGCGGCCCGTCCGGTCTGCTGCCGCTGAGGCCCCAGTGGTTGGCCTGCGTAGGGCCCGCAGGCGGCCCGTCCGGTCTGCCGCCGCTGAGGCCCCAGTGGTTGGCCGGCGCCGCCGCTCAGCCCGCGTAGTTGGCCAGCGCCTCCGCGGCGTGGTCCTCGCGCAGGTGACCCTTGTTGGTGTGGTGCAGGTCGTTGAGCAGGAAGGCGAACACCAGCTCATGACCGTTCGCGGCGCGGCAGTATCCCGCCATCGTGGCGATGCCGGTCAGCGTCCCGGTCTTGCCACGGCAGTTGTCTGCCGCGCGTGTGTGCAGCATCTCATCCTTCATCGTGCCGCGCACCCCGGCGACCGGCAACGAGTTCCAGAAGGCCCTGTTGCCCTGCATCACGCGCAGGATGTGGACCAGTTGCTCAGGGCTCGTGCGGTCGTAGGTTGACAGCCCGGAACCGTCGTTGAACTGCGGATACAGCCCGAAGTGAGACGCCACAAAGCTGCGCACCACAGCCGCTCCGTCAACCGTGGTACCGCCCTTGCCGAAGGTTGCGCCGAGGTCCTTGAGCAGCGTCTCCGCAAAGAAGTTGTCCGACGGCTGGTTGGTCAGTGCGAGCAGCTCTGACAGCGGTGGCGAGCTCACGAAGCCGAGCATCCTGGCGGTGGCGGGCGCGCGACCCACGCCGACGTGGTCACCGTGAAGGATCCTCACCCCGTCGGCACGCAGCGCCGCCACCAGCGCCCTGGTGGCGGTGAGCGGCGGGTTGGGCTGCAGTTGCGTCTCCTGCTGGCTCGTGAACCCGGCGTCGTAGGCGAGCGCGCTGAGCTGCCCCTCCGTCCAGACCTCGGGCTGGTAGTCACTCGCGGGCCCGCCGCGCAGCGAGTCAAACCATGACTCGTCGCCGAGGATCGCGCCGCGCACGGCGCGGATCCCGGCGCGTTTGACGCTGGCCGCCAGCGCCTGCACCGTCGCGCCCGTGCCGTAGAGCGAAGCGTCGAAGCTGGCGCTGCCGAAGGTCGGATCACCACCGCCGTGTAGATACAGGTTGCCGTCCCAGACCCCGTGCGCGAGCAGCTTGCCCGTGCCGGCCACGACGGTGTCGAACGTCGTGTTCGGGCCGAACTTGAGCAGCGCCGTGCTGGTCGTGTACAGCTTCTGCAGGGAGGCCGGGATCAGCGGGATGTCTGCATGGAAGCTCCAGAGCGTGCGGCCGGTGGCCTCGTCCACCACGAGCCCGCCACCCTGCCCGTCCTTGCCGTTGATCGTGCTGTCGAGCAACTGCTGCAGGGAGGTCAGCTCGGGGCTTGGCAGGGCAGGCGGTGGGGGCGTGTCCGTCTGCCGTGAGCGTGCCCGGCCGAGGCCCGGCCCGGAGGCACCGGCGCTGGCTGGCAGCGACGCTGCCAGCAGGACCGTGATCGCAATCAGCGCGAAGCGCCGAACTGCCGCCGGTCGCGGTCGTCGCGCGGTGTGTCCCACCGCGCTGATCGCCCCGGCCCGCCGATGCCCTGTGATCGGTGCGGCGAGCGGATCTCCAGCCATCGCCCCGGCCCGTGGATCCCCGCCCATCGTGCCGGCCCGTGGATCACCGACCATCGTGCCGGCCCGTGGATCCCCGACCATCGTGCCGGCCCGTGGATGCCCGACCATCGTGCCGGCCTGTGGATCCCCGCCCATCGTGCCGGCCCGTGGATCACCGCCCATCGTGCCGGCCCGTGGATCACCGACCATCGTGCCGGCCCGTGGATGCCCGCCCGTGGCCGCGGCCGGTTGGCTTGCAGCTGCCCTCAGGCGCGAGCTTCCCGGGATGCCGGGCTGCGGTCTGAAGGGCTGCCAGCCGCCGGGCAGAAGCGACCGGAAACGACGGTACGGGTGGGTGCGCATGCCCGTATCAAACCAAGGGCGCACACAAGGTGCGCCCCCAGCACGCCGTCGGGTCGCTGTTCAGGCCGTTGCCACCTGCTTGGCGCTCGCTCCTGCGAACTCATCGAGGGATGAGAGGAAAAGGGTCTTGTCGATCTTTCCGTTGAAGATCGGGACGCCCCATTCGACACACTTGGTGATCACATCTCTGCGATCCAGACCCGCCTCGTGCGCGAGCTCAGTGGGCGTCAGGTGATTGGCCATTGGTCCCTACCTCCTTTGACTGACCCTACATTGAGCAGAGTATTGCGCTCGCTGCCGACGGCTGCAAAGTCTCTCTTGGATCGCCTGCAGGTACTGGTTGCGCCGTTTTTTGCAGCAACGCCGGACCTTCGCGTGGCGATCAACCCCGCGGGCCCGCGCGCGTCAGACCGCGCCAGATCGCGGAGCCGTGGCACAATGGTCTGCACTCGGGGCGTGGCGCAGCCTGGTAGCGCGCACCGTTCGGGTCGGTGAGGTCCCCGGTTCGAATCCGGGCGCCCCGATCAGCGTCTGCACCGATCCAACCGGAATTCCGGGTCTGTAGGGATTCACCTCGTGGGCGACCGCATGCGGCCGCCCACGAGGCCCTTCGACGTGAACGTGCGTTTCGCATGCATCACCACCGCGTAACGCGCAGCCTTCGACGCACGGGCGCCGGGGGGCGCATGCAGCGCCGGCTTGGCGTGGGGGTGTGCGGAACCACGTGCCGAGACCCGGCGTGCTGCGCACCGGGCCGCTGCGCCTGCCGCGGCGGGTCGGCCCACGGCCCGCCATGCCAAGCGCGACTGTGGGGGAGTTACTCGCGAAATACGCGAGTAACTCCCCCACAGTCGTGGATCCCCCACAGTCGCGCGGCCGCCGCGCAGATCCGAGCCTGGGCGGCGGGCCTGAGCCGCTCCGGGGCGCCCGGCGACGCGCCGAGGGGCGGCGCGCCTGAGCCGCTCCGGGGCGTCCGGCGACGAAGTGAGGGGCGGCGCGTCACGCGCCGCCCCTCAACGGGTACTGCTTCCCTTCGACCGTCGCCTGCCTTCGACCGTCGCCTGCCTTCGACCGTCGCCTGCCTGCGACCGTCGCTTCCCTTCGAACGTCGCCTGCCTGCGACCGTCGCTCAGCTGCTGGCCGGAGTCGTGGTGGTGGCTGTTGCCGCGCCGCCAGAGCTTGTGCCGGACGCCGTGCTCGGGCGCAGCTGCGGGTAGCTGACCCGTGAGACCCCGTAGGTGACGACGATCGGGGTGGCGGCGTTGGTCACGCCGCCCCGGAACTCGATCGGGACGCCGTTGTCAGCGTTGATCGTCAGCTGCTCGGTGTAACCGGACCCCAGCTCCGCGACCCCTGCTGTCAGCGTCAACGTCGCCTGGTTGCCGTTGGTCCCCTGTGTGACCGTCACGTCCGGCAGGGTCGCGAGGATCTCCAGCACGCCGGCGCGCACCTGAGGATCGCCCGCGCCGGCCACCAGCGCGTCCTGCGCGTTCTCCCAGACGTAGTTGGCGTATTGGCTACCGGTCTGGTAGTTGCCGGGACCCCACCAGTGCTTCTGGCCTGCCATCTTCTCGTTGACCAGCGCCTGGTTGACGGGCGGCTGGTTGGGGCTGACGACCTTGCTCGGGTCCGCAGCATCGGCCAGAGCCTGAGCGCCGGCCTGAACGCTGCCGGATGCCGCCAGCTTCGCAGCGGCGATCTCACGCGCGAAGAGCCCGTCGGCCTGGTTGTTGTTGGCGCTGACCTGCGCTGCCATCCCGGACTGCGTGCGCGAGAAGAAGTACTCGCCATTGTCCGCGTAGAGGTCGTACACGGTCACGCTCTGGCCGTTGCCGCTGGCGGTGGTCCTGGCCACCAGCGTCGCGTCGCCGGTCGCGGTGCTGAATCCGTTCACGTAGTCGGCCAGGCGCAGCAGCGGTGATCCGCTGGGGTGCGTGTGCCTTACGCTGACCACGGCGGTCTGGGCGCCTGCGGAACGGTGGCTGAGGCCCGCGCTGCCACCGCCACCGCTGACGGTGCTCACGGCGGCCACCACCAGCGCCGCTGCGGCCGCGCCGGCGCTGAGCGCGATGCCCAGCTGCGAGCGGCGGATGTGTGGTGTGACTCGCAGCTGCCACCTGCGTGCCGCGGGCCGCGAGGTGGTGTGCTGCACGAGTTCAAGCAGCGCGCGCTGACGTGCCGTGGGGTTGGCGCCGATGCGCTGTGGCTGCTGTGCCGCCAGCCAGTTCAGGTCCTGATCGGTCATTGTCAAGCTCCTAGTTCAGTTCAGGGTGTCGTTGGTCTCGCCGCCCGCGGCGTCCAGGTGCTCACGCACGCGCTGGCGGGCGCGATGGAT
This sequence comes from Actinomycetes bacterium, assembly GCA_021851525.1. Classification (GTDB taxonomy): domain Bacteria; phylum Actinomycetota; class Thermoleophilia; order Solirubrobacterales; family Solirubrobacteraceae; genus Palsa-465. The sequence continues at coordinate 26,891 of JAJZDA010000006.1, read as the reverse complement.
GCGCGAGCGCACCGTCCCCAGGGGGATGTCCAGCGCCTGGGCGATCTGCTCGTAGCCCATGTCGGCCCACGCCATCAGCAGCAGCGCGTCGCGATCGGCGGCGGGGATGCCCTGCAGGGCTGCGGCCAGTTGCGGGCCGAGGAACTGCCGCTCCAGCGCGTTGAGGTCGCCCTCGTCGCCCTGCAACGGCTCGAGCACCGCCGAGCGCATGAGCTTGCGCTCCTCCCGTCGTGCTGCCCGGAAGTGGTCGCGCAGCAGGTTCGTCGCGATCCCGAACAGCCATGGGCGCGCGCTGGGGTAGCTGGCGTCGTAGCGCCTGCGGCGGTCAAACGCGACCCGGAACGTCTCTGCCGCGATGTCCTCCCCAGCCTCCCCGGCTCGATTCAGGCAGAACCTGTGGAGCCCGTCCCAGTGGCGCTCGAACAGCTCCGTGAACTGTTCGGGGTCGCGCACCGAGGCACTGATCAGCTTCGCGTCGGACCAAGCGCCGGTCTGTCGCGCGAACTCGCGCGACAGCGACAGTCGCGCCGGGGCGCGTGTGTTTGGATAGGTGTTGTCCATTGACGCTGATCCGTCACCCGGGCCGCGAAAAGTTCGCGCACCCTGAGACTGCGTGCTGGGGCACAGGCTCGTGGGGCGCCGGGTCAACCGACCTCACGTCAAAGCTAGTGGTCCGTCCTGCGGATGGTCGTTGGCAGGGAGGCGGTCATGGCGGATGTCGGGCACCGCCCTGAGCCGCTCACGCACGGCTCAAAGCGCCCTCGGCGGTGGGGGTGACGATCGTGTGCTCGAAGCTGAACCCGGCTTCGAGCGCGCGCTTGACCGGGCAGGTTTCGGCGACCCGCTCCAGCCGCGCGACCTGATCCTCGGTCAGCCCGTCGGGCAGCTGGATGGTCATCGCCACCTGGCGTGGGGTGGACTCGTTGTCATAGCTCACGTGAACAGCCACGTCGCCCAGTTCCCAGTCGCGCCTCTGCGCGTAGAGCACGATCATCGATGAGACGCATGAGGCGAGCATCGCCGCGAGCAGCTCATGCGGCGCGGGACCGGTGTCGGCGCCGCCGATCGAGGTCGGCTCGTCGGTTGTGATCACGTGGCGCCCATTGACGTCGACCTCATGGGTCAGCGTTCCATCGACGGAGCGGGCGGTTGCGGTGAACATGGATCTCCCTTGGCTTGAATCAGCAGAAATCAACAAGTACAATTACACAACAATACAACTACACAAGCGTATAGACAAGTAGGAGGTAATGATGTGCCACGCGGTCAAGTGCAGGAAGTGCGGTAAGACGACCTGGGCCGGATGCGGTCGCCACGTTGAGCAGGTGCGCCGTCAGGTTCCGGCCTCGCAGTGGTGCGCCGGACATGCCAAGGAGCCCAGCACCGACGGGCCCCTGCGTCGTTTCCTGAGGGGAGCGTCGTCGCGCTGAGCGCGCCGACGCCCCCGCGAGCGGGCCGACGCTCGCGGGCCGGCGCTCCCGCCGACGCGCCGGCGCTCCCCTCAGCTCGCTTCGCCGGGGGCCTGCGCGTCACGCAGGCGCTGGAAGAGGACGTGGTCCTGCCAGCGGCCGGCGATCAGCAGGTAACCCGGCGCGAGGCCAAAGCGCGTGAAGCCGTTCTTTTCCAGCACGCGCTGCGAGGCCGTGTTGTGCGGCAGGGTGCCGGCCTCAATCCTGTGCATGCCCAGCTGGTCGAAGGCGAGCGCACATGCCTGCGCCACGGCCGCGGTCGCGTGCCCGCGGCCGGTATGAGCCTGCGCCACCCAATAGCCGACGTTGCAGCTGTAGAAGTTCGCGCGCACGATGTTGCTGAGCGTCAACTGGCCGATCGGCACCCCGTCGGACAGGATCACCTGAGGTTCGGTGGTCCCCGAGCGGGCGCCGGCCAGCAGGCCGGCGATCCAGCTGCGCTGACCGGCCCTGGTGAAGAAGCGGTCTGGGCGCACCGGCTGCCAGGGCTCCAGGAAATCGCGGTTGGCGTTGCGCAATGAGCACAGCGCGGCGGCGTCGTCGCGGCGCAGCCGGCGGATCGTGGTGGTCATACGCCGAGCGTAGTCGCCGGGTCCGGGGCGGCGTCTGCGCGGGCCAGTACGGAGTCTGGTGCGTGAGCTGCCCGGATGGGGTAGGTTGGCGACCTGCCTAGGCTGTGACCGGTGGCATCAATCGCACCTGATTTCAGTTCGACCCGACGCTCGGAGGTGGCTGCACGATGGCTCGTATCGGTGTTCTGACCGGCGGCGGCGACTGTGCGGGGCTCGACGCCATCATCCGCGCGGTGGTGCGCCGCACGCGGCTCACACACGGGGACGACGTGATCGGCTTCAGGAACGGCTGGAAGGGCGTGATCGAGAACGACACGATCGACCTCACGATCGAGCGCACCGCCGGGATCCTCACGCGGGGAGGCACGCTGCTGGGAACCTCGCGGGTCGATCCCGTCGCCGGCGGAAACGAGAGGATCGCTGCCGTTCATGAGACCATCGAGCGCAACAACATCGACGCGTTCGTGGTGATCGGCGGCGATGGCACGCTGCGTGGCTCGCGCGATCTGCAACGTGAGGGGGTGCACCTCGTCGGTGTGCCAAAGACGATCGACAACGACGTCGACGGGACAGACCTGAGCGTCGGCTTCTGCACCGCCGTGCAGGTCGCGACCGACGCGATTGACCGCCTTCAGACAACCGCCGAGTCCCACCAGCGCGTGATGGTGGTCGAGGTGATGGGGCGTGATGCCGGCTGGATCGCGGCCTGTGCGGGGCTGGCCAGCGGCGCCGACATGGTGCTCGTCCCGGAACGGCCCTTTGACATCGAGGAGGTCTGCGAGCAGTTGCGCGGTCGCCACCGGCGCGGTCGCAGCTTCTCGATAGTGGTCGTGGCTGAGGGCGCGCACCCGGCGGACGGCACGCTGAAGGCAGCGGAGGGGCGCGTGCTGGCGGAGCGCACGCGGCTCGTCCCGAGCGGGATCGCGATCACCCTGCAGAACGAGATCCAGCAGCGAACCGGCTTTGAGACGCGGGCCACGATCCTCGGACACATCCTCCGCGGCGGTACGCCCACGGCATCCGACCGGATCCTCGCGACCCGCTTCGGGATCGCCGCAAGCGACGCCGTGAAGGCGGGGAGCTTCGGGACGATGACGGCGCTGCGCGGAAGGGAGATCGTGCAGGTCGGCCTGGACGACGCGCTGCGCTTCCGCAAGCCGCTGGAGCCCGAGATCTACAACGACGCGGCGGTCTTCTTCGGCTGAGACGGTATCCGGGCGCAGGGTGCCGGCGCGAGCCGGCCCTCAGACGTGCCGGCGCGTGCCGACCCTCGCGCGAGCCGGCCCCGAGTCGTGCCGGCCCTCAGTCGAGCCGGGACCTCAGTCGAGCCGGGCCCTCAGTCGAGCCGGGACCTCAGTCGAGCCGGCCCTCAGACGAGCCGGCCCTCAGTCGAGCCGGGCGAGGACCGCGGTCACCGCGTCGCCGCGCTCCCCGTCAACGCGGATCACGTCAGCCTCCGCGGCCGTCGGCACCTCGAGCGTCGCCAGTTGCGAGTCAAGCAGTTGCGCCGGCATGAAGTGCTCGGCCCGGGTCGCCAGCCGGCGGGCCAATTCAGGCCGGCCGACGTCCAGATACACGAACGTGACCCCTGGCCGTCTGAGCCAGTCGCGGTAGGAGCGCCTCAGCGCCGAGCAGCTGACCACACCGCTGCGGCGCTGATCCAGTTGCGCGTCGATCCAAGCGCGGACCGCCGCCAGCCAGGGCTCGCGGTCAGCGTCGCTGAGCGGCCTGCCGGCTGACATCTTCGCCAGGTTGGCGGCGGGGTGCAGCTCGTCGCCCTCCTGCAGATCCCAGCCCAGCTCGTCCGCGAGCCGGCGCGCGAGCGTCGATTTGCCTGAGCCGGACACCCCCATCACCACCAGCACCCGCTGCGGGGGCTCGGCTGCAGGCGAGCCGGCGTCGCCCGCGGTGCACGTCAGATCGGAGCTGCCGGTCGCGGCGGAGCGCATCGCCGCGCCGACTCTAGCGCAGCTTCCACGGGCCATCCTGGCGCCGTTTCCCCGCCGGGAGCGGAGGCGTGCGGTCCGTTGCAGCGCTCAAGCGCGGCGTCGCGTGGACCGATGAGCCCTGCGACGGAGGGAAGATGCCAGCAACTGAGAAGCACAACCAGCTGAGGCCGCAGTCGCGCAGGGATCACCGCCTGGCGGCAGTGACACTCGCGTCCATGGATCTGGTGGCCGCCGCCGGCACGGCCGCGTTCCTGCTGGCGCCGCCGTCCGCGTCGCTGCCGGTGCGCGCCATCGTGCTCTGCGGCGTGCTGCTGCTGGCGCTGGCGCTGGCGACCGTGACGGGCGCCGGACGGCTCTCCGGGAGCGCGCTGCTGCTGCTGGCCGGGGCGCGCCTCACGATGGCGGTGCTGCTGGTCTCGGTGGCGGCCGCCAGTGCCGGCCGGCTCGCCGCGGCAGGCGCGTTTGTCTGGTTGCAGGTCTGGGTTGTCGTCTTCTTCGATCTGCGCACGCTGCGCTTCGCCTGGCTGGTCGGGCTGCTCGGCGCGCTGGCTGCGGCAGCGCTCAACGCAGACCACCTGGGCACGCTCGCGGACCTGTGTGTGGCCGGCTGCGGCGGAGCTGTGGGCGCGCTCACCGTGCACCACGTCCTGGCCGGCCTGCGCAGCCAGGTGCGGCGCGACCATCTCACCGGACTGCTCAACCGCTTCGGGCTGGAGCAGCGGCTCGCCGAGCGTGATCGCCGCGGACATGAGTCGCAGACGATGAGCCTCGTGCTGATCGATCTCGATGGCTTCAAGGCGGTCAACGACCGTGAAGGGCACGCTGCTGGCGACGCGCTGCTGGTGGCGTTCGGGGATGAGCTCGAGGGAGCCGCCGCAGCTGCCACGCTCACCGCGCGGGTGGGCGGTGATGAGTTCGTGGCGATCCTCCCTGGGGCCGATGAGCAGGGGGCGCAGCGCTGGGCCGCTGAGCTGGCCCTCGGCAGCTGCGTGCGCTGGTCCTTCGGTGTTGCGCAGCGGACTGCGGATGAGCCGTTCCCGCTGTGGCTTGCGCGCGCCGACAGGCTCATGTACGCGGCCAAGTCCAGCCGCCGGGAGGGCCGCGGCACGCAGCTCACCCCGGCGCTCTCACACTGAGCGCCCGGCGGCCCCCGCCTTCCCCGCAGGTGCAGGCACCGAGGCGCTTGCTGCGGGCACCGAGGCGCCTTGTGCGGGCGTCGGAGAGTCCATTGCGGGCGGTCTGATCAGGTGCGTCGGAACGCGCGCACCGCCAGCGGTACGAACACCAGGAGCAGCCCCGCCAGCCAGGCGAGCATCCCGAGCGCTGGGTGCAGCGCCTGCCCGTGCCCGACGCTCAGTGAGCGGGTCGCGTTGACCGCGAGCGTCATCGGGTTGACGTTGGCAAACGCGCGCACCACCCCCGGCATCGAGGCGGTCGGGACGAATGCGGAGGAGGCGAAGGTCAACGGGAAGACCCAGATGAAGCCGGCCGACTGGGCGGTTTCAGGGTCCTTGACCGACAGTCCCACAAAGGCGCTGATCCACGAGAACACGTAGGCGAAGGCCAGCACCAGCAGGAACGCCAGCAGCTCGCTGCCGACCGACTGGCTTGGGCGGAACCCGACCAGCACGCCGACCCCGACCATCACGATCAGCGTCATCGAGTTCATCAGCAGGTCCGCCGTGGTGCGTCCGATCAGCACCGCGGAGCGCGCCATCGGCAGCGAGCGCAGCCGGTCGACGACACCGGCCTTGAGGTCCTCGGTCAGCCCGAGCCCGGTGACCAGGGAGCCGAACACCGCGGTCTGCACGACGATCCCGGGAAGCAGGTAGTTGACGTAGTTGATCGCCCCGGTCTTGATCGCACCGCCAAAGACGTAGCGGAAGAGCAGCAGGAACATCACCGGCTGCACGAAGGCGAAGATCACGTAGGTCGGGCGCCGCAGCACCTTGCGCAGCTGCCGGCGCGCCATCACGCCGCTGTCCGCGAGCGCCTCCGCTACGGAGATCCGCTCGCGCTCCACCGTGCTCGAGCTCATGCTCGCTCCTCTGTCGCGGGTTGGTCCTCGGCCCGGTGGCCGGTGAGCGTGAGGAAGACATCGTCGAGGCTCGGCTGTTGCAGCTCCATCCCGCTGGGCTCGACACCCAGCTCATCGAGGATCCTCACCGCCGCGATCGCCGCGCTGGGCGCCGCGACAGCCACGCGCACCTCACCGGCGGCCTCATCCGCCAGCGGGTGCTCACCGCCGCTGAGCACCCGCAGCGCCTGGGCCACAGCGAGCGTCAGCGACCGGTCGGCCACCCGCACCACCAGGATCTGCGCACCGATCATCGCCTTGAGCTCGTCGGTCGTGCCCTGCGCGGCGATGCGACCGTGGTCCACCAGCGCGATCTGTTGCGCCAGGCGGTCGGCCTCCTCCAGGTATTGGGTGGTGAGCAGCACGGTGGTGCCGTCGCGTCGCAGTTGCTCGACTATCTCCCACAGCTCCTGGCGCGAGCGCGGGTCAAGTCCGGTGGTCGGCTCGTCGAGCAGGAGGATCGGCGGGCGTCCCGCGAGGCTCGCTCCGAGGTCCAGGCGGCGGCGCATGCCGCCGGAGTAGGTGGACACCCGCCGGTCGGCGGCGTCGCTGAGCTCAAACCGCTCCAGCACCTCGCGGGCCCGCGCGCGTGCCTCGCGCGCGGGCAGCCGGTAGAGGCGGCCGACCATCTCCAGGTTCTCGCGGCCGGTGAGCTCCTCGTCCACGGCGGCGAACTGGCCGGCGAGCCCGATCCGTCGCCGCACCGCCAGGGGCTCGCGCAGCACATCGTGGCCCAGCACGCTCACGCGGCCGGAGCTGGGGCGCAGCAGTGTCGCGACGATCCGCACGAAGGTTGTCTTGCCGGCGCCGTTGGGGCCCAGCAGCCCAAACACGCTTCCGGTCGGTACCGAGAGTGAGAGGCCATCCAGCGCGGTCACCGACTTGAAGCGCTGCTGCAGGTCCTCGGCGAGGATCGCCGGAGCGTCGTTGGTCATGTGGTGCTCCTGGGGTCTGGAAGGGTTCCGGCGGCACGCAGCTGTTCGCGGTGGGCGCTCCACTCGCGGGCCAGCAGGGGCATCCGCTCAAGCAGCCAGTCGTAGAAGCTGGCCAGCTCCAGCAGCCGGCCCCGCCGCGCCAGGGGCGCGTCCGCGAGCACCTCCAGGCCGTGGCGTGCGAGCGTGGCCATCGCCCCGAACTCCGCGCGGGAGTCGAGTCCCTGCGCTCCCGCCTCGGGGTTGAGCATGACCCGGTCAGCGCGCTCTCCGGGAGTTCGCGTGCGCCTGATGAAAGCGAAGCTCTCCAGCGCGTCGAGCGCGCTGCCGACGGCGCTGCGGCTGACGCTGAGCGCGGCGGCGATCTGCGCCGCGGTCTGCTCGGGCGGATCGCAGATCAGCAGCCAGCCCGCGACCCGGCCGACCATCGGCGGCATGCCGTACTGGCGGGCGAAGTGGCGGCCCACCTGGTCAGAGAAGGCGAGTTCTTGCTCATGGAACGGCACGGAAGTCTGACTTTACACAAATCCGTGTAAACCGTGCAAACACTCGGAGCCCGGCTCGCAACGATCCGGCGCCCAGCTCAGCCGCCTGGCAGCACCAGCGATGCCTGGGCGCCGCCGGAGGCCGGGTTCTCCAGCTGCAGGCGCGCTCCCAGCACGGTGGCCTGGGCCGCGGCGATGGTCAGGCCGAGCCCGGTACCGTTGCCGCGCTCCGCGGCCCCGGTGCGGAACGGCACCGGGCCATCGTGCAGCAGCTCGGCCGGGAAGCCCGGCCCGGAGTCCTGAACGGTGATCGTGTGGTCAGCGACGCGCACGGTGATCGGTGTGCCGCCGTGCCGCGAGGCGTTGTCAAGCAGGTTGGCGACGATCCGCTCGAGCCGCCGTGGGTCGGTCAGCACAGGCTCGCCGTCGGTCTGTTCGAGCGTCACCGAGTCACGTGCGCCCCTGGCCTCGAGCGTGATCCGCACCAGCGCCGGGAGGTCCACCGGCTCCAGCCTGAGCGGCTCCCCGCCCTGCTCGATACGCGCGATCTCAAGCAGATCCTCGACCAGCGCGCGCAGCGCGCCGACGCGCTCACGCACGATCTGCGCAGCGCGGTCCTGACCGAGCAGCGCGCCCGCGCTGACCAGCGCGGTGAGCGGCGTGCGCAGCTCATGCGCGACGTCCGCGGAGAAGCGCCGCTCGCGCTCGATGCGCTCGGAGAGCGCCACGGCCATCTCGTCGATCGCACGTCCCAGCCGGGCCACCTCGTCGGCGCCGTGGGCGGCGATCCGCGCCTCCAGCTCGCCGCCGGCCACGCGGTCGGCGACGGTGGCCGCGGCCCGCAACTCCTTGGAGAGGCCGTTGGCCAGCAGCACCCCCAGGCCGGTTGCCAGGAAGACCGCGACCACGCCCACCAGCAGGATCGTGGCGCGCAGCGTGGCGAGCGTGTGGGTGTTGGGGTTGGCGGTCTCGACGTAGATCCCGGCGCCCCCGGGCAGCGGGGTCCCAGCCCAGATCTGCGAGCCGGTGACGTACGTGCCGAGCAGGCCCTCGAGGACGGCCCCGCGCAGCGGCGCGGGGGCGGACGGGGCGTCGCGCGCCGCCCCGGTCACGATCTGCCCGGTGTGGTTGTACACGTAGGCCGCCACCACAACGCTGTCGGCCGCGGTGTGGCGGGCCGACTCGGTGACGCTGTGGCGCGTGACGGTGTAGACGGTCAGCCCGATCCCGGCGGTCAGCACGATGCTCAACGCCGCGACCGAGAGCGCCACGCGCACGCGCAGCGACCGCCGCGGGTCCAGTCGCCGCAGCGTCGGCATCAGCGCACCAGCTTGTAGCCGGCGCCACGCACCGTCTCGATCCGCTGCGCCCCGATCTTCGCCCGCAGGCGCTGGACGTGGACGTCGACCAGACGTGTGTCGCCGCCCCACTCATAGCCCCAGACGCTCTCCAGCAGCTGATCACGCGAGAGCACGATCCCGGCGTTGCGGGCCAGTTCGCTGAGCAGCTTCGCCTCGGTGGCCGTCAGGCGGACCGATTCGCCGCCGACCGTCGCGGTCATGCCCGCCGGGTCGACCACCAGTTCGCCGAAGGCCAGCCTGCCGCGCCCGTCGCTGTCGTCGTGGATGCGCCCGGCGCGCCGCAGCACAGCACGCAGCCGAGCAGCCAGGACGGGACCGTCGAAGGGCTTTGTCACGTAGTCGTCGGCGCCGGCCTCCAGGCCCGCCACCACGTCCAGCGGGTGGTCCCGCGCGGAGACCAGCACGATCGGCGTGGTGCCGGCGTCGCGGATCGCTCGCGTCAGTGAGATCCCGTCGATGCGCGGCAGCATCACGTCCAGCAGCGCCACGTCCGGCGGGTCGCTGCGGAAGGCGTCGAGTCCCGCCTGACCGTCGGCGGCGGTTCGCACGCTGAAGCCGAACTGGGTGAGCAGCATCGCCGTGGTCTCGCGGATCGCGGCGTCATCCTCGACCAGCAACACATGGGCGTTCTGTGGGGTGCTCATCCTCGGCCCGGAGCTCCACTCAGGTCTCGATCGCGGGACCGGTCGCGGTCAGTGAGTAGCGCACGTTGCGGCCCAGCCCCCCGAGCGTCCCGCCCTCGGCGGTCACGGTCAGCTGGCGGTAGGCGGCGCGCGAGCCCTGCAGCGCCAGGCCGGTCACCCTAACGGTCACCTGGTAGAGCCTGATGCCGCCGGCGGCGCAGTTGGGCACGCAGGTCAGTTCCGAGAGCGCGCCCCGGGCGGTGGCGCTCGCCTCGCCCCAGGAACGCCACCGCAGCCGCACCAGCGTGTCCCCTGCATCTGCGCAGGCCAGAACCAGGGTCCTGGGCTTGACCTGGGCGCCGCCGCCGCAGTCAAACACGACGGTGGCGCTGACGGCGGGGGAAACGGTTCTGGGTGGGTGACTGGTCTGCAGCGCCTGCGTGCCGCAACCGGCGACGATCGAGCACGAGCCAGCCAGGGCCAGGAGCGGCCCCGGTCCGCGTCTGAAGCCGCTTGCGAGGCGCAGGCTCACGCCCGTCCGCCGCCACGCGGCCCGGCTGCGCCTGGGCTGGTGATGGTGACGCGCGCGGCGCGGGAACCGGTCTGGGGCGCTGGGTCGGAGCGGCTCACCGCCAGCGTCAGGCGGCCGGCGTGGCCGAGCTCACGGGCTGCGGTCCGAGCGTTCACACGCACACGGTAGTGGCGTCCGTCTGCCGCCGCTGCGCCGCCCGGCGGCCGGCCGCTGCCGCTGAGTGGCGCCGCCCGCGCGGGTACAGGGGCGAGCGCGAGCACCGCGCTTGCGACCATCGCCGCGGTGGCGCCTGTGACCACCGCCATTGCGGTGAACCGTTTGACCAGCCTCTTGGGCACTGCCTGCTCCCGACCTGATTGAAGTTGAGGGCAGGATCGTCCGCGCGCGTCACGGATCGACCGGGCATCTGTAACGGCTCGGTAACAGCTGCAGAGGGCCGGCCGCCGGCTGTCGCCCGGCCTGTCGGCGATGCCGCTCCGGTGTGGCGCGGCGGGCCGTTAGCCCGCCGCCTGGCGCTGCTCGGCACGCCTCGCGCGACGGGCCTCACGGCGCTCCGTCATCGTCGCCCGCAGCTCCAGCGGCTCGTTGCGCGAGCGGCGCAGCAGGATGAAGGAGATGGTGCCCCAGGTGGCGGGAATCCAGAGTGAGATCGCGTGGTAGACGATCGTTGCGGAGGTCGCGACCGTGGCTCCGACGCTGTAGAGCACGAACATGCCGACGAAGCTGCCGTCCAGCACGCCGATGCCGCCCGGGATCGGCACCAGGTTCGAGAGGTAGCCGATCTGGTAGGCGAGGATCACCACCGCGAGCGGCGGCGGATGCCCGATCGCCTCAAAGCAGACCCAGAGCACCGCGATGTCAAACCACAGGTAGCCGATAGCGCCGACGACCCGCCAGTCCCAGCGGAACAGCACCCGTTCGGTGGCGCGGATCGTCTCGGAGGTGACCCGCATCCACTGCGCGGCCCTGCCGCTGCGCCCGTCGGTGATCCGGTCGGAGATCGGTGGCAGGGCGAGGAACGCCAGGAACACGAGCAGCCCGATGCAGCCCGGCACCAGTGACAGCAGCATCTCGTTGGTGCCGGGCAGCAGGCCGAACCAGACGGCCAGCCCGGCCGCCCCCAGCGTGAGCACGTTGATCGCGCTGGTCAGCAGGAACAGCACGGCCGAGCGCTCCGCGACCCGGGCGGGCTTCAGACCCCGCTCGACCAGCAGCCAGGCGCCGACCGCGATGCTCCCCGCTCCCCCGAGGGAGACGGCTGCGCCGAACGCCAGCTCGCTCAACGCGACGCGGGCGCCGAAGCGGATCGGGGCGCGCTCGAAGACCTGCAGGAAGGCGATGATGTAGCCGACGCAGGAGAGCACCTCCAAGACGACGGCCAGTGCCACCCAGGTGAAGGCCATGTGGTCGATCTCATGCCCCACCTGGTGGAGCCCGGGGACGGCCAGGATCAGCCCGATCACCAGCAGCACGAGGATCGCCAGCGCGATCAGCCCGTGCAGCAGGTTGCGGGTGGCCTTCCGCTCGTCAAGCGAGAGGTTCTCAGCCTCGGCCGCTTCGTAGTCGTCGGTGGGAGGCGCGAGTCCCGGCATCGTTGACCTTTCAATTATGCTGGCTCGATGGCCCGCCTGGACGTGCCCGGTCACGACGTGGTCGCAGTCCGTGCTGCGAACCCTGGTCCCTTCAGCCTGAGCGGCACCAACACGTGGATCGTAGGCCGTGAGCCGACATTCGTGATCGATCCCGGCCCGGCGCTGACAGCCCACCTGGACCTGGTCTCCGAGGAGGTCGATGCGCGCGGTGGGCTCGGGGCGATCCTGCTGACCCACGATCACCCTGACCACGCGGAGGGCGTGGAGGAGCTTCGCAGCCGCTTCGCGCCGGTTCCGTTCGCGGCGGCGCGCGCGGATGCGAGCATCGTGCTGCAAGACGGCGACCGGCTGGGCGGGTTTGAGGTGCTCTCCCTGCCCGGCCACGCTCCGGATCACCTCGTGTTCCTGCGCGACGGTGTGGCATACACCGGCGACGCCGTGCTGGGGGAGGGCAGCGTGTTCATCGCCGCTGACCCGGGGGCGCTGAGCGGTTACCTGGCTGGGCTCGAGCGGCTGCGCGCTCGCGCACCTGAACAGATCGCCCCCGGGCACGGACCGCTGGTGAGCGACGCCGACGCCAAGCTGGCGCAGTACATCGAGCACCGGCTGGCGCGCGAGGCGGCGCTGCTCAGTGCCCTGGCCGGGGGCGCACGCACGCTCGACGAGCTGATCGGGAGCGTCTGGGCCGATGCGCCGGCGCAGCTGCGCCCGGCTGTCGAGGTGACGCTCGCAGCCCACCTGGACAAGCTCGCGCAGGAGGGACGGCTGCCGACCGGTGTGCAGCGCCCGGCCTGGCCGGTTGACTGGCTGGCACACGCCTGAGCGGTGCCGGCGACGCTGCGGCGGGCGGGCGGGCGGGCGGGCGGGTGACGTGGCGCCACGCGCCGGAGCGGTGCCCCGTCTGGGCCGCCGCGGTGCGGCGGCCCAGTGTGATCGCTACGCCAGCGAGACCATCACGTGCTTGATCTCGGTGTAGTCCTCAAGCGCGTACATCGAGAGATCCTTGCCGTAGCCGGACTGCTTGAACCCGCCGTGCGGCATCTCCGAGGCCAGCGGGATGTGGTCGTTGACCCACACGCACCCGAACTGCAGCGCCTTGGAGACGCGCATCGCGCGCCCCACGTCACGCGTCCACACCGAGGAGGCCAGGCCGTACTCCGTGCCGTTGGCCCATCTGATCGCCTCGGCCTCGTCGGTGAAGCGCTGTACGGTGAGCACCGGGCCGAAGATCTCGCTCTGGATCATCTCGTCGTCCTGGCGCAGGTTGGCAACCACGGTCGGCTCGACGAAGAACCCGGGGAGGTTGCCCACCACGCGTCCGCCGGTCACGATCTCAGCGTGGCTCGGCGTGCGCTCCAGGAAGCCGGTCACGCGCTCGCGCTGACGCACGCTGTTGACCGGCCCGAGTGTCGTCTCCTCGGAGCGCAGGTCACCCATCACCAGCCCCTTGGCCTGCTCCGCCAGCCCGGCCACCACCTCGTCATAGACCTTCGCGCTCGCCATCACGCGCGTGGCCGCGGTGCAGTCCTGGCCGGCGTTGTAGTACGCGGTGCCGGCGATCGTCTCCAGCGCGGTCTCCATGTCCACGTCGTCGAACACGAGCACGGGCGCCTTGCCGCCGAGCTCCAGGTGCGTGCGCTTGAGCGAGTCCGCGGCTGCCTTGGCGATCCACTTGCCGGTTCCGACCGAGCCCGTCAGCGAGAGCATCGCCACCTTCGGATGGGTGACCAGCGCCTGGCCGGTTGGGTCGCCGTGCCCGGTGATCACGTTCAGCACGCCCGAGGGGAAGATCTCGGCTGCCAGCTCAGCGAGCTTCAGTGTCGTCAGCGGGGTGGTCTCGGCAGGCTTGAGCACCACCGTGTTACCGGCGGCAAGCGCCGGGCCGATCTTCCACACAGCCATCATCATCGGGTAGTTCCACGGCGAGATCTGCCCGATCACGCCCACCGGCTCGCGGCGGATGAACGAGGTGTAGCCGCTGACGTACTCACCCGCGGCCCGGCCCTCCATGCAGCGGGCGGCACCGGCGAAGAAGCGCAGGTTGTCCGTCATGAACGGGATCTCGTCGCGGAGCACAGCGGCCAGTGGCTTACCGGCGTTGTCTGACTCCAGCGCCGCCAGCTCGTCCGCGTGCTCCTCAATTGCGTCAGCGAGCTTCAGCAGCATCAGCGAGCGCTCACCCGGCGTGGTCTGTGACCACTGCTCAAAGGCGCTGGCGGCGGCATCCACCGCCCGGTTCACGTCGTCGACGCTCGAGAGCGGCGCGTGCGCGATCACCTCTGCGTTTGAGGGATTGAGGATCGGCTCGGTCTCGCCGGTGCTGCCGGCGACGTACTCGTTGGCGATCAGATTCTGGACGGTTGGTGCGGTGGCGGTCATGGCGGGAAGCTACCACCGCGCGCATCTGCCGTCTCGGCCTACCAGGGCCGCTGGCTTAGTCCGCTGCGGCTGCCTGCCCGCGCCGCGGTCAGGCGACCCTGCTTCAGTACCCTGTCTGCCGTGGATCCTGCAGCCGGCATCGGTATCCCCGTGGCCTTTGGCGCCGGTCTGGTCAGCTTTCTGTCGCCGTGCGTGCTGCCGATGGTGCCCGGCTACATCAGCGCCGTGTCCGGTGTTACCGACACAAGCGAGATCCGTGCACGGCGCGTGATCGGGCCGACGCTGGCGTTCGTGGGCACCTTCAGCGGGATCTTCGTCGCGCTGAGCCTCGTCAGCCAGCAGGCGATTCACAGCACGCTCACCGGAACCACGGCGCAGCGCGTCTGCGGTGCGCTGATCGTGCTCATGGGCCTGCTGTTCCTGCTCTCGCCTGTGATCCCTGCGTTCTCGCGCGAGTGGCATGTCTCCACGCTCGTGCAGCGTGCCGGCCGCTCCGGCCCGGTGCTGACCGGCGCCGCGTTCGCGATCGCCTGGACGCCCTGCATCGGCCCCACCATGGGCGCGATCCTGACCGCCGCGGGCACGTCCTCGAGCGCCTTCCGCGGCGCCTTCCTGATGGCGGTCTACTGTGCCGGGCTGGGGGTGCCGTTCCTGGTGACGGGCCTGGCCTTCGGCAAGGTCACCGCCGCGCTGGACATGATCAAGCGTCACTACGCGGTGGTCATCAGCACGGGCGGGGTGGTCCTCGTGGCGATGGGCGTGCTGATCTTCACCGGCCAGTTCACGTTGCTCAATGAGCACGTCTCCACCTGGCTTCAGTCGCTCGGGCTGCCGAACCTCTCGAGCGACACATAACGCCGGGAACTGCCCAGCGCCCTTGACACCTAGTATGGCTAGGTATAGCCTTGCTAGGTATGGAGCCCGAACAACTCAAGGGTCATCTCGATGGCCTGATCCTCGCGGTGCTCGCGCCGGCACCGCTGCATGGGTATGCGGTGATCGAGGCGCTCAAGCTGCGCAGCGGCGGCGAGCTGGCGCTGCCCGAGGGCACCGTTTACCCGGCGTTGCACCGTCTCGAGCGGGACGGGCTGCTCGAGAGTGACTGGACGGCGGACAGCGGCCGCCGCCGGCGCGTCTACGGCCTGACCGCGCGCGGCCGGTCCGAGCTCGGGCTGCGACGCGAGCGTTGGCGCAGCTTCGCGGCCACGATCGACGCGGTGCTCGCGTGAGCGCCGGCGCCGCCACCACGAGCAGCACAGGGGAGGCCCGATGAGCTTTCTGGAGCAACTCGATCAACAGCTTGCCGTAGCCGGTGTGCCGCGCGCACGGCGCGCGCGGATCGCGGCCGAGTTCGCGGATCACCTGCGGGAGAATCCGAACGCGGAGTTGGGTCGGCCGGAAGATCTGGCCCGCCAGTTCGCCGAGGAGCTCGGGAGCTGGACGCTTCGCGCCGCCGCCTTCCGCACCTTCGCGGCGCTCGCGTTCGCAGGCTGTGCGCTGCTGGTGATGTTCGTCGCGGTCGGCCGCGTGCGGGCCCTGACGCTCTACGGCGGGCAGCATCATGCGATGCCCGCCTGGGTCTCTCCGCTGCTGCTGGCCGCCGCTCTGGCGGCTCAGGTGGCGCTCGCCGCCGGTGGTCTCGCGCTGCTGCGCGCCTGGCGGCTGCGGCGCGACGCGGTGATCCGCGCGGCGGACGCGCGGATTCTCGCGCGCCGCGCAGCTCTGGGCCTGTTCAGCGGCGTGATCGCGCTCAGTGCCCTGCCGGCCACTGCGATCGCGTTCCCACATGCGATCGGTTCGACCTGGCGGCTCGCCGCCTGGCCGGTGACCGTGCTCGCCCTGCTGGCGCTGCTCAGCGCGTTGCCGCAGCTTCTGAGGGGGCTGCGGCTGCGCCCGCGTGGCTCGGGGCCGGCGGGTGATCTGCGAGACGACCTCGAGGTGGTTGTGCCCTGGGCGCCGTCGCCGCGGGCGACGGCAATGCTGCTGAGCGCCACGATCATCGTCGCCTTCACCGTCCTGGGGCTGCTGACCGACGACCCGTACGACGGGATGCTGCGTGGAATGGCCGACGGGCTCGCCTGTCTGGTCGGTTACGCGTTGCTGGGCGACTATCTGGGCCTGCGCGACAGCGCTACCGATTAGTGTTCATCGGCGACCGTGTCGCCGAGCATCCCGATACCACCCCACAACACGCCGCTGACCGGTGGCTCCCCGTTCCCGGGGATAGCGGATTACGCGTTCCTGAGCGACTGCCACACTGGCGCGCTGCTGGCGCCCGACGGGTCGATCGAGTGGATGGGCGTTCCCCGCTTTGACTCGCCGAGCATCTTCGGCGCCCTGCTCGATCGCCGTGCGGGATCGTTCCGCGTGGGGCCCTACGGCATGGCGGTGCCGCTCAGCGTCCGCTACGTGCCGGGGACGATGATCGTCGAGACCACCTGGCTGTGCCCGTCGGGCTGGCTGGTGGTGCGCGACGGTCTGACGATCGGCGCCTGGCACGATGACCACGCGGACGAGACCAGTCACACCCGCCCACCGACCGATCAGGACGCCGACCACATGCTGGTGCGCAGCATCGAGTGCGTCCAGGGGTCGGTGCAGGTTGAGGTCGTCTGCGAGCCGATGTTCGACTACGGCCGTGAACCCGCGCAGTGGCAGACCAGCGACGGTGACTGGGGGCGCGCGCAGGCGACCAGCGGCGACACCCGCGTGGCGCTCTGCTCTGATCTGCGCCTTGGTATCGAGGGCTCGCGCGCCCGCGCGCGCCACACGCTTGTGGAGGGTGAGCGGCGCTACGTGGCGCTGGGCTGGTCGCACGGCTTCGACGGACCGGCTGACCAGCAGGACGCGCTCGACCGGCTGCTCTTCACCGAGCACTACTGGCGCGGCTGGCTGGCCGGTGGTCGCTTCCCGGACCACCGCTGGCGTGGTCACCTGCACCGCTCGGCGCTGACGCTCAAGGCGCTCACCTACGCGCCGACCGGAGCGACCCTCGCCGCAGCGACCACCTCGCTGCCGGAGGCGCCGCAGGGCGAGCGCAACTGGGATTACCGCTACTGCTGGATGCGCGACGCGACGTTCACGCTGTGGGGCCTGCACGCCCTGGGATTTGACTGGGAGGCGGACGACTTCATGCAGTTCGTCGCCGACCTGGAGCGCGACGCCGACGGGGCGCTGCAGATCATGTATGGGATCGGCGGCGAGCGTGACCTGACGGAGTCCACGCTCGATCACCTGAGCGGCTACGAGGGTGCCGTGCCGGTGCGGATCGGCAACGGCGCCTACGACCAGAAGCAGAACGACGTCTACGGCGCGGTGCTCGACAGCATCTATCTGCACACCAAGATGGGTGGGCACATCCCGCAGCGCCTGTGGCCCGTGATCCAGGATCAGGTCCGCTGCGCGATCGCCGTCTGGGACAAGCCTGACCAGGGCATCTGGGAGGCGCGGGGCGAGCCGAGGCACTACGTCTCATCAAAGCTGATGTGCTGGGTCGCGGTCGACCGCGGGGCGCGGCTGGCCGAGCGTGAGGGTGAGCTGCAACTGGCGGAGCAGTGGCAGCAGGTGGCGGACCAGATCCGTGAGGACATCCTCGCCAAGGGCGTGTCGGAGCGCGGCGTCTTCCGCCAGCACTACGACACGGACTCACTCGACGCTTCCACACTCCTGATCCCGATCACACGCTTCCTGCCCGCCGACGATGCGCGCGTGCGCAACACCGTGCTGGCCATTGCCGAGGAGCTGACTGAGCAAGGGTTCGTGCTGCGCTACCGCACCGATGAGACCGACGACGGCCTGCAGGGCAAGGAGGGAACCTTCCTGATCTGCTCCTTCTGGCTGGTCTCGGCGCTATCGGAGATCGGCGAGAAGCGCAGGGCGGCCACGCTCTGCGAGCGACTGTTGAACCACGCCTCGCCGCTCGGCCTCTACGCCGAGGAGCTTGATGCAGACAGCGGCCGGCACCTGGGCAACTACCCGCAGGCGTTCACGCATCTTGCGTTGATCAACGCCGTGCTGCACGTGATCTCCGACGAAGAGGCCTGACGCGCCGCCAGCCGCGGTGGGTGCCGTTCAGCGCCAGCACGGCCGCCGATGCGAGTTGGTGGCGGGTGGCGATGCGGACCGTTCTGGTCGCCCACGGCGCGGATACTCGCGTGCGGGGGCGGGCCACAGCCTCGTGGGTGGCAGCCGTTCGAACAGCGCCGGCTCCAATCGGGTGCCACGTGATGTCGCCGGCCGGGCGCTGGGTCCCGCAGGGCCCTGCGAGACCCAGCCGGTCCCGTCCTCACGGTTCGATCCTCGTAGCGCCCCGCCCGTCGCGGTGTGGCCGGGGTGCGACTGTCTTCGCCGTCGCGGTGCGACGTGGGTGCGATTGTCTTCGCCGTCGCGGTGTGGCCCGTTTGACCGTTTCGGCCGTCGCGGTCCGACGTGGGTGCGGCTGTCTCCGCCGTCGCGGTGCGACGCTGGGGGAGAAACCGACCGTAGGGCCGGGTTTCTCCCCCAGGGTCGCGACACCGCGCGCGACCCGCCCCGCCGACCCGCCCCGCCAGCGCGTGGGTGGGATCAGGCGTAGCCCGGCTCGCCCGGCAGCAGGATCCTCGCCGCCGGGCCGGCGCCGACGATCCGCGGCCTGACCGCCACCACGCGCGCGCCGCGGGCGTGCGCCAGCAGTGCGCCGGCGCTGCCGAAGCCCGCCAGTTGCTGGAGCTGCTTGATCGTGGGAAACACCATGAACAGCTCGCCCGCTGCCTGCAGCTCCAGTGCCCGCTCCGGCGCCAGCCAGCGCGCGTCGATGATCTCGCCGCCATCGACGGAAACCTCGGTCCCGATCGGCGCCTGCGCCAGAAAGAACCAGGTGTCGAAGCGTGTCATCACGGCCTCTGGAGTGATCCAGTTGGCGAACGGGACCAGCTCAGTGGCGCCTGAGAGTTCAATGCCCGCCTCCTCCGCCAACTCGCGCAGCGCGGCGACCCGCAGCCCCTGCTGCCCATCCCCGTCCGCGGGCGTGACCGACCCTCCCGGGAAGACCCATGCCCCGCCCATGAACCTCGCTGCCGGGGTGCGCTGCACGAGCAGCACCTCCAGCGCGTGATCCGCCCCACGCAGCAGGATCACCGTCGCGGCCGCCCGCGGCACGCTGGCCGGGCCGCGGTGCAGCTGTGCCCCTGGCTCAGGCTGGTTGATCGGCACGCGCCGACCCTAGCGCGTCGGCGGCGGGATCGCGCCTGAGTCCCGCGTCCGGTCTCGCGCCCCCGCGACCAGCGTGTGGCGTCCGCCGCGGCCCGTCCCGCGCGCCCTCCGCGCGCCCTTCGCTAGCGCCGAGCGCCCCCCGTCGCGCCCGCCGGGCACCGCCGGGCACTGCTGAGGATCTGCCGGCCGCCCGACCGGCGCGCCGGGGAGCCACTAACCTGCGCAGCGTGAAGTACATGTGTGAGTCATGCGGGTTCATCTATGACCCCGCGGAGGGTGATCCGGACGGCGGCATCCCACCCGGGACCGCCTTCGAGGACATCCCCGAGACCTGGTTCTGCCCCGTATGCGGGGCGCGCAAGGCCGACTTCGTCCCGTACGAGGATTAGTGGGTGTCGGCCCGCTGGCCGACACCCACACTCACGCCGCCCTCAGGCGCGGCCTCGCGCGGGCGCGCCTGAACGCCGGTAGCCGGTTGCCGGTTGCGTGTTGCCCGCCGGTCCCGTTCCGGCGGGCAGCGGCCGCTACGCCAGGATCACCAGCACGTCACCTTCGGACACCGCCTGGCCCTCCACGCAGACGATCTCCGCGACCACCCCGGAGTCCTCTGCCTCGACCGGCATCTCCATCTTCATCGACTCCAGGATCACCACCGTGTCGCCCTCCTCGATCGTGTCGCCGACGGCGACCTCGATCTTCCAGACCGTTCCTGTGATGTGAGCTTCCACGTCGGGCACTGGGCGCCACTCCTTGGTCTTAGGTCAACGGCGGCAGCATACCCGGCGGGTGTGCCGGCGGCTCAGGAGCCATCCGGTCGGCGCCCGACCTGCGCTCAGCGCCTCGGCGCTGTCCGCGCGGGCGCTGAGCGCGCGAGGCCGGCTGAGCGTTTGGTGATTCGGCCTCAAATTGCGCCGTGGGCGCTCAGGTGACCCTGTCCAGGCGGGAGCGGTCGCTTCAAAAAGATGCATTTTGCGGATTCCGTCCGGCGCTTGTTATTGACTACTTCCCGCCAACGCGAGTTGGATCCAATACTGAGGAGCAATCGATGGATGGCTCGGGTCTGTTCGTGAGTTCGTGCAGCCGGCGGGAGCTGGCAAGACGGCGATCAGCGGGACGCTTCTGGACCCGCCAGAACATGCGCTGGCTGCTGCTGCGCATGTTCGGCGCAGGGCGTCGCTGACAGCTTCCGGGAAAGCTCGCACGTTCAAATCGACCACCGGCATGCCGGTGTCGTACCCTCCATTCCGTGGGCGCTCTTGAGCCGGATCCACTCGAGCTTGATCTGCTGGCCTCGGCGTTGCGTGCCGATCTCAGTGACATCGCCGTGTTCATCGAGGGGCTCGCCACCAAGCTCGAGGGTGCGCTCCCGGGCCTGGTTGAGGTCGAGCGTGTGCGGCAGGGGTTCCGTGGGCCCAAGTTGGTGGCGCGGATCGCGCTGGACGCGGGCGACGGGCAGCGGCTCGAGCTGCGTCGCGCCGGAACCCGCCTGGAACCGCTCAGGGCACGGGTCTCAGGGGGCATCGTGCTGAAGACCGAGCCGCTGGCGCTTGACGATTGGCTGCGGCTGCTGGCGCAGGCGATGTCATCGCTCGCCGCGCGGAGTGAGCGTACGCGGCAGGCACTCGAGCAGCTGCTGACCGGCTGAGGAGGCGACGATGGGCTTGCGTGACCGTTTGAATGACCTTGCCGGGGCGCAGCAGGGAGCCGCGGACGGACCTGACCTGAGCCGTCGTGGTGCCGCCCCGGTGCCGGGTGAATACCGCGCGGGTGCGCTCGAGGGGCTGCCCCAGTCCGGACGTGAGCGTCTGGCGCGGATGAAGCAGGACATCCAGCGCGGCTTCTTCACCAGCGACCTCTCGGTGAATGAGTTCCTGCTGGTCAAGGAGGCAGGGTTTGAGCCGCTGGGCCTGGTGCTCGGCAGCTCGATCTACCACATCGGTCTGCAGATGGCCAACTGGGGCCGGAACATGGAGCTTGATGTCCTGACGCAGGCCATGTACCACGCGCGTGACCTGGCGATGACGCGCATGGAGGAGGAGGCCGACCAGCTCGGCGCCGACGGGGTGGTGGGCGTGCGCCTGGCCATCGGTCGCTATGAGTGGGGCGCTGATCTGGCGGAGTTCATCGCGGTCGGCACCGCGGTCAGGCACGCGGCGGGGGAGCTGCACCGTGCGCCCAACGGGCGCCCGTTCACCTCCGATCTCAGCGGGCAGGACTTCTCGACGCTGCTGCGCGCCGGCTACCGCCCGGTCGGGATGGTGATGGGCAACTGCGTGTACCACGTCGCGCAGCAGGGGCTGATGCAGTCGCTGCGCCAGGTCGGGCGCAACCTCGAGATGCCGAACTTCACGCAGGCGCTGTATGACGCGCGCGAGCTGGCGATGGGCAGGATGCAGTCTGAGGCGGAGGCGCTGCAGGCCGGCGGCCTGGTGGGCGTGCAGCTGAACCAGGCATCGCACGGCTGGGGCTCGCATGTGATCGAGTTCATGGCCATCGCCACCGCGGTGGTGCCCACGCGTGAGGATCACACGATCGAAAAGCCGACCCTGGTGTTGCCGCTCCAGGGTTGAGCGGCCCGCCCTGACAGGCCCAGCGACAGCGCGAAGGTTCCCGAGATGGCGCAGGACGTCCGCATCAGACCACAGGTCTACAAGGATCCGCGACCGGCGGAGCAGTTCGACAGCTACCACACCCGCGTGCGCGACCATCCGCCAGAGTGGATCTACGAGGTGGTCAGGATCGTGACCGTGTGGACCGCGCTGTTGCTCTTCAGGCTGCGCGGCTACGGGGCTGAGAACGTCCCCAACGGCCCCGTGATCATCGCGCCCAACCACGCTTCGTTCATGGACCACTTCTTCGCCGGCGCGTTCGTGCGTCGCCACATCCAGTTCATGGCCAAGTCACAGATGTTCGGGCGCCACGTGATGAGCTGGGTTTACAGCCACGGCGGAGTCTTTCCGGTGCGTCGCGGCTACGCGGATGAGGAGGCTTTCAAGACCGCCTTCGCTGTGCTGCGGCGGGGCGGCGCGATCGGCATGTACGTGGAGGGGGGCCGCTCACGCAGCGGCCAGATGAGCGATCAGGCCAAGGCGGGCATCGGTCGGCTGGCGCTGGTCTCCGGGGCGCCCGTCGTACCGGTCGCGATCCTCGGTTCCCATCAGGTGCGCAACTGGAAGCGGCTGCGCTTCCCGAAGGTCGTCGTCCGCTACGGCCGGCCGGTGCGCTTCGAGCAGACCGACGATCCCAGCCGGGAGCTGCAGCAGGCCGCAGCGGATGAGATCCTGCGCCGCATCCGGGAGATGCACGCAGAACTGGAGCTGGCCGGCGCCCGGCACGCCGCGCGCGCCGCCCGTGACGCGGTGGTCGCGCAGCGCGCCGCTCACGTCACAGAGCCGTGATGCTTGCGAGCCCCCAGCTCGGGGGTTCGCGGCAGCGCCGGACCGTGCGCGTGGGCTCACACGCCGGCCCGCTGGGGCTCCGGGGCGGGCTCCGCGCCCAGCCCCAGTTCCGCGATCGACTGCTCGCGCATCTTGAACTTCTGGATCTTGCCGGTGACCGTCAGCGGGAAGGCGTCGACGAACTTGACGTAATGCGGGATCTTGAACTCGGCTATCTGGCCGCGGCAGTGCTCGCGCACGCGCTCCGCGTCGAGGCTCGCGCCCGGCTTGAGGATGATCCACGCCATCAGCTGTTCACCGTAGTGGGCGTCCGGCACGCCGATCACCTGCACGTCGGCGATCGCCGGATGGGAGTACAGGAACTCCTCGACCTCCCGCGGGTAGACGTTCTCCCCGCCGCGGATGACGATGTCCCGGATCCGTCCGACGATCCTCACATAGCCCTGCTCATCCATCGTCGCCAGGTCCCCGGTGTGCATCCAGCGCGCCGCGTCGATCGCCTCGGCCGTGCGCTCCGGCTCCTCCCAGTAGCCACGCATCACCGCGTACCCGCGTGCCTGGAACTCACCGGGCACGCCGCGCGGCTGAATCTGGCCGGTATCCGGGTCCACGATCTTGATCTCCGTGTGCGGCATCACCTGGCCGACGGTGCCGCAGCGGTGCTCGAGCGTGTCGTCGACACGTACCGCGGTGGTCACAGGCGATGTCTCGGTCATCCCGAAGGCGATTGACATCTCGGAGATTCCCATCTCATCGGTGACCCTTCGCATCACCTCGATCGGGCACGGCGAACCGGCCATCACGCCGGTCCGCAGGGAACTGAGGTCGTAGCTTGAGAAGTCCGGCTGGCTGAGCTGCGCGATGAACATCGTCGGCACCCCGTAGAGGCTCGTGCAGCGCTCGGACTCGATCGCCTGCAACGTCGCCCGTGGGCTGAACGCCTCGGATGGGTAGACGATCGTCGCACCATAGTTGGTGGCGCAGAGGTTCCCCATCACCATCCCGAAGCAGTGGTAGAGCGGCACCGGGATGCAGATCCGGTCCTGCGGCGTGTAGCGCAGGATCTGGCCCAGCAGCAGCGCGTTGTTGAGGATGTTGTGGTGGGTGAGCGTGGCGCCCTTGGGGAACCCGGTGGTCCCGCTGGTGTACTGGATGTTGATCGGCTCGTCGCAATCGAGCTCCGCCATGCGCGCGCGCAACGGCGCGCTGGGTGGACCCGCGGGCACTGACTCTGCGACCTCCAGCCACTGCACGGTGTCGAAGACCACGGTGCGCTGCAGTCCCGGCAGGTCGCCGCGCACCGCCTCGACCATCGCGGGGTAGTCACTCTCACGGAAGGACTCGGCGCAGAACAGCCAGCGGCAGCCTGACTGGCGCAGCGCGTAGCTCAGCTCGCTGAGCTGGTAGGCGGGGTTGATGTTGACCAGGATCAGGCCGGCCTTCGCCGTCGCGTACTGCACCAGCGCCCATTCGGCGCGGTTCGGGCTCCACACCCCGACGCGATCGCCCTTCTGCAGGCCGGCCGCGATCAGGCCGTGGGCTAGCGCGTTCACGCGCCCGTCGAACTCCGCGTAGCTCCACGAGATCCCCTGGTGCACGCAGACCAGCGCGTCACGCTCCGGATGCGCGGCCGCGGTCCGCTGCAGGTTGTGCCCGATCGTCTGCGCCAGCAACGGCAGGTCACTGGTGCCACAGTCATAGGAGAGCGTCATCGCAGCCTCGTTTCTCGGTGCCAGGCGGTCATCTTCGCGTCAGCGCTCGCCATCCGCAACCCCGGTTGTGCGCCGGTCCAGCCAGGCCACGATCCGCCGCATCACCTGCTCGCGCTCGGGCTCGTTGAGCAGTTCGTGGAAGAGCCCTTCGTAGGCGTCGGTGCTGAGGTCCTCAGCGCCGATCCGTTCGGCGAGCATCTGCGCCCCGCGCGGAGGGCAGAGCCGGTCCTCGGTACCCCACAGCAGCAGCGTTGGCAGGGTGAGCTGCCGGACATCCTCCGCGAGCGTCTGCACGTGGCACACGAACTCACGCGCGACGGCGGCGCTGATTGCGCCATGGTGGTTGAGCGGGTCATCGACGTACGCCTGTACGACGGTCGCGTCGCGGCTCACCAGCTGCGGGTCTATGCGGCTCACCGGCAACCATGGCGCCACCAGCCCGAGCGCCCGTGCCAGGCTGCGCAGCGCAGCGCCACTCTCCAGCTCAGCCAGCGGGGCGGAGAGCACCATCCCGCTCAGCCGCCGCTGGTGCGCGATCGCGTAGCGCAATGCCAGCGCGCCGCCCATGCTGTGTCCCAGCAGGAACTGCGCGCTCCCCGGGTTGCGCTCGACCGCCACGCTCTGCAGGAACAGGTCGAGGTCGGCGACGGCGTCGGCGAGCACGATCCGCCCGCGGCGTCCCGCTGAGCGCCCGTGTCCGTGGTGATCGGGCGCGTAGACCACGTACCCGGCCTGGTTCAGGCGCGCCGCAACCTCCGCGTAGCGACCACCGTGCTCACCGAAGCCGTGCGCGATAGTGACAACGGCCCGCGCCGGCTGGTCGCCCGCTGGCGACCAGCCCCGCCACCGCAGCCGCCGACCGTGCCGGCCCAGCAGGGTGCCCTCGTCCCCGTGCGGCGCCGCCTCGCTCACCGTCGCGTCCCGCTCCCGGCGTGGTGCATCGGCTCGATCTGCAGCGGTGGCTGCCGGGCCCGCGCGTGCTCCACCTGCAGGGTCGTGTGGCGCAGGTTGAACTCGTCCTCCAGCAGTCGTGAGAGGTGGCGGCGCACCTCGTGGCAGTCGTGCCCGGTGGCCACGACGATGTGCGCGGAGACGGCACAGAAGCCCGAGGTCACCTCCCAGATGTGCAGGTCATGGACCTCGCTGACACCGGGCTCTGACGCCAGGCGCAGGCCGATCGCCTGCGGATCCACCCCGCTTGGTGCGGCCTCCAGCATCACCCGCACGGCGGCGCGGATCAGCTTCCACGACGCGTGCAGCATGATCGCCGCGATCAGCAATGAGGCAATTGCGTCAGCGCGGCTGAAGCCGCTGGCCATCACCACCAACGCTGAGATCGCGGTCGCGACAAAGCCAAAGAGGTCGGTCAGGATGTGCTGGTAGGAGCCCTCGACGTTGAGGCTGCGGCGCGGTGTCTGGAGCGCCGCGCCCGCCCCCACACCGCCGCCTGTGGACAGTTCCCGCCCGCTGTCCGCGGGGACGTCGTGGTCGTGCCCGTGGGCATGGCCGTGCCCGTGGTCGTGCCCGGGGTGCGCTCCGCCGAGGATGCGCGTCACCGCGAGGTTGACGACGATCCCCGCCAGCGCCACCGCCAGCACCCCGCCCGGGCGCACATGCGGCGGTGAGATCAGGTGGCTGATCGCCCCGTAGACGATGATCAGCGCCAGCACGAGCATCGTCACGCCGTTGGCCTGCGCGCTGAGGATCTCGACCCGGCCGAGCCCGAAGGTCATCGCTCCGCGGGCGGGCCGCGCGGCCAGCCGCGCGGCCCACAGCGCCAGCGCCAGCGCCGCCGCGTCGGTCAGCATGTGGGCGGCGTCGGCCAGCAGTGCAAGCGAGCTGGAGAGGATCGCCACGCTGATCTCGCCGGCCATGAACACCAGCAACAGGATCAGCGCGAACCTGAGCGCGCGTGTCTCCGCCGCTCGTCCCCGCCCGTGCGCGTGTTGCCCAGATTGCGCCACAGCTCGATGGTACGACCAGCCATGGCCGAGCAACGGCACGCGCCGCCCGCTGCCTGAAGCGGGCGACCCGGTCCGTGAACGTCCTGGAGCGGGTGTTCGAGCGCCGCTCGAACACCCGCGCGCTCAGCCTGCCGCGGCGGAGAGCCGCCGCAGCCCGATGCGGGCGATCTTGGCGCTGTGCGAGAGCTCCTGCTCGAGCACGGCGCTGCCCTCCGGCGTGATCCGATACGGTCGCCTGCGCTGGTCGGCGGGCAGGGCGCTGACGAGCCCATCCTCCTCGAGGCGCGCGAGCGCGCCGTAGAGGGTTCCGGGTCCGAGCTTGACGCCCGCGAACCCCTCGATGTCCTGCATCAGCGCGTATCCGTGCTTTTCGCCGCCGGCCAGGCTGGTCAGGATCAGGATGCCCCGCTCACCGGGGTTCGTAGGCATGCCCGGATGATGAATTGTGATTTGGTCCCATGCTTCAACGATACACCGGGCGACGACAATCACCGGCACCGAAAAACTGGTAAATCGCCCTCTTATAAGAGACTTACGGGCGTGGCCGTGCTCGCGCCGTTGCCGGCCGTGCTCGCGCCGTTGCGGGCCGTGCTCGTGCGGCTGCCCGGCGGGGTGTGCGGCTGCCCGGCGGGGTGTGCGGCTGCCCGGCGGGGTGC
>JAJZDA010000150.1 GCA_021851525.1 Actinomycetes bacterium | reverse complement strand
GACCAGCACGTTGGTGTTGGCCGGGTAGGTGAAGAACAGGATGTGGATGTTGTGCTTGGGGGAGAGGAACTCCAGCAGCACGAACAGCAGCGTCACCGTCGCGCCGCTGATCAGCGCGTTGACCGGTGACTTGAAGCGGTCATGGACCTTCGCCATCCAGCGGGACGCCGGCAGCGCCCCGTCGCGTGCGTAGGAGAAGGCCAGGCGGGCGCCGGCGCCCTGTACGGAGGTGCCGCATGAGGTGAACGCGACGATGATCATCACCAGCAGCACATCCTGCAGCCAGCCGGGGAGCTCGGCGAGGATGAACGGGATGCCGCCACCGGCGACGGTCGCGCTGACCGCATGGTGGGCGGGCATCGCCAGCAGCAGCCCACCGGTCAGGAACAGCGACGCGATTCCACCCCAGATCAGTGCCAGGCGCATCGCCCGCGGGATCATGCGGCTCGCGTCCTTGGTCTCCTCGGCGATGTCACCGGCGGACTCGAAGCCGTAGAAGATGTAGACCGGCGCCAGGACCGCCACCAGCGCGGCCCCGGTCAGCCAGTTGCCGTGGAAGTCGAGGCCCAGCGGGTTGGTCTTGGGGTGTGTGACGCCCTGGTTGGTGAAGAGGAAGCCGAGCCCGTGGTGGAAACCGTGGATCGCGAGGATCACCGCGATCCCGAACGTGCCGAGCAACTCGACGTACACGCCGAGCCGGGCGACGCGCGCCATCACCTCGGCGCCGGTGATGTTGAGCACGGTCTGCAGCAACAGCAGCACGAGCGTGATCACGAAGATCGTGCCGTGGGAGCTCGGGTTCAGGTTCCAGCCGAACCAGTTGTGCATCAGCGAGGTGAAGTAGCTGACCACTCCGGTGTCCACCGAGGCGACTGTGACCAGCAGCGCGATCCCGTAGAACCAGCCGACGAACCAGCCGTAGCCGGCCCCCACCGAGAACTTGCAGTAGTTGTAGAGCGCGCCTGCCACCGGGTAGTGGCTGCCCAGCTCCCCGAACACGAGCGCGACGAACAGCATCCCGATCAGCGGGATCAGCGTCAGCCAGATGTAACCGGGCCCGCCCGTGCCGACGCCGAGCACGAACAGTGAGTAGATCCCCACCATCGGCGAGAGGTAGGTGAACGCGACGGAGAAGTTCGAGAACAGCCCGAGCACGCGCGTCAGCTGCGGCTTGTAGCCGAGCTGCGCCAGGCGCGCGTCGTCGTCGAGCATCGGTGGGCTGGCGGTGATCTGTGATGCCCCAACCGCGCCTGCTGGTGAGTTGCCGACGTCAGACACGTCTATCCCTCTCTCTCCTCACGCCGGCGTGAGGCCGGCCTGTTTTGGATCCCCGGCGTCCTCCCACGCCCGGAAGGCCGCAAGCATCCCAACCCGTGAGCATGGCTGCAACGCCCGGTTGTACAAACCGCGCGGGCGCTTGATACCGCGCGGACAAGAGCGTCGGGCGGCGACCGTCGAGCACCGATGCAGCGCCGCCCGGGGCTATCGTTTGAGCGGGCCGGCCGGCCCGCTCACCTGTGTACAACGTCGCGTTCTTCTGTCACATCCTCGGGGTGCTCGCGTTCGTCTCCGGCATCACCGTCGCCGGAGTCGCGTTCGAGGCTGCCCGCCGGCGCGAGCGCCCGGCTGAGATCGCGCTGCTGCTGGGGCTGAGCCGTATCGGTGTGCTGCTGGTCGCAGCCCGGGTGCTGCTCGCCGGGGTCTTTGGCCTTTGGCTCGTGCATCTGGGCAGATGGGGGTACGGGTCGGCCTGGGTCGACGCCTCAATCGCGCTCTTCCTGCTGGCGCTGGCGATCGGTGGCCACGGTGGCCGGCGGCCCAAGCGAGCGCGTGAGCTGGCTGCGGCGCTGGCCGCGTCGGCTGACACTGGTCAGCTTGTGAGTGCTGTGGCGGGCGCGGATGCGTCTGTCAGCGCGGCTCAGCACGGCGAGGCCGCAGCGCAGCTGCGGGCGTTGCTCGATGACCGCGTGACGCGCTGGGAGAACTATCTCTCGCTGATGCTGGTCGTCGCGATCATCGCGCTGATGTGCTTCAAGCCCTGACCGGCGGGGGCGGTTGGCGGCGGCGGGGTGGGGCCGTCGGCTGCGGTGGGGCCGCTGGCTCGCGTGGGGTGGGGCAGGTCACCTGCGGTGGGGTCGGGTGATGGCCTTCAGCGGCTGCGAGCGAAGCGGTGCACCGCCTCCAGCAGCTCCCTGCTCTTGAGCGCCGCCACCTGCTCATCGCCCGATGCCAGCGCGCCGGCCACGCAGTGGTTGACGTGCTCATCGAGGATCCTGAAGGCGACCGACTCGAGCGCCGTGGAGACCGCGGCGATCTGGGTGATGATGTCGATGCAGTAGCGCTCGTCGCTGAGCATCTTCTCGATCCCGCGGACCTGCCCCTCGATGCGGTGCAGGCGCTTGATCAGCGCCTGCTTGTCGGCCATGTAGCCCGGCGGCAGCGTGGACCCCTGCACCTCGGGCTCCGCGCCCGCGGCCTGCTGTGCGCTTGCGGTGCCGCCGTCGTTCACGTGAACACCCGCGCGCTGCCGGTGGCGCCGCCGTGGCCGTCCACCGCAGCTTCGGCGCGGCCACTGCGAAAGCGCCTCAGGCGCAGTGAGTTGGTGACCACGAAGACGCTGGAGAAGGACATCGTGCCGGCGGCGATGATCGGGTCGAGCACCCCAGCAACGGCCAGCGGGATCGCCGCGACGTTGTAGGCGAAGGCCCAGAACAGGTTGCCGCGGATGGTGGCGAGCGTGCCGCGGGCCAGGCGGATCGCGTCGGCGGCGGCGCGCAGGTCACCGGAGACGAGCGTCAGGTCGGAGGCCTCAATCGCCACGTCCGTGCCGGTGCCCAGCGCCAGGCCGAGGTCGGCCTTGGCCAGTGCGGGCGCGTCGTTGACGCCGTCACCGACCATCGCCACCACGGCACCGGCGGCCTGAAGGCGCGCCACCTCAGCGGCCTTCTGGTCGGGCAGCACGCCGGCCAGCACGCGCTCAATCCCAAGGTCCGCTGCCACGGCGCGCGCGGCGCGCTCATTGTCGCCGGTCATCAGCACCGGCGTGAGGCCCAGTGACTTCAGCTCGCGGATCGCTTCACGGCTGCTCGGCTTGATCTGGTCCGCCACGGAGATCAGCCCGCGCGCCTCGCCGTCGCACGCAACAGCGACCACAGTGCTTCCCTGCGCCTCCAGGCGCTCCAGCTGCGTCGCGAGCTCCGCCGGCAGGCTGACGCTCCACTGCTCCAGGAAGGCCGGGCGCCCAACCAGCACCTCGTGGCCCTCGACCACCGCCTGCACGCCCAACCCGGCCTGGTTGCTGAAGCCCTCCACGACCGGCAGCGAGCCGAACTGCGCGCGGCCGTGAGCCGCGATCGCGCGGGCGATCGGATGCTCGCTGGCGGACTCCGCCACGGCTGCGAGGCGCAGCAGCTCCGCGCCTTCACCGGGGGGCTCTGAGAGCACGGCGTTGACAGCCATCCGACCCTCGGTGACGGTGCCGGTCTTGTCCAGCACCACCGTGGTGACCCGGCGGGTGCGCTCCAGCGCCTCCGGTCCGCGGATCACGATCCCGAGCTGCGCGCCCCGGCCGGTGCCGACCATCAGCGCTGTGGGTGTCGCCAGCCCCAGCGCACATGGACAGGCGATCACGATCACGGCGACTGCCGCGGTGAACGAGGCTGCCGCCCCGGCTCCGGAGAGCAGCCAGCCGCCGAGCGTCAGCAGTGAGATCAGGATCACGGCGGGCACGAAGACCGAGGAGACGCGGTCCGCCAGGCGCTGCGCCTGCGCCTTGCCGGCCTGCGCGTCGCTGACCAGCCTGGCGATCTGCGCCAGCGAGGTGTCGGCGCCGACGCGGGTGGCGCGGACCACCAGCCGGCCCCAGCTGTTGATCGTCGCGCCCGCCACCTGGTCTCCGGGGATGACCTCGACCGGCACCGACTCACCTGTGAGCATCGAGGCGTCAACGGCTGAGGTGCCCTGCTGGACGGTCCCGTCGGTGGCGATCTTCTCGCCGGGGCTCACCACGAACAGGTCTCCGACCTGGAGCTGCTCGGCGGGGATCAGCAGCTCCTCACCGTCGCGCAGCACCCGCGCCTGCTTGGCACCCATCTCCAGCAGGCGGCGGATCGCCTCGCCGGCACGGCGCTTGGCGCGCGCCTCCAGGTACCTTCCAAGCAGGATCAGGGCGGTGATCAGGCCGGCGGCGTCAAAGTAGACGCCCTCATGGATCCCGCTCAGCAGCACGACCACCGACCAGCTCCACGCGGCCAGCGTGCCGACCGAGACGAGCGTGTCCATCGTCGCGTTGAGATGGCGCGCGTTGAGCAGCGCGGCGCGGTGAAACGGCCAGCCGCAGAAAGCCACCACCGGCGTGGCCAGCGCCAGTGACAGCCACCGCCAGCCGGAGAACTGCAGCGCACCGACCCATGCCAGCGCCGCGAGCGGCACGGAGAGTGCTGCGGCCAGGGTCAGGCGCAGCAGCCAGGCGCGCGCCGGATCACCGTCGCTCAGCGCCTCCTGGGGGACCGACGCGTGGTAGCCGGCGGCCTCGACCGCGCCGATCAGCTGCGCAAGCGACACCTGATCCGGGTCGTAGCTGACCGCGGCACGCTCGGAGGCGTAGCTGACGGAGGCGCTCACTCCCTCCAGGCGGTTGAGTCGCTTCTCGATGCGCGTCGCGCAGGAGGCGCAGGTCATCCCTTCGATCGCCAGCCAGGCGCGATCGCCGGCCTGCGCCCGCGAGTTGTGAGCGCCGGCGGAGGTGGCCATCACGCCACCTCGTAGCCCGCCTGCGCGATCGCCTCGCGCAGGGCTCCGTCCTCGAGCCCCGCGCCGGTGACCCTGACCAGCTTGGTGTCGAGGTCGACGGCCACCGCGTCAACGCCGGGGACCGCCGAGAGCTCCTCGGTGACCGCCGCCTCGCAGTGCGCGCAGCTCATCCCCGGAACGCTGTATGTGACGGTGTCGGACATCTGAGAGCTCCTCTCTGGGATATACCCTACGGGGGTATCTTACACCAGTGGTCGGTATCGCTGGGATGGGTATCGCCGGGACGGCAGTCTCCAGCACGCACGCGGCGACGCGGTGCCCAGCGGCGTCAGCTGACGCCGCTGGGCACCGCGCAGACCGCGCGCAGCGCAGCCTCCGCATGCACGAACTGGGGCGCGGCGAGCCGCGCCCCAGACGCAACCCGTCACGAGGGGCCCGCCGGCGGCGGGGTGTCTTCTGATGAAGGGGGCCGGTGCAGCGCCGCTATCACCCGCTCATACTCCTCGAGCGGGATCTCGCCGGCTGCCAGACGACGCCGGAGGATCTCCTCGGGATCGTCCCTGGCCGGTGCCGCAGGTCCGGGGTGGACGTGGACGTGTGAGTCGGCGGTGTGATGGGAACGGTTGCCTCTGATGAGCCAGATGATCGCCCAGGCGATCAGCCCCCAGAAGGCGATCATCGCGATCGCCATCAGCAGCCACCAGCCCCAGCCCGGCCCGCCGGCCCAATCGCCCTCGCCTCCATGAAAGTAGAACATGGTCTGAAGCTATCCCCGGCTCACGGCGGGGTCATCCGGGCGCCGCCGCAGCCAGGGAGCGCATAGGCCGCACCGGTGCCGCCTGAGATCCGCGCGCTCCGCGTCGGCCAGAGCTGTGCGGTGATCGCCGCTCGCCGCTCGCCGCTCGCCGCTCGCCGCTCGCCGCTCACCGTCGCCGCGCGCCGCTCGCCGTCGCCGCTCGCCGCTCGCCGCTCGCCGGCTGCCACGGTGCTTTCCCGACGCCCGCGCTGGGCAAAAGCCGCAGGCGGCTTGTGAGCTCGGGCGGATGAGGTTGCCGGCAGATCACGCCACGATCGGTGCCATGGTTCCCCGCGCGTCGGTCGACGAGTCACAGGAGCGCTGGTGTCCCGCGCCGCAGCTTCGCTGACGCCAGCGGGCGTCAGCGGCGGCCGGCCCGCCGCGAAGCCGGAGCGACGGCGTGGCATCGCCACAGCGGGATCTGAGGGGGCGGCCGGGCATCGCCAGGGGCTGCTCCACGGACAACGGACTTCGTACGCGGGGCGCTAGCCCGCGCGTGAAAGGCAGGGGGAGCGTGTCCGCCACCGGCGCAGCAGTCCCGCGGGCGCAGCATCGGCAGAGTCTGCGCCGAGCGTTTTGGGTGCTCGGGCCCGGGCTGATGGTGATGCTCGCGGACACGGACGCGGGCAGCATCGTCACCGCCGCGCAGTCGGGTGCGAGCTGGGGCTACCGGCTGCTGCCGCTCGAGCTCGCGCTGATCCCAGTGCTGTATGTGGTGATGGAGCTGACCGTGCGCCTCGGGGCAACCACCGGAAAGGGACACGCCCAGGCGATCCGCGAGCGCTTCGGGCCGCGCTGGGCTGCGCTCTCGGTCGGGACGCTGCTGATCAGCGCCACCGGCGCGCTGGTCACGGAGTTCGCGGGCGTGGCGGCGGTCGGTGGCTTCCTGGGCCTGTCGCCGTCGTTGACCGTCCCGCTCAGCGCGGCGTTCCTGCTGACGCTGGTGATCGCCGGCGGGTACAGGCGGGTCGAGCTGATCGGCCTGGCGCTCGGCTCCTTTGAGCTGGTCTTCCTGGTGGCGGCGCTGCTCGCGCACCCGCGGCTGCATGCCGTCACCGCGTCCTTCGCCGCCACGCAGCCGCTGGGCAACCGCAGCTACCTGACGTTGGCCGCGGCCAACCTGGGGGCGGTGGTGATGCCCTGGATGGTCTTCTACCAGCAGGGGGCGGTGGTCGACAAGGGGCTGAGGGCGCCGCACATCCGGCTGGCGCGCATCGACACGGCGCTGGGCGCTGTGATCACGCAGCTGGTGATGGCGGCGGTGCTGATCGTGACCGCGGCGACGCTCGCCGGCCATCACGCCGGGTCGCTGCGCTCGATCGGTGAGATCTCCTCGGCGCTGGCGCCGTACCTCGGCGTCACGGCCAGCAAGCTGACCTTCGCGCTCGGGATCGCCGGGGCCTCGATGCTCGCCGCGCTGGTGGTCTCACTCGCGGCATCCTGGGCGGTGGCGGAGGCCGCCGGGGCGCGCCGCAGCCTCAACGACCACCCGCGCGGAGCTCCGCTCTTCTATGTGGTCTACGCGGTCTGTGTCGTCGCCGGGGCGACGCTGGTGCTCGCCAGCCGCTCACTGGTCGGGGTCGCGGTCGATGTGGAGATCCTCAACGCGCTGCTGCTGCCGGTGGTCGTCGGGATGCTCGTGGCGCTGGCCTGGACCACGCTCCCGCGTCCGCACCAGCTGCGCACCGCCGGGCGCCTGTTCTCCGGCCTGGTTCTGGGCCTGGTGTCGATCGTCGGGCTTGGCTGGGTCGCGCTCAGCGTGTTCCCGGGCTGATCCCGCCCGCGCAGGCGAGACACGCGGCCTGGCCCGGCGGCCACGCTCCCGGCTCAGCGCACGCTCGGCTTGAGCTTGGCCAGGAGCCTCGTCGGCACGCGCGCCAGAAAGAGCCAGCGCACGAGCGTCCAGCTGAGCAGCGCGCGCAGCAGGCCGCCACGCTGCCAGCGCCGTGCTGACGCGAGCACGGGGCCCGCCAGGCAGGCCGTGCGCCCCGCACGCTCCAGACGCCGCGCCATCTCGTAATCCTCCATGACCTCGAGCGCGGCGAAGCCCCGCAGCGCGATGAACACATCCCGCCGCAACCAGATCGCAGAGCTGCCGTGGTACACGCCCAGCCGTCGCTGCAGCGCGCACCAGAGCGTGAGCAGCTGTGAGAGGCGGTCTGCGCCGGTGAAGCGCAGCGCGAAGTTGCCGCCGATCACTTCCGGGTCGTTCAGGGCGGCGCGCAGCGCGCCGTGCGCGCCGGGCGGCAGGCGCGCGTCGGCGTGCAGGAAGAGCAGCACCTCGCCGCTGGCCACGGCCGCGCCGGCGTTCAGCTGCGCGGCCCGCCCGCCGCGGCCCTGGATCAGGCTGACCGCCGCGGGGTGGGCGCGGATCAGCTCGACGGTCCGATCGGTGGAGCCGCCGTCGACGACGATCGTCTCCCAGCGTCCCGGAAGTCCCTGAATGGCGTCCAACTGCTCGATGATCACGCGCTCCTCGTTGAGCACGGGAACGATCAACGACACCAGCAGCGGCTCATGGGCTGTCGGTCCTGGGTCACGCACGAAGCGGGACACTAGTGGTCTGTCCCATGAACGGCCGGCATCCGAGCGGCGTCACCGGCGGATGGCGGACGATGACGCAGGAGGCTCGGCGTGCCGAAGGCCACACGGGCCGGTGGTTGCATGAACGCGATATTCGACGGCCACCCGCAATTGTCTTGCGGAGCGGTCGCGGCTCGCGGACGGCTCGCCGCTCGGG
>JAJZDA010000149.1 GCA_021851525.1 Actinomycetes bacterium | reverse complement strand
GCCACCGAGTCCTACACGATCGAGGAGCCGGGCCAGCAGTCGCGGTTCCTGCCTCTGTACTCGCTGATGATCGCCACCGAGCCGCTGGCGCCGGAGGTGTGGAATGAGCTGGGCTGGACCGAGGGGATGACCGCGATCGACAAACGCCATCTCTACTACTACGCCCAGCCGACGGCGGACGGGCGGATCGCGATCGGCGGGCGCGGGGCGCCCTACCGGTTGCGGGCCCCGCTGGCTGAGCAGAACGAGCGCGATGACGCCGTCCGCCAGCGGCTGATCCGCACCATGCACGAGGCATTCCCGGCCACCCGCGGCGCGCGCATCACCCATCACTGGGGCGGGCCGCTGGCCGTGCCGCGGGACTGGTGCATGAGCGTCTCCTTCGACCGCTCCACCGGGCTCGGCTGGACAGGCGCCTACGGCGGGCACGGTGTTGTCGCCGCGAACATCGGTGGGCGGACGCTGGCCGACCTGGTCCTGGGGCGCAAGACCGACCTGCTCTCGCTCCCGTGGGTCGAGCACAGAAGCCGGCGCTGGGAGCCAGAGCCGCTTCGCTTCATGGCCTCCTGGCTGATCGTCAAGACGCTCGCGAGCGCCGACCACCACGAGGACACCGCCGGCAAGCAGGCGCATCGCACCAAGCTCGTCGAGCCGTTCGTCCAGGCACCGTGATGGCGCACAGAGCAGCGAGCCGTCTCCGCCAGTGCGGCAGGGCCGACCACACACCATCACACAAGTCCACAGCCCGTGTGCGGCAGACGGCCGCCACCGGGGAACACGCCGGAGGGCCCAATGGCATCTGACGCCAGAGCAAAGTTCGTCTCGTTCGACATGAACGGCACCCTGATCCACTTCCGCATCGGCGACGCGATCCAGCGCGTGCTGGGGGAGAGACTGCCGCCGGCGCTGGCCGATGACTTCCGCCAGGCGGGCAACCACTATCGCTTCGACGAGTGCATGGGGGAGTGGAAGCCCTTCCATCAGGTAGTCGCGGACGCAATGCGGCGGACGTGCAAGCGGTTTGGGGTCGAGTACAGGGACAGCGACGCGCAGGCGGTCTACGAGGAGATCCCCAGCTGGGTGCCATATCCGGGGGTCACCGACGCACTGCGCAGCCTGGCGCAGCACTACCCGCTGGTGATCCTGACCAACACCGACGACGCGCATGCCCCGCGCCTGGTCCAGAACCTCGGCGCGCCCTTCGCGGTCGTGATCACCGCTGAGCAGATGCGGACATACAAGCCCAGGCTGCGAGCGTTCGAGTACATGCTCGAGACGCTGGGCGTGGAGGCGGATGAGGTCGTGCACGTCTCGGCCAGCCCAAAGTACGACCTGCGCCCCGCAGCCACCCTCGGCATCGAGCGCAAGGTGTACATGGACCGCGGCTTCGAACCCCGGGAACCGTGGTTGGGGTATGAGCTGATCACCGACATCAGCGAACTGCCCGCGCTGCTGGGAGCGTCACGCACGTGACCAGCGGCGCCAGCCTGAGCGACGTTGGACGCGCGCTCGCGGCAGAACCAGGCCGGATGGGCACTCGCACGGCCGGTGGACTATGAGCCAACCGCTTCGCAGCGGTGCGACCGCGGTGGCCCCCGAGCTCAGCAGGCTGGAGCGGACCACCACCCCGGAGGGCGTGTACCTGATCCTGCGCAGGGCGATTCTCGACGGGACGCTGCCCGGCGGCGGGCAGCTGCGGGAGCGCGAGATCGCTGCCGAGTTGGAGGTGAGCCGGTCGCCGTTGCGCGAGGCGCTCTCCAGGCTCGAGGAGGAGGGCCTGATAGTCAAGGTCCCGTTCCGCGGGGCCTTCGTGGCGGAGGTCAGCGCTGAAGAGGTGGCCGAGATCGCATCTGTCCGGGTGCTCGTGGAGCCATACGCGGCGCAACTGGCGCTGGACGCACTGAGGGGCACCGCACGTCAGCGCCTCACAGAGACCGTGGAGGAGCTGCGCCGGGCGACGGAGGCGCGCGACATCCCGGCGAGCATCGACGCGCACCTCGAGTTTCACGGCCTGTTCTACGAGCTCTCAGGTCACGGGGCGCTGCGCTCACTGTGGAAGGGCTGGGAGAGCAAGCTGCGCCTGTACTACACCGCAGATCACGCCTCCTACGCCGACGTCCACGACATCGCCGTGGAACACGAGCGGCTCGCGGCGGTTGCCGTGGCAGGCGACGTCGAGGCGTTCCGCGAGGAGCTGACACGACACTTCCGCATCGCCCTGGGGGCCTACGCCACCGACGCGCCGCAGCGCGCGCAGGTTACCGGTGCGCCATCTGGGCCTGTGGCGCTCACACAGCCGGCGCCGCGCCCCGTGCTCGTCGGAGAGGGCGCGCGGGCTGAGGCTCCCACACCCAGTTTCAGCGCGCACAACGCGCCCGCATACCGACCGGCTGACCAGCCTGAAAGGACACAGTGACCGAAACCGCCATGCCGAGAGGTGACGCTGCAGCGCGTCTGCACGGGCTCGGCCTCGAGCTGCCCGCGGTGGCCGAGAGCAGGCCGTATGTGAACCACCGGACCGTTGATGGCAGCGTGTACGTGTCCGGCCAGCTGCCATACAGGGACGGTGAGCTGCTGGGCAGCGGGATCGTGGGCCTGGACGTCGATCTGGAGAGCGCGCGTGAGCTGGCGCGCCGTGCCGCGCTCAACGCGCTCGCGGTGGCCGCGGATGCCGTCGGCGGCCTGGATGCGGTCAGGGTCGTGCAGATGCTGGTCCTGGTGGCGAGCACGCCGCAGTTTGGCCAGCAGTCGGCGGTGGCCGACGCGGCCAGCGACCTGCTGATCAGCGTGCTGGGCGAGAACGGCCTGCACGCGCGCACCGCGATCGGCGTGGCCGGCCTGCCACGCAACAGCCCGGTGGAGATCCAGATGGTCTGCGCGCGCGCCGAGACGGGCGCTCAGACGCAGGACGCGCTCAGATGAGCGCCAACCCGCTTCACCCTGCCGCGCCAAGCGGCCAGGGGGCTCCCGCCGGTGGCGGCGCACACAGATTCCAGCGGGCTCTCGCTGGCCTGGGAGATGGCGTGGACACGCCGGCAGCGATCGTGCTGGCGGACGTCATGCAGGCGAACATCGACCGCATGCAGGGCTTCGCGACCGAGCACGGCCTCGAGCTGCGGCCTCATGTGAAGACGCACAAGTGCGTGGAGATCGGTCGGCGCCAGATCGCGGCGGGTGCCGTCGGCATCACCGCGGGCAACGTCGGGGAGGCCGAGGTCTTTGCCGCGGCGGGGTTCGACGACATCTTCCTGGCGTACCCGATCTGGCCGGCCGGCAGCAAGCGTGAGCGGATCAGGCGGCTGGCTGAGCAGGTCCGGCTGCGCGTCGGCGTGGACAGCGTCGCGGCCGTTCACGCACTCGCCGATGCGATGGCCGGCGACCCGGACCGCCTTCAGGTCGTTGTCGAGATCGACTGCGGCGCGCGGCGCTCCGGCGCTCCGCCGGAGTTCGCGGGCCAGATCGCGCGTGCCGCCCGTGACCGAGGGCTCGTGCCGGTGGGGGTCTTCACCTATCCCGGCCATGGCGGCTCGCGCCGGGACGCGCGCAGGGCAGCCGCGGATGACCAGCAGCGCGCGCTGATCAGCGCCGTGCGCAGCCTCGCCGGGGTTGGCGTGACCGCGGAGGTGGTCAGCGCCGGCTCCACGCCCACCGTGGAGTTCTCCGACAGCAGCGTGATCACCGAGATCCGTCCCGGCGAGTACGTCTTCTGCGATCTGGACAACATGCGGCTCGGCGCCTGCGGCGAGGAGCAGATCGCCCTGTTCGTCGCGGCAACGGTTGTCAGCGACTGGGTTCCCGACCAGGTGATCCTCGACACCGGCACCAAGGCCCTCGGGCGTGAGGGCAGCGCTGAGCGCGGCTACGGCGGCGTCGCGGGCACACAGGCGGTGTTGACCAAGCTCAACGAGTACCACGGCTTTCTCGGACTGCCGCCAGGCGAGCACCGACCCGCGATCGGCACCGTCGTCCCGGTCGTCCCCAACCATGTCTGTCCGGTCGTGCTCAACTTCGAGGAGTTGCTCGTGACCGACAGCGCGGGGACCTCACTCGAGCGGTGGCCGGTCGACGCCCGCGGGTTCCTGAACTGAGCTCTCGGCGACGCCAGCCTGCCCGAGCGCCCAAGACAACCGACAAGCACGTTGAGGAGTGCCTGATATGAGACTCGAAAAGGTCACGGCTCTGGTCACCGGCGCCACCAGCGGGATCGGCCAGGCGGTGATGACGCGCTTCCGGGCGGAGGGCGCGCGCCTGCTGCTGACCGGTCGCAGCGAGCGGCTCAGCGCCGGCGGGCCAGATGATCTCTACGTCCCCGGGGACCTCAACGATGAGGGCTTTGTC
Organism: Actinomycetes bacterium; assembly: GCA_021851525.1. GTDB lineage: Bacteria > Actinomycetota > Thermoleophilia > Solirubrobacterales > Solirubrobacteraceae > Palsa-465. Next base: position 3,950 of record JAJZDA010000149.1, on the reverse strand, counting down.
GAACACCTGGCCCAGCGGGCGACGGAGTCGTTCGGCGGGATCGACGTGGTGGTGGTCAACCACGGCCTGCAGCTCAGCAGACCGCTGATCGAGATGACCCACGAAGATGCTCGCAACGTGCTCGACAGCAACCTGCTCAGCGCGTTCCTGGTGTTGAAGCACTTTGCGCCGCTGATGCCTGAGTCAGGAGGCGCGTTCGTCTGCGTTGGCTCACGGCTTGGGATGGTCGGCAAGGCCGAGGAGGTGATCTACTCCGCCGCGAAGGGCGGGCTGATCATGCTCGCCAAGGGCGCCGCGATCGAATGGGCCTCGCGCAACATCCGCGTCAACGTGGTGGCGCCCGGCCTGACGGCCACACCGATCATCGAAGCGTCGTTTCAGCGGCGGCCGGACCCCGACGCATACCGCCGCCAGCGGGAGGCCCAGATTCCGCTGCAGCGGCTCGCCACGCCGCAGGAGATCGCCGACGCCGTCCTCTTCCTCGCATCCGCGGAGTCCTCCTACATCACGGGGGCGGTCCTGCCGGTCGACGGCGGCTACACGGCCGCTTGAGCGCGCAGGAGGCCGCCCTTCATCCCGTGCGCCCCGGGACGGCGGCGGGGGCGTGTGCCCCGGGACACCGGCGCAGGCGCAGGCCTGGGCGTGCCGATGGCCTGAGCGCGTGCACGGCAGACCTGGGCTGCGCTGATCCGCCCGGCCTGGCCGGGCGCCGCGCGGGGGCGCGGGGGCGCTGGGCGGTCAGAGCCGCTCCCACTGCCGGCGCAGCGCGATCTGCTCCTTCTCACGCTCGGCGCGGCGAGCTCTGGCGGCCTTCTGCGCCTCCTCGTTGCGGCGCGCGATCTCCTTGGTGACGTCGCCGAAGCTGGCCGTCGACGGTGGTCGCTGGGGGTCAGGGTTGTTGGACTTAGGCATGAGCCGGTCGCTCCTATCGCTCCCAAGAGGATGGCCACCGGAGAATGCGAGAGCACACACTCGGCAGTGGAACTGCACACCCACTCTACGCCCATCCCGAAGCGGCACTCCTGGGGCGCCGGCCGGGTGCGGCGCCGGCGCGCACGCGCCCAGCGGCTTTCTGCAAGGCTGGGGCCATGGAACAACGCAGAATCGAACGTCTGGGCCGCAGCGTGAGCGTGATCGGCCTGGGAACCTGGCAGCTGGGGGCCGACTGGGGCTCAGTGGACCCGCAGCAGGCGGCCGACACGCTGAGCGCCTCGGCGCAGGCCGGGGTGAGCTTCTTTGACACCGCCGACGTCTACGGCGACGGGCGCAGCGAGCAGTTCTGCGGGCGCCTGCACAGCGCCCGCCCGGACGTGCTCATCGCGACCAAGATGGGGCGTCGCGTGGAGCAGTTGCCGGAGAACTACAGCGCCGAGAACTTCAGGGCGTGGAACGCGCGCTCACGCGAGAACCTGGGGATGCAGCGCCTTGACCTGGTGCAGCTGCACTGCCCGCCGGACCCCGTGTACGGGGACGACGCGGTCTTTGCCGAGCTGGATGAGCTGGTCAGCGAGGGGCTGATCGGCGCCTACGGGGTCTCCGTGGAGAGCTGTGAGCAGGCGCTGCGCGCGATCACGCGCCCGGGCGTGGCGACCGTGCAGATCATCCTCAACTGCTTTCGCCTCAAGCCGCTCGATGAGGTGCTGCCGGCGGCGCGTGAGGCCGGCGTCGGGATCATCGCGCGGGTGCCGCTGGCGTCCGGACTGCTGTCCGGACGCTACGACGAGCGCACCCGGTTCCCCGCGGATGACCACCGCAACTACAACCGCCACGGCGAGGCGTTCGACGTCGGTGAGACCTTCTCAGGCGTCCCCTATGAGGTCGGCCTGAGCGCCGCGCGCGAGCTCTCGCAGCTGCTCGACGAGGGCCAGACACTCGCGCAGTTCGCGCTGCGCTGGGTGGCCGATCAGCCCGGTGTGAGCACCGTCATCCCGGGCGCGCGCAACGTCGAGCAGGCGCTTGCCAACGCCGCCTGCGCGCAGCTGCCGGCGCTGCGCGAGGAGCAGCTCGCCGGGGTGCGTGAGATCTACGACCGGCTGCTGCGCGTGCACGTCCACGACCGCTGGTGAGGCCGGCGGCCGGCCGGTGGATCAACCGCCGTGCTGCGCCACCAGCGCCAGCACCCGCTCGCCGTGGCGCTCCACGAACGCCGGGCCCACACCCCTGATCTGCCCCAGCTCGTGAGCCGAGCCGGGGCGGATCGCGGCGATCGTCTCGAGCGTGCTGTTGTGCGCGACCGTGTAGGCCGGCTTGCCGTCGCTGGCCTGCGCGCGCCAGGCGCGCAGCGCCTCGAGCAGCTCCGCGTCGGCCGGGCTGAGGTCCGCGCTCAGCGCCTCAGCGCGCCGCCTGGGCCTGGGCGCCGCCAGTGACTCAGGGTCCGGAAGGCCGATCGTGTCGGGGTCGCAGACATCGCAGCAGCGGCCCAGTGGCGCGGTGGCGCTGGGGTCGCCGAAATGATCGAGCAACGTGCGCCGGCGGCAGGTCCGTGACGCCGCGGAGAACGCCTCCACCGCGTGGTAGGCGGCCCAGGCGCGGTCCCCGGCCTCGCGGCAGATGCTCGCCACCCGGCCGGCGCCCTGCGCGCCGCTGAGGCTGACCAGCAGCTGCCCGCCGCGCGCCGGCTGCAGGCTGCAGAGCCCGGCGCGCTCGGCGATCCCCAGGCAGATGCGGTCACGGTCCTCACGCGGGGCGTCGAGCACCAGCGTCCCGTCAGCGTCGGCAAGCTCCTGCAGCCGTCTCACATAGGCCAGCACGTCCCCGCTCTGCACGGCGTCGCGCTTGATGAAGTTGATCAGCCGCCCGAGGTCCGCGCGGCTCGAGAGCAGCAGCGCGCGCGAGGGCAGGCCGTCGCGGCCCGCGCGCCCCACCTCCTGGTAGTAGGCCTCGACGCTCTTGGGGATCGCCCAGTGGATCACGCAGCGCACGTCAGCCTTGTCGACGCCCATCCCGAAGGCGTTGGTGGCCACCACAATCTGCGCGTCCCCGGTCATGAAGCGGTGCTGCGCGGAGGCGCGCTCATCGGCCGGCATGCCGGCGTGGTAGCCGACGGCCAGCAGGCCGTCGGCCGAGAGCTGCTCGCTGAGCTCCTCAACCTCCTTGCGGGTGCCGCAGTAGACGATCGCCGGGCGCATCGCCGGATCGCCCAGCGCCAGCGAGAGCAGCTGCTGCTTGCGCGCCTTGGACCCGGCGCCCTCCAGCGTGATCACGTCGAAGGAGAGGTTCGGGCGGTCAAAGCCGGCGCGCAGCGTGTGCGGGTCGCGCAGCCCCAGGCGCTCACTGATCTCACGGCCCACCTGCTCGGTGGCGGTTGCCGTGCAGGCCATCACCGGCGGTGAGCCGAGCCGGTCGATCACGGCCCGCAGGCGCAGGTAGTCAGGGCGGAAGTCATGGCCCCACTCAGAGACGCAGTGCGCCTCATCGACGGCGAAGAGGTCGACGCGGCGGGCGGCCAGCGCCTCCAGGAACACCGCCGAGCCGAAGCGCTCCGGCGAGCACAGGACGATCCGCGCCGTCCCGTCGCGCACGTCCGCGAGCGCGCGGGTGACCGCGTCGCCCTCCATCCCCGAGGCGATCATCGCCACCGGATGGCCGCCCTCGCGCAGGCGGCGGTACTGGTCGGCCATCAGCGCGATCAGCGGGGAGACGACGACCGTGAGGTCGGCGCCCGCGATCCCCGGCAGCTGGTAGCAGAGGCTCTTGCCGCCGCCGGTCGGCATCACCACCAGGCTGTCACGGCCCTGCAGCGCGGCCAGCACGGCGTCGCGCTGCCCGGGGCGGAACTCACCGAGCCCGAAGAAGGCGAGCAGCTCGTCGGGATCGGGCGGGCCGCCGTAGAGGCGCTGCGGCACGCCCCCGACCTCGATGCGATCGAGGCCGCTCAGCGCCCGGCGGGCATCCTCCTCGTCATCGCGCTGCGGCGGGGGCGCGGCCGGGGCGACCGCGGTCGGCACGCC
>JAJZDA010000148.1 GCA_021851525.1 Actinomycetes bacterium | reverse complement strand
TCGCGCCGCACGCGGCGGACGCGGCGGACGCGGCGGACGCGGCGGACGTGGCGCACGCGGCGGACTTGGCGCACGTGGCGGCCGCCGGCGGGCCATCGCTCAGCGCGGTGATCGAACAGCGCCGCTCGGTGCGTGAGCACGATGACGAGCACCCGATCACAGCCGCCGCGCTGGGTGAGCTGCTCTACCGCACGGTGCGCACCCGCCGCGTGTTCGACGACGGGCAGGAGCAGGCGCTCGACCGACCGCTGCCGGGTGCCGGCTCGCTGCACCCGCTCAGCGTGTATGCGGCGGTCAGGCTCTGTGAGGGCGTCGCCGCGGGCCTCTACCGCTACCAGAGCGAGGGCCATGGCCTGGTCCGGGTCAGTGACGACGCCGCCGGCGTCATGCAGCTGATCTCGGCCGTGCCGCTGAACCCCGGCCGCCCGGACCCGCCGCAGGTGCTGCTGGTGGTCTCGGCGCGCTTCGGGCGCACGATGTGGAAGTACGAGGCAATCCCGTACGCGCTGATCCTCAAGGACCTGGGAGTGCTCTACCACGCGCTCTACCTGGTGGCCACCGCGATGGGACTGGCCCCGTGCGCGCTGGGCGGCGGTGACGCGGCGGCGTTCAGCCGCCTGACCGGGCTCGACCCGCTGCAGGAGTCGAGCGTCGGTGAGTTCGCGATCGGCACGCCGGCCCGGTAGCCGCGCACCCAGGTCGGCGCCGAGCCAGGCGCGCTCACGGCCAGGGGCGCCCACGGCCAGGCGCGCAGAGCTCACCAGGCGGCGCCGTCAGCCCTCGATCGGGGGCTGCTGCTCCGTCTCCTCCGAGAGCTCGACCAGCAGCGATTGTGAGTCTGAGATGGCGGAGGTCAGCAGCTCCCGCGCCACCGCGAGCATCTGTGAGACGCGCGGGTCGCGGATCGAGTAGTACACGCTCACCCCCGCCCGGCGGCGCTCCAGCACGCCCTCCTGGCGCAGTGCGGCGAGGTGCTGGGAGGCGCTGCTCGAATCGACGCTGAGCGCGGCCTGCAGCTCACCGACGGTCCGTTCCCCATCCACCAGCAGCTCCAGGATCCGGATCCGCAGCGGATGGCCGAGCACCCTGAAGAGCTGCGCCTTGCGAACGTAGACGGGGTTTGAACGGACCTCGAGCGGGGCGCCGGGCGCGGCTGTGGGCTGGGCGGGCTCGGTGGGCCGGGCGGGTGTGCTGCTCATCCGGTCTGAGCGTAACGAGGCGTCGCGGCGCGCCATCAGCGTGCACGCTCCGCCAGCGCCCTCAGCAGCGCCGTGGCGATCGCCTCGGGTGAGGGCGGGCAGCCGGGGATCTGGACATCGACCGGGAGCAGCGCGGCGACGGATCCGACCATGCTGGCCGCCTCACCGAGCAGGTTGCAGCCCAGCGCGCAGTCACCGAGCGCCCCGACCAGGCGGGGCTCCGGCATCGCCTCGTAGGCGCTCAGCAGCGGGCCCACCATGCGCGTGGTGACAGGCCCCGTGATCAGCAGCAGCTCCGCGTGGCGGGGCGAGGCGACCAGGTCAAGCCCGAAGCGCTGCAGGTCATGCCAGGGGCTGGTGAGCAGCCCCAGCTCGTGCTCGCAGGCGTTGCAGGAGCCGGCGTCGACATGCCTGATCGCGAGCCACCCGGGCGTGTCGGTGCGATGCAGCCCGGCCTGGGCGCGGATCCTCTGGAGCTGGCGCAGCAGCACGAACATCAGCGGTCGCAGCAGGCGTAGCAGAGCTCGAAGCTCTTGTTGATCAGCGGGAAGTCAGGCAGCAGGTTGCCGGCGCTGGCGTGCGCCACCGACGGCCAGTTGGCGTACGCGGCGCTGCGCAGGTGCAGGCGCCCGACGCGCCCCGCCTGCAGCTCGACGATGCAGACCGTCTCACCGCGCGGGCTCTCCACACGCCCGACCCCAACGGGCGACGCGCGCAGCCCGCGCGTCGCCGCGGATGCGGGAAGCGGCGCCCTGAGCAGCTCATCGAGCAGCTCAAAGCTGACCTCCAGCTCCGCCGCGCGCAGCTGGAAGCGCGCCTCCACGTCACCATCCGGGCGGGGTGCGGCAGCCGGGCGCAGCGCGTCGTACTCGAGCCGCCGCTCGCCCACGCGGGCGTCGATCGCCACGCCCGCGGCCCTGGCCGCAGGCCCGACGGTTCCCAGGCGCAGCGCCGCCTCGGCCGGGAGCACGCCGACAGCGTCCATGCGCGCGTGCAGGGAGCCGGCGAACTCGAGCTCTCGCCAGGAGGCCAGCACATCGCCGCGGAGCTCCGCGAGGCCGCCGCGCAGCTCCGCGGCGGCGGGCGCTGGCAATGCGCGCGCGGCCCCGCCCACCGCGACGCTGCCGAACAGGAAGCGGTGGCCGAAGGCCCGCGCGTTCAGGTTCTGGGCGCGATCCTTGTGCGCCGCAAAGGCCATCGTGCCGGCGGCATAGCCGACGCCGGCGCAGATCGCGGAGATGTCGTTGAGATGGTTGTAGACCCGCTCGAGCTCCAGCAGCACGGTGCGCTGGCGGCGCAGCTCAGGCGACGGCCAGAGTCCGCTCGCGTCCTCCACCGCGTGCGCGTAGGCCAGTGAGTTGGCCACCGCGCAGGCGCCGCAGGCCCGGCCGGCGTGACGCAGCCCCTCCTGCGGGGTGCTGCCGACCGCGGCCTGCTCGAGCCCGCGGTGCTTGTAGAAGAGACGCGTGTCGAGGTGCAGGATCCGCTCACCGACGACGTGGAAGCGGAAGTGGCCAGACTCGATCACCCCCGCGTGGATCGGGCCGACAGCCACCTGGTGGACGCCGTCGCCCCGGACCGGCGTGATCCACCGCTCGCCCTGGGTCGGGTGCTCGATCAGCGCGCGCAGCTGATCGTGTCCGTCGAAGCTCAGCGCGTGCAGATCATGCGCCTCACGCTCATCCCAGCCGGCGGCGGGCACCAGGTCCACAATCGAGTCGACCCGCTCACCGGCCTGACAGGAGATCACGCGCGCGTCGGCGCCCTTCACCAGCAGCGCCCGCCAGTGGCGATCGGCCGTCACCCAGGCGCCGCCGAAGCGTTCCCCCCGCTGCGTGATCGCCGCCTCGATCTGCGTGCGCCAGGCGTCCGCGGCGACCGTCTGCAGCTGCGTCATCCGACACCTCGCATCAACCCGCCGATCAGCGCCGAGCCCGGCAGCGCGACACCGCACACCGCCAGCGCGATCAGCCCCGCGGCGGCCAGCCCGACGCTCAGCGCGAGCGTTCGCTGCCCGCCCCCGTGCGTGGGCGCGTGGGCGCCCGCGGCGTGACGGGGCGCGCCCGGCTCGCCGAGCACGCCCTCGATCAGCACGTGCACCAGGCCCAGGAAGCCGAGCGCCAGCGCCAGCGCCGCGACCACCACCACGGCGACGTCCCCGGCCGCGACCCCGCCCAGCAGGATCAGCAGCTCCGAGATGAACAGCGGCGACGGCGGCAGTCCGGCCAGGCTGATCAGGCTGACGGCCATCGCCGAGGCGGTCAGCGGGCTGCCGGCGGCGACACCGCTCGGCGCGACATGGCCAAGACGGCGGTCACCGCGCAGCAGCGGCAGCGAGGCGTAGAAGCCCAGCGCCTTGGCCAGCGCGTGCCCGGCGATGTGCAGCACGACCCCGGCTACAGCCAGCGGCGTTCCGAACCCGATCCCGAGCGCGATCACGCCCATGTGCTCGAGGCTCGAGTAGGCGAGCAGCCGCTTCCACGGCAGCCGCTTCCAGAGGAACGGAACCGCGACCAGGATCGAGATCAGCCCGAAGCCGATGAACACGGTGGAGCCGGCTTCAGCGCCGAGACCCGCACCGAGCGCCGTCCGCGCCCGCCACGCGACCAGCACGACCGATGGCAGCAGCGCGGCCGAGAGCATCGCGCTGACCGGCGCGGGGGCCTCACTGTGAGCGTCGGGCAGCCAGTTGTGCACCGGCGCCCAGCCGACCTTCGAGGCGAGGCCGACGACTATCAGCACGAACGCGAACAGCGCCGTGTGGCGCGGCAGCAGCGGCGCGGCGCTGTGGATCGCGCGCCAGTCCAGCGCGTGCAGCCCGTGATGGCCGAGCTTGGCCTGGCTGACGGCCAGGACGATGATCCCCAGCAGCGCCACCGACAGCCCGAGGGTGGTCAGCACCAGGTACTTCCAGCCGGCCTCCAGCGCCCCACGGCTGCCGCTGAAGGTCACAAGCAGCGCGGATGCCGCGGTGGTCGCCTCCACGATCAGCCAAGCGACCGCCAGGTTGGCGGCCAGCGCGCACGCGGCAAGCGCCGACCAGAACGCCAGCAGGGCGACGTAGTAGAGACGATGAGCCGCGGCGCTGGACACCCACGAGCGGCCCGCGCTGCGCAGGTATCCGGGCGAGACCAGCACGCTCACCAGCCCGACGCCCGCGGTCACCCCCAAGAGCAGGCCGCCTGCCCCGTCGACCACGTACCAGTGTCCGGATGCCGGCCCGTCCCCGGCCAGCGCCACCGCCGCGAGCGCAAGACCGGCCGCCGCCGCCAGCACGCCGGCGCCACGCGCCACGTTGTCGCACAGCCGGGCGCTGCGCGAGAACGCGATCAGCAGCGCGCCGGCTGCCGGGAGCCCCACCGCCAGGGGCACCAGGATGCGGGCCAGCTCAGTCACGCAGCCCTCGCAGCTGCTCGGTGTCTCCGGTCCCGAACTCCAGATGGATGCGATGCACAAAGGCGCCGGCGACGGTCGCCACGAGCACCAGGTCCAGCAGCGCCCCGAGCTCAACCACGTAGGAGAGCCCGCCGGGCACTGAGACCGCCAGCAGCGAGAGTCCGTTCTCCGCGACGAGCAGGCCCAGCAACTGGTGCAGCGCCGGCCGCCTGAGCACCACGATCATGATCCCGATCACCAGCAGCGCCACGGCCGCACGCTCAACGTGCCTGTCGGCGAGCCCCAGCGAGGGTGTGAGCACGGCACCCAGCAGCGCCGCGGCGGTGGTGAGCGCCAGGCGCACGAGCGGCCCGTGCGCGGCGATCACCAGCCGCGGCTCACGGGTCTGGCGCATCAGCGCGTAGAGCAGCGCCGGCGCCACCACGCCCTTGACGGCGAGCACCGCGCTCGCCACCAGATACCCGCTCGAGCGTCCCGACACGAGCGTCAGCGCGCCTGCCCCGAGCAGCAGCGACTGCAGGCCGACGGCGGCGATCGCCACGGAGCGACGGCGCACGCTCACGGTGGCCAGCGCGAGCAGCAGGATCGCGCTCACCAGCACCCCGTTCATGCGCTCACCCCGGCGGCGCGGATGAAGATCGCGGCGAGCACCACGACGCCCGCGAAGCCGACCAGCACCGGCACCCTGAGCAGCCGCATCTTGGCCTGTGCGGTCTCGATCACGGCGAGCGCCGTGCACTGCGCGGCCAGCAGGCCGGCCAGCGCCACCAGGCCGATCAGGAAGCCCGCCGGGTGCGGCAGGAAGAGCTCGGCGCCCAGCACCATCACAACCCAGTGCCGCGCGGCGGCCGCCCATTGCAGCAGCGCCAGGTCGGGACCGGCGTACTCGAGCAGCGGTCCCTCGTGGATCATCGTCAGCTCGAGGTGCGTGTCGGGGTTGTCGATCGGCTGACGGCCGGTCTCGGCAAGCACCACCAGGCCGAAGGCCAGCAGGCCGCTCCAGTGCGCCAGTGATCGCCAGGGCGCCCAGCCCGCGCCGGTCGCGCTGAGCAGCCGCAGGTCCGTGCCGTGCCCTGCCAGGGCGGCGAGCAGCAGCGTGAGCAGCAGCAGCGCCTCGACTGAGACGGCGACCGTCAGCTCGCGCGCCGCGCCCATCAGCGCAAATCCGTTGCCGGTCTCCCAGGCGGCCGCCGCGGTCACGAACCTGGAGAGCGCCAGCACCCCGAGCAGGGTGAGCGCGTCGTGCCCTAAGCCGAAGCTGCCGCCGCGTCCCGCCACGGGGACTATCGCCACCGCGATCAGCATGCACGCCGCGACCACCGCGGGCGCGAGCCGGTAGACCGCGCCGGCGCCGGCCGGCTGCACGCGGCTGCGCCGCCAGAGCCTGCGCAGCGTGCGGTAGGGCTGCAGCGGTGAGGGCCCGCGGCGTCCCTGCAGCCGCGCCTTGAGCGACTGGATCAGTCCGGGCAGCAGCGGCGCTGCCACGACCCCCACGAGCTGCGCGAGTGCCGCCGGCAGGTTCACGAGAGCACCCCGCCGGCGGTCAGCGCCATGGCCACGATCAGCGCCACCAGCAGGTACGCGGCGTAGGTGCGCACGTTCCCGCTCTGCAGCCGGCGGGTCACCGCAGCGGCCCGCAGCCCCGCCCGGATCGCCGGCTCGTAGAGCGCCCGGTCCACCAGCGAGGGCGTCTCGCTGGTGTAGGTGAGCTCCTGCACCACCCCGTTCTCAACGACGGTCCGCAGCCCCCGCCGGGGACGCAGCAGGCCCTCCAGCACGATCCGGATCGGCTTGGTGAAGCCGGCCGATGTCCATTCCAGCTCCCCGCTCAGCGGCTGGCCGCAGGCCCAGGTCGGCGCCGGCGCGGCCGCGCGCCGCCCGGCACCGCTCAGCCACCAGATGCAGGCGGGCAGCAGGACCAGGGCGACCGTCAGCCCGGGAGCGGGCAGCAGCCCGCTGCCGGGGACCTGCAGCGTGACCCGCCGCGGCAGCGCCGCGCCCAGCGGTGTCACGCGTGCCAGCAGCGGCAGCAGCTCACCCGCCAGCAGCCCGAGGATCAGGCAGCCCGCGGCGCTGAGCACGATCCCCACGCGCATGCTGAGCGCCGGGTCGGTGGCAGCGGCGCCGCGCGCGCTGCGCGGACGGCCCAGCAGCGTCAGACCGACCACGCGGCTGAAGCCGAGCGCCGCCAGCCCGACGCTGGCCCCGAGCCCGGCGACGCTCACCGCCGCCGCCAGGGCGATCCCCGCGCGGTGGGTGAAGGCCAGGTGGATCAGCGCCTGGAGCGCCAGCCACTCCGACGCGAACAGGCCCAGCGGCGGCAGTCCCGCAATCGCCGCGCTGCCCACCAGCATCCCGCCCCCGGCCCAGCGCATGCGAGCGGCCAGGCCGCCGAGCCGGTCGAGCTCGAGCGTCCCGACCGCGCGCTCGATCGCGCCGGCGCCGAGGAACAGACCGCTCTTGGCCAGCGCGTGGTTGAGTGCGTGCAGCAGCGCCGCACCGAACGCGATGCTCGCCCACACGCGCTCCCCGTCGTGCCTGTAGATCAGCGCGGCCGCCAGCGCGATGGCCACCACCCCGACGTTCTCGATCGTGGAGTAGGCCAGCACGCGCTTGAGCTCGTGCTGCGCGACGGCCCACAGCGCTCCCCCGAAGGTCGATGCCAGGCCGAGCCCCAGCAGCACCAGCGCGACCCACAGCGAACGCTCCCCCAGCCAGAAGAACAGCACGCGGATCAGTCCGTAGAGCGCGACCTTGGTCATCGCCGCCGACATCAGCGCGGAGAGGTGCGCGGGGGCCACCGGGTGCGCCCGCGGCAGCCAGGAGTGCAGCGGGATCAGCCCCGCCTTGGTACCGAAGCCGATCAGCGCGGCGGCGGCCACACCCGCCTGGGTGGCGGTTCCGGCGGCGGCGAGCGCCGCGGGGTTGCCGATCGCGCCGTGCTGCGCCAGCACCAGCAGCGCGATCCAGACCCCGGCCCCGCCGAGGTGCGTCAGCGCCAGGTAGACGTAGACCGCGGAGCGGACCACGGCGTCGCGGCGCGCGGCGAGCATCGCCGCCGCCGGCAGCAGCGTCATCAGCTCCCAGAAGGTGAGGAAGCTGACCAGGTCACGTGCGGCCAGCACGCCGAACAGCGCCGCCAGGAAGCCGGCTGTGAGAGCCGTGATCAGGCGCGCCGCGGCGCGCTCGCGCAGCGCCGTCAGATACCCGCGGGCGAAGATCAGCGCGGGCAGCGCCGCGCCGGCCAGCAGCAGGAAGAAGAACGCCGAGAGCCGGTCCACACCCAGCGCCGGGGAGAGCGAGCTGTGGAAGTGCGCCCCCAGCGGCCTGCCGTCGAGCAGCACCACAACCCCGCTCGAGCCCAGCAGCGCCGTGCCCGCCGCCTGCAACGCGAGCCCGGCGCCGATCAGCGCGTGGCGCAGCGCGCCGAGCAGCCCGCCGAACAGCAGCAACAGGCCGCCGGTCACCGCGACGGCCGCTAGGAGCTGCACGACGGCTGTCTGGTGCGACGGGCAGGCATTTCTGCCAATCTTATGAACTTCGCAGCTATTAAGCTCAGCGCGCCCTGCCAATGCCCGGTTGCGGAGCCGGTCTCGCGCCGCCCGCGCCGACCCCAGCGCCTCGCCCAGGGGGCGCACGGGCGCGCGCTCGGTCACGCCGCGGGCTCCTGGCGCTCGGCTGCATGGGCACGGGCCCG
>JAJZDA010000147.1 GCA_021851525.1 Actinomycetes bacterium | reverse complement strand
GGCGGGGCGAGCCGGGTGCCGGGGCGAGCCGGGTGCCGGGGCGAGCCGGGTGGCGGGGCCGGGACGGTGGCCGAGGGCCGCGCGGCCATGTGGCGGTCCCCTCAGGGAGTGACCACCACGGTCGGCTTGGCGGCGCGGCGCTCACGCAGGAAGCGCAGCACGAGCCACCCGCCGGCAGCCGCCACGAAGCAGGCACCGGCACCCAGCCACAGGCCGGCGCGCGCGCCGAGCGCGCCCATCACCGCACCGACGATCGGGCCGCCGATCGGCGTGGAGCCCTGGAAGGCGACGAACCACAGCGCCATCACCCGGCCGCGCATCTCCGGGGCGGCGTTGAGCTGCAGGGTCGCGTTGGCCTGCGACATGAACATCACGCTGGCGCCGCCGACCGGCAGCATCGCGACCAGCTCCCAGCCGAGGTTGGGGGCGGCGGCCGCGAGCGTCATGGCCAGCCCGTAGCCGAACGCGGAGATGATCAGTGGGGCCGACCCGGTACGCCCGCGGGTCGCGAGCCAGAGGCCGCCGATCACCGCGCCGACGCCCATCATCGCGGTGATGAACCCGTACCCGGCGGAGTTGGTGTGCAGGCCGTGGGAGGCCATGAACGGCAGCGAGACCTGGAACTCATAGGTCAGGCACCCGACCACCGCCATCATCGCCAGCGGCAGCGCCAGCCGCGGCTGGCCGGCGACGTAGCGCAGGCCCTCACGCAGCTGGCCGGCGCCACGCGGAGTCGGCGGCACCGGACTGAGCGCTGTCGGATCGAGCCGCACCAGCGAGGCGATCACGGCGATGAAGCTCGCGGCGTTGAGCAGGAAGCAGGGCCCCTCCCCGACCAGCGCGATGATCACCCCGGCCACCGCCGGCCCGATCACCCTGGCGACGTTGACCATCGTCGAGTTGAGGCTCACGGCGTTGCGCAGGTGCTGAGGCCCGACCAACTCCAGCATGAAGGACTGCCGCGAGGGGTTCTCGAACGCGTTGTTGAGCCCGAGAGCCACCGCGAGCACCGCGATCTCCCAGATGCGGACCAGATGCGCAACGGTCAGCACGCCGAGCAGCAGCGCCTGGATGCCCATCGCCGCCTGCAGGGCGACCATCACCCGGCGCTTGTCGACACGGTCGGCCACCACGCCGCCGTAGGGCCCCAGCAGCAGCACCGGGATCGTCTGGAACGCGACTATCAGCCCCAGCCAGCCGGCGGAGTGGGTGAGCTTCAGCACCAGCCAGGATTGCGCCGCCATCTGCATCCAGGTGCCGATCAGCGAGACCGCCTGGCCGCTGACATAGAGCCGGTAGTTGGGAACCTCGAGCGCGGCGAAGGTGCGCCCGCGCAACAGCCTGATCGCGGGGCTCAACGCTGCTCCTCGGAGATCGCCTCGGCAAGCCGCTCGAGCGCCGGCAGCGCGGCCTCAAGCAGCGCCACGTCGGCGCCGTCCAGCTGCTGGATCGCGTCCTGCAGTGACTGCGTGCGCTTGGCGCGGATGTTGCGCGCGGTGGCGTGCCCGGTGTCGGTGGCCTGGACCCAGGCGGAGCGCCGATCCTCCGGATCGGCGCTCCGCTCGAGCAGCCCGTCGGATACCAAGTACGCGATGGTACGTGAAAGCAGGGTCGGGTTCAGGCCCTCACGCTCGGCGATCTCCGCGAGCCGGATCGGACCGAGGCGCTCCGCCGCCAGCAGCACGGCCACACGCGTGGGGGTGAGCTCCACGCCGGCCTCGTTGTCGGTGCGGCGCAGCAGCCGCGACAGCCTGCCGACCACGCCGCGCAGGCGCTGTGCTGCCTCGAGTTCGGTTGCGCTTCGCGTCATCCACCGCCACCTAGAGTTACTTGCCTAGTGGCAAGTAACTCTAGCAGCGGCCACAACCGCGCGGCGGTCAGCGCTGGGCGAAGTCACTCAGCGCGTTGTTGAGCGTCGCCGAGGGCCGCATCACAACCGCCGTCAGCTCGCGATCGGGGTGGTAGTACCCGCCGATCTCAACCGGCGAGCCCTGCACCGCGGCCAGCTCCTGGACGATCGCCTGCTCCTCCGCGCCCAGCCGCGCCGCCAGCGGCGCGAAGCGCTGCGCCAGCTCCTGGTCCCCAGCCTGGGCTGCCAGCTCATGGGCCCAGTAGAGCGCCAGGTAGAAGTGGCTGCCGCGGTTGTCCAGCTCGCCGGTGCGGCGGGAGGGCGAGCGCTGCTCCTCCAGCAGCCTTCCGGTGGCTCTGTCGAGCGTGTCTGCCAGCAGCTGCGCGCGCACGTTGCCGGTCTTCTCGCTGAGCATCTCCAGGGAGACCGCCAGTGCCAGGAACTCACCCAGCGAATCCCAGCGCAGGTGGTTCTCGGCCAGCAGCTGCGCAACGTGCTTGGGGGCGGAGCCGCCGGCGCCGGTCTCGAACATGCCGCCGCCATCCATCAAGGGCACGATCGAGAGCATCTTTGCGCTGGTCCCCAGCTCGAGGATCGGGAAGAGGTCGGTGAGGTAGTCACGCAGCACGTTGCCGGTCACCGAGATGGTGTCCTCGCCCGCGCGCGCGCGCTCGAGCGTGAAGCGTGTCGCCTGCGCCACGTCGAGGATCTCGATCTGCAGGCCGTCGGTGTCCAGCGCGGCCAGCGCCGGGCGCACCTTGGCCAGCAGCTCACGGTCGTGAGGCCGGGTCTCATCCAGCCAGAAGACGGCCGGCGCGCCGGTGGCGCGCGCGCGAGAGACCGCCAGCGCTACCCAATCCTGAACCGGCGCGTCCTTGACCTGGCACGCGCGCCAGACATCGCCGGCCTGAACCTGATGCTCGATCAGCACGTTGCCGGCGGCGTCGACGATCCGCACGCTCCCGGCGGAGCCGATCTCGAAGGTCTTGTCGTGCGAGCCGTACTCCTCCGCGGCCTGCGCCATCAGGCCGACGTTCGGGGTCGTGCCCATCGTCTCCGGGTCAAACGCGCCATGCACCCGGCAGTGCTCCACGGTCTCCGCGTAGAGCGGCGCGTAGGAGTGGTCGGGGATCACGAACTTGGTGTCGTGCTGCTTGCCGTCAGCTCCCCACATCTGCCCCGAAGCGCGCACCGCGGCCGGCATCGAGGCGTCGATGATCACGTCGCTGGGGACGTGCAGGTTGGTGATGCCGCGGTCCGAGTCGACCATCGCGATCGCCGGGCCAGCCTCATAGACGCCGTCGATCGCAGCGCGGATCGCGTCACGACGCTCGGCCGGCAACTGCTCAATCGCGCTCAGCAACGAGCCCATGCCGTCGTTGGCGCTGACTCCGGCCGCGGCGAGGTCCTGCGCAAAGCGCTCGAACACATCCGCGTAGTAGGCCCGCACCGCGTGGCCGAAGAGGATCGGATCGGAGACCTTCATCATCGTCGCCTTGAGGTGCACGCTGAACAGCACGCCGCGCTCACGCGCGTCCGCGATCTGCGCGTCCAGGAAGCGGCGCAGCGACGCGGCGCGCATCACCGCGCCGTCGATGATCTCACCGGCCTGCAGCGCCAGGTCCTGCTTGAGCACCGTCACCGAACCGTCCGCGGCCAGATGCTCGATCCTCACGACCGTCGGCTGCGCCACAGTCACCGAGAGCTCGGTGTCCCGGAAGTCCCCCTCGGTCATGGTCGAGACGTGTGAGCGAGAGTCACTTGACCAGGCGCCCATCGAGTGCGGGTGGCGCATCGCATAGGCCTTCACCGAGGCGGGCGCCCTGCGGTCGGAGTTGCCCTCACGCAGCACCGGGTTGACCGCCGAGCCCTTGACGCGGTCATACCGCGCGCGATGGTCGCGCTCACGATCGTCGGCGGGCGTGTCCGGGTAGTCCGGGACGGCGTAACCCTGCTCCTGCAGCTCCCTGATGGCGGCCTTCAGCTGTGGCACCGAGGCGCTGATGTTGGGCAGCTTGATGATGTTCGCCGCGGGTGTCTTGGCCAGCTCACCGAGCTCAGCGAGCGCATCCGGGACGCGCTGCTCGGCGCTCAGCATGTCCGGGAACTGCGCCAGGATGCGTCCGGCCAGCGAGATGTCACGGGTCTCGATCTCCACGTCAGCGGCGGCGGTGAACGCGCGGAGGATGGGGAGCAGCGACTCCGTCGCCAGCGCGGGAGCCTCGTCGGTGTGGGTGTAGATGATCTTCATAGGTACAGGCACCCTAGCGGCACGGCGATAATCGAGCCATGCTGGTGATCCCCGCCCCCGGGCAGTGGAAACTACGTACCACGAGTGCCGCGCCGGCCATGCGTGCAGCGGCACCCGCGCGCCCGCGACCGGGGCTCGCCACCGGCACCCGCGGAGCTTCGCGTGCCCGCCCGCTGGCGGGCACGGTTGTGGGCATCGACCCGGGCCACAACGGGCGCAGCTGGAGCGACCCGTCGTTCATCAACCACCTGATCTGGAACGGCCGTGAGTGGGAGAGCTGCGACACCACCGGCACCGCCACCGACGGCGGCTACACCGAGGCGCAGTTCAACTGGAACGTGGCCTTCCAGACGGCTGCTGACCTGCGCGCACTGGGGGCCAGGGTGGTGCTCACCCGCCACGGCAACGACGGGATCGGCCCGTGCGTCACGCAGCGCATCGCCACGTTCAACCGCGCCCACGTGAACGTCGCGCTCTCGATCCACGCCGATGGCGGGCCGCCAGGCGGCCGTGGCTTCACGGTGCTGGAGCCGGTGGCCGACGGGATCAACAGCCGCGTGATCAGGCCCTCCCGCCGGTTCGCGGCGATCCTGCGCAACGTCTACGGCCGGCTCAGCGGCATGCCGGTCAGCACCTACGACGGCGTCGACGGCCTGCAACCGCGGGACAACCTCGCGGGGGAGAACCTCACGCGGGTCCCCTACGCGCTGATCGAGTGCGGGAACATGCGCAACGCCACCGACGCCGCGCTGCTCACCAGCGCGACCTTCCAGCGGCGCGCGGCCGCCGCGATCAGCGCCGCGATCGAGCGCTTCCTGAGGCCCCGCACACAGCGTGAGGCCAGACGCTCGCCGCGTCGCATCGGGCCCGACGCTCGCCGCGTCGCACCGGCCTGACGCTCGACAGGTCGCGCCGGGCCTGATGCTCGACAGGTCGCGCCGGGCCTGACGCTCGAACGCTCAGATGCGCTGCGCGATGGAGCGGCCGGCGGCGCGCCCGGAGAACAGGCAGCCGCCGAGGAAGGTGCCCTCGAGCGCGTTGTAGCCGTGCATGCCACCGCCGCCGAAGCCGGCCGCCTCACCGGCCGCCCACAGCCCGGGCAGCACCGCGCCCGCGGCGTCCAGCACGCGCGCCTCGAGGTCGGTCTGCAGCCCGCCGAGGGTCTTGCGCGTGAGGATGTGCAGCTTGACCGCGATCAGCGGCCCGGAGCGCGGGTCGAGGATCGGATGCGGCGCGGCGACCCGCATCAGGCGGTCCGGCAGGTAGCGGCGCGCGGCGCGGATCGCCATCACCTGCATGTCCTTGGAGAAGGCGTTGTGGACCTCACGGTCACGGGCCACCACCTGTTCCAGCAGCGTCTGGTAGTCAAGCAGCGGCTCCTCGGTCAGCTCGTTCATCCCGGCCACCAGCTCCCGCAGGTTGTCACGCACCACGAAGTCCTCGCCGTGGTCCATGAAGCGCTGGACCGGCTCCGGCACGATCCCCGGCTGCAGGCGGGAGCGCAGCGTCAGCTTCAGGTCCTTGGCGGTGATGTCCGGGTTCTGCTCGGAGCCGGAGAGCGCGAACTCCCGCTCGATGATCCGGCGGTTGAGCACGAACCAGGAGTGCGCATGACCGCTGGCACCGATGTGGGCGAGCGTCGCGATCGTGTCGAACCCGGGAAACAGCGGCACCGGCAGGCGCCGTCCGGTGGCGTCGAACCACATCGAGGACGGCGCCGGCAGGATGCGGATCCCGTGGTTCTGCCAGATCGGGTTCCAGTTGCGCACGCCCTCCGTGTAGTGCCACATGCGATCCCGGTTGATCCAGCTGGCGCCGGCCCGCTGCGAGATCTCCAACATCCGCCCGTCGACGTGGGCCGGCACACCGGCGACCATCGTGCGCGGCGGCGGGCCAAGGCGCTCAGGCCAGTAGCGGCGCACCAGCTCAAAGTTGTGGCCGATCCCGCCGCTTGACACCAGGACCGCGTCGGCGCGCGCGCTGAAGCGTCCAACCACCTCACGCGAGCTCTCCTGGCCACGGGCGACCATCGAGCGCGCCAGCAGCGCGCCCTCCACGCCCACCACGCGCCCGCGCTCCACCACCAGCTGGTCAACGCGATGACGGAACGCCAGCTTCGCCAGGCCACGCTGCGCGGCCTCCCGCAGGCTGCGCTCAAACGGCTCGATCAGCGCCGGCCCGGTGCCCCAGGTGAGGTGGAAGCGTGGCACCGAGTTGCCGTGCGCGAGCGCATGCCCACCGCCGCGCTCAGCCCACCCCGGGGAGGGCATCACGCGCACCCCGCGCTCAGCCAGCCAGGCGCGCTTCTCGCCGGTGGCGAACTCCACGTAGGCCCGCGCGAAGCGGCGCGGGTGCTCATCCTCGGGACGGTCGAACTGGGCGCTGGCCAGCCAGTCTGACCAGGCCAGCTCAAATGAGTCACGGATCCGCGCACGGCGCTGCTCCGGGGAGTCCACCAGGAACAGCCCCCCGAGTGACCAGAAAGCCTGGCCGCCGAGCGACGCCTCGGGCTCCTGGTCGAGCAGCAGCACGCGCTTGCCGGCGGCGGTCAGCTCAGCGGTGGCGACCAGTCCCGCCAGCCCCGCGCCGACCACGATCGCGTCGGCCAGCAACTCACTCTCGGTGGGCATCGCCGCCACCCTACCCCACCGTCCGGCCGCAACGCCGGTGCCGCTCCCGCCCGCGAAGCGCAGTCGCCCGCGTCCAGCAGGGGCCGCTCACGCGTGCGGATCACCTTCCTCCGCATCCACCAGGCGCAGCACATCCCCGACGTGGATCGCCCGGCCGGCGATCTCACCGGCGGCCAGCTCCAGCACGTTGCGCGCCCCGCGGGCGCTGTGCGCGCGCCAAGGCGGGATCCGCTCGGCGAGCTTCAGCACGCGCAGCTCCGCGTCCAGGAAGACCGCGTCGAAGTGAAAGCGCATGAACGCGCTGTGGATCGATGACTCTCCCGCAAAGAACATCCCCTCGCCCGACGCCAGACCGCTGCGTCCAAGCAGACCGCGCATCCTCGAGAACATGTTGGCGGCCACCTCGGCGCGCTCACAGACCACCTGCTCACGGGTCTGGTTGACGATCCTGACGCTGCGTGGCTGTGATCGAGCGGGCACCTCAACCTGCCTCAGAGCGACACCAGTTCACGCTTGAGCACCTTGCCGGTCGGGTTGCGCGGCAGCTCCTCCAGGAAGGTCACCTCCCGCGGCACCTTGTAGCGCGCAAGGTTCTGGCGCACGAACTCCTTGACCTGCTCATCGGTCAGCTCCAGACCGGGGCGCCGGACGATGAACACCCGCAGGCGCTGACCGAAGTCGTGATCCGGCACCCCCACCGCCGCCGCCTCCAGCACCGCCGGGTGAGCCGCCAGCAGCTCCTCCACCTCACGCGGGAAGACGTTCTCGCCGCCGGAGACGATCATCTCGTCGTCGCGACCGTCGATGAACAGGCGTCCCCGCGCGTCGAAGTGGCCGACGTCCCCGGAGGAGACCAGGCCGTGGATGCGCTCCTTGTCGCCGCCGCCGGTGTAACCCTCGAACTCGATCATGTTGCCGACGAAGATGCGCCCGGTCTGCCCGGTCGCCAGCGGCTCACCGCCGGGGCCGAGCACCGCCACGGCAGCACCGCGCACGACCCGTCCGACGCAGCTTGGGGCCTCCTCCAGATCCTCCGGCGTGGCGATGGTCGCGTAGGCGATCTCCGTGGACCCGTAGAGGTTGTAGAGCACCGGGCCAAACACCTCACGCACCCGGCGGGCGAGCTCCGAGCCGAGCTGCGAGCCGCTGACGTAGATGATCCGCAGGCTCGAGAGGTCACGGCCGCTGAGCTCGTGGCGGTCGAGCGCCAGCAGCCGCTGGAGCATCACCGGCACCACCACCAGCGTCGTCACGCGGTTGCGCTCGATGCTGTCCAGCACGGCCCGCTCATCGAAGCGGCGCTGCAGCACGAGCGCGGAGCCGAGGCCGATCTGCAGCAGGAACTGCGTGAACCCGAGCGCGTGGAACAGCGGCGCGGAGATGTGCGCCACGTCACCTCCGTGAAACGGGACCTTGCTCAGCGGCCCACCGACCGGCGCCAGCGAGAACGGCACATCGCGGCCGGCCCCCTTGGGGGTGCCGGTGGTGCCCGAGGTGAGGATCACCAGGCGCGGCGCCCGCGCCGGCTTGGCGGGCGCGCTGCGCGGCGCGGCGCCGGCCAGCGC
>JAJZDA010000146.1 GCA_021851525.1 Actinomycetes bacterium | reverse complement strand
CGATCCCCCGCGGCGCCGCCGCCGCACTGCTGGCGCTGCCCGGCGCGCGGCTGGCGCGCCGGGCGCTGCTCGACGAGCTGGGGGTTCCCGAGGAGGTCGCTGACCACATCGACCTGACGGCGGACTTCGACACCACCAACGCCGCCGCCGCGCTGCAGGGCAGCGGGATCACCGTGCCGCCGCTGGAGACCTACGCGGCGCTGCTGTGGGACTACTGGGAGCACCACCTCGACCCCGACCTCGAGCGCGTCCCCAGCGCCCGCAGCGCGCTGGCCGGCAGGATCGTCCTGATCACCGGCGCCTCCAGCGGGATCGGGCGTGCCACGGCGATCAAGGTGGCGGCGGCCGGCGGCGTCCCGCTGCTCGTCGCCCGCGGCACCGAGCGCCTGCAGGAGACCCGGCAGGAGATCGAGCAGTCCGGCGGGCGCGCCTTCGTCTACGCCGCGGACATCTCCGACCTGGACGCGGTGGAGCGGCTGGTGGACACGGTGCTGGCGGAGCACGGCGCCGTGGACGTGCTGGTCAACAACGCGGGCCGCTCGATCCGCCGCTCGATCGCGCTCTCATACGACCGCTTCCACGACTTTGAGCGCACGATCGCGCTCAACTACCTGGGCACGATCCGCCTGACGATGGGCTTTCTGCCGCAGATGCGCGAGCGCCACAGCGGGCACGTGATCAACATCTCCTCGATAGGCGTTCAGACCAACCCCCCGCGCTTCTCCGCATACGTCGCCTCCAAGTCCGCGCTGGACGCCTGGACGCGCGTGGTCAGCTCCGAGTGCGTCCAGGACAACGTGCACTTCACGACCGTGCACATGCCGCTGGTGAAGACGCCGATGATCGCGCCGACCAAGATGTACGACCGCTTCCCGACGATCACTCCCGACCAGGCCGCCGACATGATCATCGAGGCGATTCGCACCCGGCCCAAGGTCGTGAGCACCAGGCTCGGCACCTTCGGCGAGGTCAGCTACGCGCTGGCGCCGAAGCTGGTCGACCAGCTGCTGAGCGTCGCCTACCGCGTCTTCCCCGACTCCGCCGCGGCCCGCGGCCAGGTCGATCCCGGTGAGCACGCGTCACGTGAGCAGGCGCTGGTCGCGCGGCTGCTCAAGGGCATCCACTGGTAGCGGCGGCGTCGAGCAGCACGCCCTCGCGCAGGCCGCCGGCCCCCACGGTCAGCTCCTTCCCGAAGAGCTCGACGAGCTGCGCGAGGATCAGCAGCCCGCCGGGCAGCAGCCGGGCGCGCTCCGCCTCCAGCCCGCTGCGCGCCGCGAACTCTGCCGCGGTGAGCGCGCTGCGCCGGCGCAGCGCCTCCTGCAGCGCCTCGCGGTCGAGCCGCACGCCGGCGATGCTCACCAGCGAGGTGGCGCTGCCGCCAACTGCGATCACGTGATCCACGGCGGGCGGCGAGATGTCCGCAAAGGCCTCACGCACGCGCCCGCTGGCGCGTGCCAGCGCCAGCTCCCCCGGTGGGTCCTCGTCAAGCTCGCCGCTCAGCAGATCGGCTGAGCCGAGCGGCAGCGAGCGCCACCACAGCACCTCCCCGGCGGACTCGCCGACCACCAGCTCAGTCGACCCGCCGCCGACGTCCGCGACTGCGAGCAGCGCCCCGGGGGCGGTGCTCCCACGCACCGCCCAGGCCGCCCCGAGAAAGGCCAGCCGTGCCTCCTGCTCGCCGCTCAGCACCTCCACGACCGTGCCCCCGCAGCTGTTGGCCACCAGCTCGACCAGGCGCTCGCCGTTGGCCGCGCGCCGCACCCCGGCGGTGGCCACGCAGCGCAGCTGCGCTGCGCCCAGCGCGCGGGCGATCGCCAGCTGGGTGGCGACGGCGGCCACAACCTCGGTGAGCTTGCGCTGCGGGATCTGGCCGTGCTCGTCAAGCGACTGGCCGATGCGCGTGAAGGCACGCTCCTGATGCACCGGGACGAGCTGATCACCGTCGCACTCGGCCACCAGCAGGCGCGTGGTGTTGGCTCCTATGTCGATGCAGGCCCGGCGCATTGCGCGCCTACGCTATCCGGCGACGCGGCGGGACGCGCCGCACACCGCCTCAGCCGGCGCGATGCGCAGCTGCCTGCGCCGGTCCTCAGCCCCGGATCGCCAGCCCGCTGGCCGGGTCGAAGAAGTGCATCAGCTCGGGGCGCACCGCCAGCCGCACCCGCTCCCCCTGGCGCAGCTGCCCCTCCGGCTCGATCCGCGCCACGCCGATCCCGGCAACGGCCTCACCGATCTCCCGCTCCTCATCCACGCCCGGCGCGTAGATGCGCCGCGCGTCGAAGCTGAAGTGCAGGAGCTGCTCGGAGCCGAGCGCCTCCACCAGCTCCGTGTCGACGGCCAGCGTGCGGCCGTCCGCCGCGTCGCCCGCGGCCAGCGCCAGGTGCTCCGGGCGCAGGCCGACGACCACCCGGCGCTCGCCGTAGGCACGCAGCCCCGGACGCGCGCGCTGGAGCTCCTGCGGGAGCGCCAGGCGCTGCGAGCCGAGACCCAGCGAGCCGAGGTCCGGCGCGAGCGTCGCCTCGTAGAGGTTCATCGCCGGCGAGCCCATGAAGCCCGCCACGAACAGGTTGTCAGGACTGTCGTAGAGCACCTGCGGCTGATCGCACTGCTGCAGCACGCCGGCGTTGAGCACGGCGACGCGGTCGCCCATCGTCATCGCCTCGGTCTGGTCATGGGTCACGTACATGGTCGCCACGCCGAGCCGGCGCTGGATGCGGCTGACCTCGGCGCGCATCTGCACGCGCAGCTTCGCGTCGAGGTTGGAGAGCGGCTCGTCCATCAGGAAGGCCGACGGCTCCCGCACGATCGCGCGCCCCATCGCCACCCGCTGACGCTGCCCGCCGGAGAGCTGCGCCGGCTTGCGGTCAAGCCACTCGGTGAGGCTCAGGACCTCAGCCGCGGCGCTCACCCGCCGGCTGATCTCCGCCTTTGACAGGCGCCGCAGCGAGAGCGCGAAGCCGATGTTCTCGGCGACCGTCATGTGCGGATAGAGCGCATAGTTCTGAAAGACCATCGCGATGTCCCGCTCGCGTGCGGGCAGCGTGGTCACGTCCCGGTCGCCGATCCGCAGGAAGCCGGTGGTCACCTCCTCAAGCCCGGCCACCATCCGCAGCGCGGTGGTCTTGCCGCAGCCGGAGGGCCCGACCAGCACCATGAACTCACCGTCGGCCACGGAGATCTCGAGGTCATGAACGGCATGGAAGCCGTTCGGGTAGACCTTGTTTATCGCGCCCAGCTCGATCGATGCCACTGGCTCTCCTGGTTCAAGTTCCAAAACTCGGGTGCCGGGACCCGCAGGCTGTGCTCAGACACGGATCACGTTCACCCCCTCCGCGGTGAACTCCGCGATCTGCTCATCGGTCGCGCCCTCATCTGTGATCAGGGTCTCCACCGCGGAGACCTCGCAGATCCGGGCAAAGCCGGTGCGCCCGAGCTTGCTGGAGTCGGCGACGATCACGGTCTGCGCGGCGCGCTGCACCAGCGCGGCGTTGGTCATCGCCTCGGCGTGGTCGTAGGTGGTGCAGCCGGTGCGCACGTCCAGACCGTCGACGCCGACTATCGCCAGATCGAGGTTGAAGGCCTCGATCGCCGACACCGAGAGCGGCCCCGAGAGCTCAAAGGACGCGTTGCGCGCCTCACCGCCGCTGAGGATCAGCCGGATGTTGCTGCGCGGCGCCAGCTGCATGCCGATGCTGAGGCTGTTGGTGACGACCGTCAGCCTGCGCAGCCCGGCGATCGCACGGGCCACCGCCAGGGTCGTGGTGCCGCCGGTCAGCCCGACCAGGGAGCCGTCGTGCACCAGCCGCGCCGCCGCCTCCGCGATCCGGCGCTTCTCCGCCGGGTGCTGGGAGGCGCGCTCCCCGATCGGCTGCTCGACAAAGCCGCCGGGCCGGGCGACACGCCCCCAGGAGCGCGCCACCGCGCCGCGCTGCTCGAGCGCGTTGGTGTCACGACGGATCGTGGCCGGCGCGACCGAGAGCCGCTCGGCCAGCCACTCGACGGTCACCGGCCGCTCGGACGCCTCGACGATCTCCACGATCGCCCGCAGGCGATCGTCGCGGCCGTTGGTCTCACGCTCGCTCACGCCCACCCCACCCCGCTCACTTCACGCTCCCGGCGACGATCCCGTCGACGATGTAGCGGTTGAGGAAGAAGACGATCAGCGCCGGCACGGCGATCGCCACGATCGCCGCGGCGTTGATGATCGTGTACGGGACCACGTGGCGGCCGGCCAGCGCTGACAGCGCCACCGTCAGCGGCTCCGTGGAGTTGGTGCTGCCCAGCACCAGCGGGAAGATGAACTGCCCCCAGCCGAACAGGAAGGTGATGATCGCCGCCGCCGCCATCCCCGGGCGCACGATCGGCAACACGATCCGCCGGAAGATCTGCAGCGTGGTGGCCCCGTCGATCGCGGCCGCCTCCTCGATGCTCGCCGGCAGCGCCTGGAACATGTTGTACATGATCCACATTGCCAGCGGCAGGAACCCGGACGTGTACACGAGGATGATCCCGATGTAGGTGTTGACCAGCTGCAGCTTGGTGAGGATCGTGTAGATCGGGATCAGCGTCGCGTACACCGGCAGCGTGAGCGTCGCCACGACGATGTAGAAGAGCGCGCCGCGCAGCCGGAAGCGCAGACGCGCAAACGCGTAGGCGCCGACCACGGCGATCACGAGCGTCAAAAGCGTCGCGCCGAGGCTCTCGATCGAGGAGTTCAGCAGCGCCTGGCCCACGCCGCCCGCGGTGGAGGCGCTCGAGGGGCCGTAGCCAAAGACCGCCTCGTAGTTGCTGAACACGAAGTGCGTCGGGAAGAAGCTCGGCGGGCTGCTCTGCGCCTGGGCGTTGGTCATCAGGCTGGTGTTCAGCGCCCAGTACACGGGGAACAGCGACCACAGCAGCAGCACGCCGATCCCGGCGCCGCGCAACCAGCGCGCGCGGCGGCGCCCGGCGCGGCGCGGGGCTGCCGGCCGGCTCAGCGCGCCCATCAGAACTCGACCTTCCGGTAGATCAGCTTGACGGCCAGCAGCGAGAGCACGATCGTGGTCACCGTGGCCAGCAGCGAGAGCGCGTAGCCCTGGCCGAAGTTGAGGTTGCCGAAGGTGATCTGGTAGGTCTCGCTCATCAGCGAGGAGCCGGTGCTGGCGCCCGCGTTGAGCACGTACACCTGGTCAAAGATGTTGATCGACATCACCAGCCCCTCGACCACCGCGATCGCCAGCCCGGGCCGGATCAGCGGCAGCGTGATCCGCTTGATCGACTGCCAGCCGTTGGCGCCGTCGACGTCGGCCGCCTCATACAGCTCGCCGGGGATCGCCTGCAGCGAGGCGAGGATCAGGATCGCCGCCAGCGGCGTGATCTGCCAGACCTGCACCAGCGAGATGAAGAAGATCGTCTCGATCTGATGGGTGCCCAGCCAGAGCTGGTAGTTGTGGATCGCCCCGACGGTCTTGAGCGTCGAGTTCAGCACGCCGAAGGTGGGGTCATAGATCCAGGACCAGATCACCCCCTCGACCACGCCCGGCAGCGCCCACGGCAGCACCATCAGCGCCAGGACCACGCCGCGCCCGCGGAAGCGGCGCTGCAGCAGCAGCCCGAAGAAGGTGCCGAGCGCCACCGACAGCAGCACCCCGAAGATCACGTAGAGGCCGGTGTTGAGCAGGCTCTGGCGCACCTGCGGGTCGTTGAACACGCTCTGGAAGTTCCCGAACCCGGTGAAGTGGTTGGGCGGGTCGAGCGCGTCGTTGTGAACAAACGCTCCGTACGCGGTCAGCACCGTCGGGTAGAGCGCCAGCACGCCGATGAACACCAGCAGCGGCGTGACCATCGCGTATGGCAGCGCCGTCTCGCCGGCGCCGCGCCGGATCGTCTGGCTCTGGATGGCTGGGCCGCGCGTGAGGCGGCGGCGGATTGCACTCATCTCTGGGTCGGCCTCTGTGAGAGCGGTGGTGGGGCCGTCCGCACGCGGCGGACGGCCCCAGATCCTGTCAGCCCGCCAGCCCCTTGACGGTCGAGGCGATCGCGCTGATCGCCGCGGACACCGACTCAGCACCGGCAGCGGCGCTGTGGATGTTGGTGTAGACGGCGTTGCTGAACTGCGCGTACCACGGCGGCGCGCCGGCCGGGAAGATCGCGCGCGAGTGGTGCTCGAGCAGCGCCGCGAGCGTCGCCGCGCCGGGGACCTTGCCGGACTTCACCAGGTCCGCCAGCCCGCCGCGGTTGGCCGGCAGCGGGAACGTGCTGATCACGTCGGCGGCGCCGTTGGCGCCGGCGAAGGCCGCCTGGTTGGCGGGCTGCTCCATCCAGCGGATGAAGGCCACGGCCGCGGCCACGTGCTTGGCCTGCGCGGGGATGCCGATGCCGTCGGGGTTGCCGAGGTTCGGCGCGACGCCATGCAGGCCGGGCGTGGGGATGTAGTTGACCTGGCCGACGACCTTCGACTGCGCGGGCACGTTGTAGATCGTGCCGACGTCACCGGAGTAGTCGGAGAAGACGCTCGCCGTGAGGTTGTGCGCCTGGTCGGTCTCCAGCGCCTGGTAGTCCTGCATGTTGAGGTTCGCCTTGGGGACGAGCCCGGTCTTGTAGGCGTTGACCATCCACGCCAGCGCCTTGTATCCCGGTGATGAGGGCGAGGTGAACTGCGGCTTGTAGGTCGAGCTCAGCACCTGACCGCCGAACGCCGCCGTCATCTCATACCAGTAGGTCGACAGTCCCTCGGCCGCGGCCAGCGGGATGTCCAGCGGGTGCTTGACCGAGGTCTTGGCGGCCACCGCCTTGAGATCGGCTTCGTACTGCGCAAGCGTCGTCGGATCCTGCTTGATCCCGGCGGCCTTGAAGTCCTTCTCGTTGACCGTGGTGACCAGCAGCGACGCGTCCATCGGCATGCCCAGCAGCTTGCCGTTGCGGATGAATGAGGCCGCCTGCGGGTACTGCGCCTTGACCCCGCTCAGCGGGAAGTAGGAGTTCAACGGCAAAAACCACTTGGTGGCGTAGTACTCCCCGACCTTGGACCAGTCGACATCGGCGACGTCCGCGAAGTAACTGTGCGCCTCCGCCGCCGCTGCGATCTTGGTCTGCAGCGAATCCCATTGGATGTAGTTCCAGTTGACCTTCACACCGGTCTGCGCGGTGAACTTCGCCAGCTCCGCCTTGGGGGCCGGATACGCGATTGCGACGTTGATCGTCTGACCCCTGATCGACGACGCTGCCGCCGTCGCCTTCACGACGCTGGCGTTGCTGGCGGCACTGACGCCCATGCCCAGTGCCCCAACCGCCATCGCCGCGATCGTAAATCGCCTCTTGGCTCGCATCTACCTGCTCCTCCCACTGCTTGGTTTGTTGACTATCTGTCGCCGTCTGACCCGGCCGTCGCCGGTTGCGCGGCCGTGTACTGGGCCGCGATCTCCAGGTAGGCGTCCGCGATCCGCGCGGCCGCCTCAACCTCGTCCAACTGCCCGTTGACCAGCGCGGTGAACGGGCCGGTCCAGAGGGTGCGCCCCACCGCGAAGCCCACGAACCCGCCGGCCGCCGCCGCGGTCCGCACCCACTCGAGCACGCTCTCGCGGTCCTGTCCGCGCCCCAGCACCAGGCAGCCGATCTGCGCCGCGTCGGCCGCGGCGCGGGAGAGCGCCGCCGCGGCGTCGCGGTCGCGGTTGCCCTCGAGCTTCCACCAGTCCGGGCGCAGGCCCTCAGCGGCCAGCTGTGAGATCGCCTCGATCGCCAGCGCCGGGCGCAGCTCTTCGTCAAAGCGCTCCGCGCCGGCCGCCAACTGCTGCTCGGTGGCGGGCACCAGCAGCTCCAGCATGAAGCGCCGCCCGCTGGCCCGCAGCCGGCTCTGGAGCCGCACGAGCCGCTCACGCGAGCGGCGGTTGAGCTCCGCGTCGCCCGCCGGGTTGTAGCGAACCAGCGCCTTGACGGCCGCCGGGGCGACGCGCTCGATCTCCTCGGCGAAGCGCTCGCCGTGCTCGAACAGGAACTCAGGCTGGCCGCTGCGCTCCACGGGGATCACGATCGGCAGGCCCAGGGCCGCCGCTGCGGGGATCGCGTCCACGCCGTACTCCGCGTCCAGGAGCAGCATCGGCCGCGCGCCGGCGGGCAGCCGTTCGCGTGCGATCCCCAGCGCGGTCACGCAGATCAGCTTCAGCTGCCGGGCGCTGGGCTCGAGCCGCTGGTCGGGGATCCCGAGCCCGCGCAGCCAGCCGCGCAGTGAGTTGCGGTGGTCGACGGCCAGCACGAAGGTGCTCATTTGCGCGCCTCCGCGGACAGCAGCTCGACGCTCACCTCGGGGGTCGCGGCGCGCACCTGGCCCGGGTCGAGCTCGCCGGCGACCGGCGCGCGCAGGCTC
>JAJZDA010000145.1 GCA_021851525.1 Actinomycetes bacterium | reverse complement strand
GCGGGCTGGGCCGGCGGGGCGGGCGCGGGTCCCGCTCAGGCCCGGGCGTGCTGGCGCAGCGTCGCGTAGAGCGGGTGGCGCTCGGCGATCGCGGCGGTGCGCGCACTGAGCTCGGCGGACCTCGCGTCGAAATCCCCCGGGCGCAGCGCGACGCTGAGGATCTCCCCGATCTCGCGGAAGTCATCGAGACCGAGGCCACGGGTGGCCAGCGCCGGCGTCCCAATCCTCAGCCCCGAGGTGACCATCGGCGGGCGCGGGTCGAACGGGACCGCGTTGCGGTTGACGGTGATCCCGATCGAGTGCAGGCGATCCTCCGCCTGCTGGCCGTCGAGCTCCGATGCGCGCAGGTCCACCAGCACCAGGTGAACGTCAGTGCCGCCGGTCAGCACCGAGACGCCGTGCCCGGTGCCCAGCAGCGCCTCCGCCAGCGCCTGGGCGCCTGCAAGGGTGCGCTGCTGCCGCTCCCGGAACTCCGCCGAGGCAGCGATCCTCAGGGCAACCGCCTTGGCCGCGATCACATGCTCAAGCGGCCCGCCCTGCTGACCGGGGAATACCGCCGAGTTGATCTTCTTGGCGTGCTCCTCCCTGCACAGGATCATCCCCGAGCGCGGTCCACCGATCGTCTTGTGGATCGTGGTCGCAACCACATCCGCGTACGGCACCGGCGAGGGATGCAGGCCGGCGGCGACCAGCCCGGCAAAGTGGGCCATGTCGACGAACAGGAGTGCGCCGACCTCATCCGCGATCTCCCGGAAGCGCCTGAAGTCCAGGTGCCGGGGATACGCCGACCAGCCCGCGACGATCATCTTCGGACGCCGCTCGCGCGCAATCCGCGCAACCTCGTCCATGTCGATCAAGGAGCTCTCGCGATCGACCCCGTAGGTCGCGATCTCATACAGCCGCCCGGAGGCGTTGATCTTCATGCCGTGCGTGAGATGCCCGCCATGCGCCAGCTCCAGGCCCATGAGCGTGTCGCCCGGCGAGAGCAGCGCGTGGTAGACGGCGATGTTCGCCTGCGCGCCGGCGTGCGGCTGCACGTTGGCGTGCTCAGCGCCGAACAGCGCCTTGGCGCGCTCGATCGCGATCGTCTCAACCTGGTCGACGAACTCACAGCCGCCGTAGTACCGCTTGCCGGGGTAGCCCTCGGCGTACTTGTTGGTGAGCACCGATCCCTGTGCCTCGAGCACCGAGACCGGCACGAAGTTCTCGGACGCGATCATCTCGAGCGTCCGTTGCTGGCGATCGAGCTCTAGATCCAGCAGCTCTGCGATCTCCGGGTCAACCTCGGCGATCGGGGCGTTGAAGTAGTCGGCGGGAAGCTCAGTCATCTGCTTCGAGCCTACCAGCGCCGCTGGCGTTCGGCTTGTGCTGAGCCGCGGCGCTCGCCGACCCGCGCGGCGAGCGCCGCGGTGGCTCATGCGATACGCAGAGCATCCGTGACGCGCGCTCGCGGCACGGCGCCCTCGCGCACGATCGACCAGGTGCCGTCGTCCTCGTACGCGCGCAGGTCAATCACCGTGGATGACCTGCCCGGCAACTCGCCGCCGTCGATCTCAAGGTCAACCCCCGCGCGCACGGCCGGCGCCACAGCCTCGATGGTCTGCGCATCGCGCTCGCCCGACAGGTTGGCGCTCGACTGCAGCACCGCCACCCGCGCGCCGCGCAGCGCCGCGACATCCACCACGCGCACGCCGAGCGTCGCCGGGTCGGCACGGCACGCCAAGGCGAAGCGTCGGTCGGGATTGCGCAGCAGCAGCGTCACCCCACCGGGCAGCAGCGCACGCAGCGCCCGCTCGGTTCGCGCTCCCAGCGGGCCGACCGCTCGCAGCGCCGGCTCGAGGTCGAAGAACATCACCGCCGCGGACTTCTCCGGCGGGCGCCCCTTCAGCGCATACAGCCGCTCGATCACCGCCAGGTTGCCCGGATCACACGCCAGCCCGTAGACCGTGTCCGACGGGAAGAGCACCAGCCCGCCCGCGCTGATCACGCGCTCGAACTCGACGACGCTCATCTGCGACCCAGCACCACGCGTTCGATCCCGGCCAGGTCGCGCCGGCTCTCCACCTCCCTGAAGCCGGCCTCGGTCAGCAGCCGCATGACCGTGGGCGCCTGGCCCGCACCGATCTCCAGCGCGATCAGCGACAGCCCATCGCGCGCCCCGGCCTGCGCCACCAGGCGCCGCACCAGATCGAGACCATCGGCGCCACCGAACAGCGCCTGGCGCGGCTCGTAGACACCCACCTCCGGTGGCAGCTGCTCGCCATCTGGCACGTAGGGCAGGTTCGCCAGCACCGCCTCGCAGCGCACCGCGTCCAGCAGATCTCCAAGCCACCACTCGACCTGCAGCCTGAGCCGTGAGGCGTTCATCCGCGCCACAGAGAGCGCGCCCTCGCTGCGGTCCACGCCGATCACATGCAGATCCGGGCGCTCGTCCTTGAGCGCCAGCGCAACCGCGCCGCTGCCGGTGCCGATGTCCGCCACGCGGATGCCCTGCGGCAGCTCGAGCCCGACCTCAACCAGCAGCTCGGTCTCCGGACGCGGGATCAGCACCCGCGGGTCCACCACCAGGGTCAGCCTGCGGAAGTCGCGGCGGCCGAGGATGTAGGCGATCGGCTCGCGCTTGACACGCCGTGTGAGCAGCGCCAGGTAGCGCGTGCGATGCTCCCCGGAAACCTCGTCCCGAGCGGCCATCACAAGGCCGGCGCGGTCCGTTCCGAGCACCCGCGCCAGCAGCAGTTCCGCGTCCAGCCGCGGCGTGTCGCAGCCGACCTCCGCCAGGGCATCGGTGGCGGCGGCCAACTCCTCGCGGACGGTGGTCATGCTTGGCCGGAGGCCGCTTCCTCCAGGCGCCGGCGCTTCTCGTCGTCCTGCAGCGCCGCGGTCAGCTCATCCAGGCCGCCCATCAGGATCTCCTCGAGGTTGTGCACGAGCAGGTTGATGCGGTGGTCCTTGACGCGGCGCTCGCCGTAGTTGTAGGTGCGGATCTTCTCCGAGCGGTCACCGCTGCCGACCTGCGCCGCGCGTGAGGCGGAGAGCTCCGCCTGCTGCTCGGCCAGCGCGCGCTCATACAGCCTTGCGCGCAGCACCCGCATCGCCTTGTCACGGTTCTGCAGCTGCGACTTCTCATCCTGCATCGAGACGACGATCCCGGATGGCCGGTGTGTGATGCGCACCGCGGAGTCGGTGGTGTTGACCGACTGGCCGCCGGGGCCGGATGAGCGGTAGACGTCGATCTGCAGATCATTCTGGTCGATCTCGACCTCCACGTCGTCCACCTCCGGCAGCACCGCGACTGTCGCGGTGGAGGTGTGGATGCGGCCCTGGGACTCGGTCTCCGGCACGCGCTGCACGCGATGGGTGCCGCCCTCGAACTTGAACACGGAGTACGCGCCGTCACCCTTGACCGCGAAGGTGTACGTGCCGTCGCCGATGTCCATCGGCTCCGTCTTGTAGCCGCGGCGCTCGGCGTAGCGCACCAGCATCTTGTAGATGTCACCGGCCCAGATCCCGGCCTCGTCGCCACCGACGCCGGGCCGGATCTCGATGATCACGTTCTTGTCGTCGTTGGGGTCGCGCTCGACCATCGCCAGGCGGATCTCATCCTCGAGCTGCTCGATCCGCGCGCTGGCGGTGCTCAGCATCTCCCGCAGCTCAGCGTCATCGCCGTCCTCGGCCAGCAGCTCACGGGCGCCGGCGGCGTCGTCCGCGGCGCGCCGGTACTCGGTGGCGAGCTTCGCGGCCGGCTCCAGCTCACGGTACGCGCGCGAGGCGGCCGTGAACCGCTCACGGTCGCCCAGCACCTCGGGGTCGGCCAGCTCCGCCTCCAGCGCGCGGAACCGTGAGTCGATCTGGGCTACGAGTTCATCGATCATCGGCAGCCGAGTTTAGGATGAGCCGATGAGAGTCCGCCGGACGCTGTGGTCGACGCTGTTGACGACGCTCGCATTGGCGCCGGGGGCGGCGGCGGCCAGCGGGCCGCCGCTGGCACTGATCGCGGAGCCGGCGGCCGGCAACGCACCGTTTCTGGCGATGATCGCGGGGGCGCGCCATTCGATCGAGCTGACCATGTACGAGCTCTACGACACGCGCGTCGAGCGGGCGCTGGCGGCCGCCGCGCGCCGCGGCGTGGCGGTTCGGGTGCTGCTCAACGGCGGTTATTACGGCGATCGGGAGGACACCAACGCGTCCGCGTACGCGTACCTGCGCCAGCACGGTGTGCGGGTGCGCTACACCCCGTCACGGTTCGCGCTTACCCACCAGAAGACGTTGACCGTCGATGGTCGCCGGAGCGCCATCATGACGCTCAACCTCGACGGCTGGTACGCGGGCACGCGTGACTTCGCGGTGATCGACCGGCGGCCAGCAGACGTGGCGGCGATCCTCGCGGTGTTCGACGCCGACTGGGCGGGGCGGCCGGTGAGCCCCCGCGCCGGCGCCGGCGACCTGGTCTGGTCACCGGGAGCGGCGAGCGCGATGCTGGCGCTGATCGGGTCGGCGCGGCGCTCGATCGACCTGGAGGATGAGGAGCTGGCGTACGCACCGGCCACCGACGCGCTGTGCTCTGCGGCGCGGCGCGGGGTCAGCGTGAGGATCGTGATGACCTACGAGAGCCGCTGGCAGGAAGCGTTCGCGCGGTTGCACTCGTGCGGCGCCCAGATCCGCCTCTACCACGGCCAGCGATACTACATCCACGCCAAGCTGCTGCTCATCGACGCTCGCCAAGGACTGGTCGGCTCCCAGAACCTCTCCACGGCCTCCCTCGACTACAACCGGGAGCTGGGCATCGAGCTCACCGCCCCCGCGCTGCTCGCGGTCCTGACACGGGATTTCGAGGCCGACTTCACGGGCGGCGCGCGCTATCCGTGAGTTGGCGCAGAGACGTGACATTTCGGTCTGGCGTGGCGTGCGGTGCGGTGCTTGGATCGGGGTCATGGGCGAAGCGCCACGCGGGGACCTGGGCGAAGCGCCACGCGGGGACCTGGGCGAAGCGCCACGCGGGGACCTGGGCGAAGCGCCACGCGGGGACCTGGGCGAAGCGCCACGCGACTGTGGGGGAGTGACTCGCGTATATCGCGAGTCACTCCCCCACAGTCGCGCCCAGCAGAGCCGCGCGCTGACGCGGGCGCTGCGCAGCAACCAGGGAGTCGTGACGCTCCCGACGCTCACCGCCCTCGGCTTCAGCAAGGATCAGGTCCACACCCTGGTGCGCCTCGGTCAGCTGCGCCGCCTGCACCGCTGCGTCTATGCCGACGCTCGCGCCCCGCTTTCCGACAGCGCCCATCTCACCGCAGCGCTGCTGAGCGTCGGCCGTGGGGCCTGGCTGGCCGGACGCACCGCGGCGGCGGTCTGGGGCATTGACCGCATCTCACTCGCGCAGATCGAGATCGGCGTCGTCGCCGCGTCAACCCCGCGGCGGGCCGGCATGATCGTGCATCGCAGCGATCAAGCGCCCCCGGAGGACGAGATCCGGACCAGGAATGGGTTGCGGGTCAGCTCCGTCCCACGGCTGCTGATCGAGGTGTCCCGCCGCACGGGCGACCCCACCGAGCTCGACGCACTGATCGAGCGGGCAGTGCGGGAAAACCTGCTCAACCTGGGCGCGATCGAGGCGACGCTTGAGAGACACCGTCGTTCGCACGGGATGGCGGCGCTCAGACGCGCATTGCACGCCTACCGGCCGCAACCGCAGCGCCGCTCAGAACTCGAACGGTCGTTTGACCGCTGGTTGGCGCAGCACCCCGAGCTCCCTGAGCCGCAGCGCAACATCCGCATCGGCCCGTGGGAGATCGACTGCTACTGGCCGTCGCAGCGGTTGGCGCTCGAGCTCGATGGGCGCAGCTACCACATCGCCGTACGGGATTTCGAGCGTGACCGCCGCAAGGACGCCTGGCTTCAGAGCCGCGGTGAGCGTGTGCTGCGCATCAGTCATGAGCGCTGGCATGTGGACCGCGCCGGCGCTGTCCACGATCTGCTGGCGATGCTGACGCTCCCTCCCGTGCGGGCGGCCTGACGCGCCGCGCAGTCGCTCGGCGGGCCGCCCATCGCAAGCAGCACGCGCCGCGCAGTCGCGCGGCGGGCCGCTCATCGCAAGCAGCGCGCAGACGCTAGGCGACGACCTCGAGCCCCACCAGGTCCGTGGCGCTGTGCTCACCGGGCGTCTCGTGCGCCAGCACCGCCTCCAGCGCGGCGATCGCGACCTCCAGCTGGTCGAGCTCCGGCTCACGTGTGGTCAGCTTCTGCAGCTGCATCCCCGGGAACATCACGGCCTGCACCCAGCGGTTGGCGCGATGCCGTCCGGCAAAGCGGATCAGCTCGAAAGAGATCCCGATCACGATCGGGATGCCGACGATCCGGGTCACCACCAGCAGCCACCAGGCGTGCACGCCGGCCAGCGCGAACACGAAGATCGAGACGATCATCACCACCAGCAGGAAGCTCGTGCCGCAGCGCGGATGAAAGCGCGAGTACAGCGCCGCGCGCGCGGGCGTGAGCTCGTCTCCGGCCTCATAGCAGCTGATCACCTTGTGCTCGGCGCCGTGGTACTGGAAGACCCGGCGCAGATCCTTTGCGCGGCCCAGCAGCGCCATGTAGGCGAGGAAGATCGCTGTGCGGATCACGCCCTCGACGATCCAGAACAGCACCGATGAGTGCAGGCTGTGCTTGACGAGGTTGGTGAGCGTCACCGGCAGGATGAAGAAGACACCGACCGCAAAGGCCATCGCGATCAGCAGCGTGACCGTCCAGACACCGCCGGAGAGCGCCTGCGCATCCTCCTCGGGAAGCTGTGCCGAGGCGGCGATGTTGAGCGCCCGCATCCCCAGCGAGAGCGACTCAATCAGCGCGAACACGCCACGCACCAGCGGTAGCCTGGCGACCGGCCGCCGACGCGGACGCGATCTCAGCTCAAACTCCTGGACGGCGATCTCGCCGAGCGCACCCGTGGGCGCGTCCTCCGCTGCGGGCTTGCGCACCGCCACCGACCAGTGGCGCACGCCGCGCATCATCACGCCCTCGAGCACCGCCTGCCCGCCAACCGGCGCATCGCCACGCGCAGTCAACCCGCCAACCGGCGCATCGCCACCGGCGGCCAGCTCACCGACAGGCGCCTCTGCGCCAGCCTGCGCAAGCCCGCCGGGCCCGGGCGCGGCGACCGGGCCGGGGCTCCCCACAAGCTCCGCGGAGCTCTGTGGCGCGGTCTCGGCGCGCGCGGCCAGGCTGGTTTCCCTGACCGCGTCGCTCACGAGAATCTGATGATCAGGCGCCGGCCTTGGCGGCAGCCAGGCGGCCCTTGGCGGCGCGGCGCTGGAAGCGCTCCACGCGGCCACCGGTGTCCACGAGCTTCTGCTTGCCCGTGTAGAACGGGTGGCACTCCGAGCAGATTTCGACGTGGATCTCAGGCTTGGTCGAGCGGGTGGTGAAGTTGTTCCCGCAGGTGCAGGTGACCCGAGCCTCTACGTAGTTGGGGTGAATGTCGGTCTTCATGGCTTTCAGAAGGATAGCGGCGCGGGAAATTCGCGCCCGGCGCCCGCCCGACCAGATTCCAGGCCCCCGTAACAGCCGGCCGGTATCCGGACATGTGACCTGATGATGCTCAAGAATCCGGCGATGCGCCCGCGCCGCACGACGACCGCCCGCGAGCGCTTCGAGGTGCTCTACGCAGACCATCACCAGCTCGTCTTCGGCTATGTGCTGCGCCGCAGCGCCAGCCCCATGGATGCCGCCGACGCGATTGCCGAGACCTTCATGGTTGTCTGGCGACGCCTGGACGACGCGCCCGCCGACGAGCGGCTGGCTCCCTGGCTGTACGCGATAGCCCGCCGCGTGCTCGCCAACCACCGCCGCGGCGAGCGGCGCCGGCGCGCGCTCGGGGAGCTCCTGCAGGCCGAACTGGCCGCGCGGCCGCTGCCGCTTGCAGCGGCCTTCGAGGAGGCGATCGGCGAGCGCGCCCGCCTCCATGACGCCCTGGCCACGCTCTCCGATGAGGACCGCGAGCTCCTGATGCTCGACGCGTGGGAGGAGCTCGACTCGGGCCAGATCGGCACGGCGCTCGGCTGCTCGGCCGGCGCTGCGCGCACCCGCCTGCATCGTGCACGGGCGCGATTGCGAGCGGCGTTGAGCGCTGAGAATGTTCCGCCACAGGAGGTGAGCTCCGATGTCTGAGCCTGAGAACCCGCTGCGCGCGGCGCTGCCCGTGAGCGACCGCGAGGCGGCCGGGCGAGTGAGCGCGAGCACCCATGCGCGCCTGGTCGAGGAGGTGAGCGCGGGAACGGTCCGCCGCCTCTCACCTCGCCGCCTCTCACCTCGCCGCGTCCCAGCACGGCGCCGGCGGCTGCTCGCAGCCGGCACGCTCGCCGCGACGGTCGTGGCGCTCGCGCTGG
>JAJZDA010000144.1 GCA_021851525.1 Actinomycetes bacterium | reverse complement strand
TAGCCGCCCGGCGACGGCGCTGGGCACCGGCGCCCGGCGGCGCCCGGCGCGGGTCTGCGGCAGCGCTCAGCGCGGGCGCTCGGCGTGGCGCCGCTCCAGGTACGGCGCCAGGTAGCGCGCCGAGACCTTGCCCGCCGGGGTCCAGCTGGGCTCCTCACTGGCGGCTGAGAGCGCGTCCGGGGCGCCGCTGAGGTCCGCCACCAGGTGCAGCGGGTGCCTGCCCCCCAGGAGCGTGCCGTGGATCAGCGGGCGGCTGGACTCGGGCTCCACGGTGATGCCCGCCAGTGCCGCGATGGCGCGGGCCGCGAGGTCTGCCTGGCGGGCGGCGAAGCCGCCGAACTTGACGCTCGAGTCGGTCGCGTCACCGGCGGCGAAGACCCGCTCGAGCCCGCTCACGCGACACTCGGCGTCGACCGGGATGAAACCGTGCTCAGCAAGCTGCGGCAGCCCCGTGATCTGCGGGCCGAAGAGCTCCGGCATCGCCACCACGCGATCCACGCTGAGCGTGCGCCCGGCCCCGTGCAGCAGCACCTCGTTGGCGTGCGGGGTCTCACAGGTGGTGGCCGTGAAGACCTCGATCCCCGCCTCACGCAGGTGCTCGGCGACGGCCAGGCTGGCGGCCGCGCCAAACAGCTCGAGCGGTGAGCGCTCCGGCGTGACCACGCTGACGGAGACCTCCTCCCCCATCTCCCAGCCGCGGTGCGCGGTCATCAGCGCCAGCTCATAGAGCGGCAGCGGCCACGGCATCCGCGGCGGTGCGATGAACGCCAGCCGGCGGGCGTAGCCGCCCTCCACGTCCTGCACCACGCCGCGCATCTGCTCATCGAGCTCACGGTCGTTGAGCGTCAGCGCGTGCGCGAAGGCCGGCCGCGGGCGCGCACCCAGCGCCAGCAGCAGCGCGTCGTAGGGCAGCGGCTCACCGCCGTCGGCGATCAGCAGCCGCTGCGCCGCATCGATCTCCGTGAGCGCCCCGCGCACGAGCGTGAAGCCGATGTCCGCGGCCAGCTCACTGAGCTGGTAGTGATGCGCGAGCGGGCCGGCGAACGGCTCCTCCACGCGCATCGGCCGGTGCACGAACTCCGGGTCGGCGGCGAGCATCGTGATCTGCAGATCGGGGCCGGCGAGCGCGCGCAGCGCCAGCACCGCTTCCAGACCGGCGATCCCGCCACCGGCAATTACGACCTTGAAGTCAGCTGCGGAGTGGGTAGCCATTTGCGAATTATCCCCCTGTGTGAGTCGCGCTCAAACCCGCAGCGCGCCGATCGGCCGTTCCGGCTGCGCCGGCGCGACCCTGATCCGCGCGTCGCTGACAACCGCCCCCGCGGGGGAGCAGATCACCGGGTTGAGGTCGAGCTCAGCGATCTCAGGGTGTGCGTGCACCATCGCGCTGACGCGCGTGAGCAGCTCCTGCACCATCGCGGTGTCGCAGCGCGGCGCGCCGCGGTAGCCGTCCAGCAGCGGGAAGCTGCGCAGCGAGCGCAGCATGTCATGGGCGTCGATGTCCGTCAGTGGCGTGATCCGCACGGCCACGTCCTGCAGCAGCTCCGCCGTGGTGCCGCCGGCGCCGACCGCCACGACCGGGCCGAAGCTCTGGTCGTTGACGACGCCCACCAGCAGCTCCACTCCGGTGGGCGCCATCTCCTGCGCCACCCACGCCTGGAGCTCATAGCC
Source organism: Actinomycetes bacterium (assembly GCA_021851525.1). Lineage (GTDB taxonomy): Bacteria > Actinomycetota > Thermoleophilia > Solirubrobacterales > Solirubrobacteraceae > Palsa-465. Next base: position 6,763 of record JAJZDA010000144.1, on the reverse strand, counting down.
GTGCTGCGCGACGGCGTCGCGGATGCCCTGCGCTCCCTCACGGATCTGCGCCTCACCGGCGAGGTTCAGGCGCACACCGCCGGCATCACTCTTGTGCAGCAGACCGGGCGCGACCGCCTTCAGCGCCAGCGGCCGCCCGTCGGCGCCGAACTCCACAGCCTGCCGCACGCTGGAGACCAGCTCCGTGCGCACGCAGGGGATCCCGTAGGCGCGCAGCAGCGCGAAGGTGTCCGGCACGCTCAGCCACTGGTCCCCTGCCGCCAGCGCGCTCGAGATCACCGCCGCGGCGTCACGCGGCGTCACGTCGCCGTACTCGACCACCTCACCCTGGGGCCTGGCCCGCCAGCGCGTGTAGTCCACAGCGTGCGCCAGCGCCCTGACCGCCTCCTCAGGCAGCGCGTAACGGGCCGCGCGCCGCGCGCCGGGCGCGTCGGCGGCGTGCTGCCTGGCGGCGGCCGCTGCCAGCGCCACCGGCTCTGAGCCCATGAACACGGCGGCGATGGTCAGCTGCGGGGTGTGCTGCGCGGCCACGTCCAGGGCGTCGGCCACATCCTGCGAGCTTGTCTCCAGCGCCGGCACGAACAGCGCGATGACCGCGTCGCAGGCGTCGGCCGCGGCGATCTCCTGGACAACCGCGCGGTACTGCTCACCGCTCGCCGCGGCGGTCATGTCAACCGGGTTGGCCACCGCCGCATGCGCCGGTACCAGCGCCTCCAGGCGCTCGCGCAGCGCCGCCGGGAACTCGACCACGTCGAGGCCGGCCGCCTGACACTCGTCGGCGCACATGATCCCGGGGCCGCCGCCGTTGGTCACGATCGCCACGCGCGCGCCGCGCGGCAGCGGCTGGGCGCTGAGCAGCGAGGCGGTGTCCAGCAGTTCCCCGAGCGTGTCCGCGCGGATCACCCCGGCCTGACGGAAGAGCGCGTCGACGGTGGTGTCGGAGGCCGACAGCAGCGCCGCGGTGTGCGAGGAGGCGGCGCGTGAGCCGGCCGCTGTGCGGCCTGACTTGACAGCCAGGATCGGCTTGCGCACACCCACCCGCCGGGCGAGGCGCGCGAACCGGCGCGGGTTGCCGAACGACTCCAGATAGAACGCGATCAGCGCGGTCTGGGGGTCCTCCTCCCAGTACTCGAGCAGGTCGTTGCCGGAGATGTCGGCCTTGTTGCCGACCGAGACGAACGATGAGACGCCGATCCCCAGGCGCGTCGCCGCCTCGATCAGGGCGATCGCGACACCGCCGCTCTGCGACATCATCCCGATCCGCCCGGGCGGTGGGACGGCACCACTGAAGGTCACGTTGAGGTTGATGGTTGGGTCGGTGTTCAGCAGCCCCAGGCAGTTGGGGCCGACCAGGCGCATGCCGCCGCTGCGGCAGACCTCCAGCAGCTCACGCTGGCGCTCACGCCCCTCCTCCCCGACCTCCGCAAAGCCGGCTGAGATCACCAGCAGCGCGCGCACCCCGGCGGCCGCGCACTCACGCGCGACCTCCACGACACCCGCGGCGGGGACCGCCACCACCGCCAGGTCGACGCGCGCGGGCACCTGCGCCACCGAGCTGAAGCAGTGCACGCCGTCAATCTGCTCGGTGCGCGGGTTGACCGGGTAGAGGTCTCCGGTGAAGCCGGCCTGCAGCACGTTGCGCATCAGCGCCGCGCCGACCGAGCCCTCGCGCGCGGAGGCGCCGATGATCGCCACCGTGCGCGGGGTCAGAAAGCTCTGGACGGCACCGAGCGCGGCGGTGTGCTCACGCCGTTCGAACGCCAGCAGCGCCTCCGCTGACATCGAGGTCGGCAGGCTGATCTCGATCATCCCCTCCTTGATGCGCTCGCGCGGAGCGAAGCCGCTGTAGTGGAAGACGTCGAGCATCTTGCGGTTCTCAGGCATCACCGTGGCGATCAGCTCGGTGATCCCGTGCTTGGCCGCCACACCGGCCAGATGGCCCAGCAGCAGCGTCGCGATCCCGTGTCCGTGGAGCACGTCGGCCACCTCGAAGGCAACCTCGGCGCGGTGCTGATCGACGCGCACGTAAGCGGCGTGCGCGACGATCCGCTGGTCAAGGCCGCTGACCACGACGAGGCCGTAACGGTCCACGTAGTCGACGTTCACCGACCAGTCCGTGAGCCACCTGACACTGACGTGGCCGAAGCCACGGTAATAGAGCGAGTCCTCGGAGAGAGAGCTCAGGAACGTCTCAATCGCGTCGCGGTCCTCCGCGACGACGGGACGCACATGCACAGCCGAGCCGTCGCGCAGCGCAACGTCGACCGACTGATCCGACGGATATGTCGCCACCCCGGACATGGCCGATCAGGTGGTCTGGAACGTTGTCATGGTCATACGGACAACCTACGCCGGGCGACAGTGGCCGTGAACCGTAGTTATCCGGCCTGAGCATCCGCAGCCAGCGCCGATGCCACCCGCGGTTGACCGCGCCAAGCTGAACCCAGGGCGCGCAGATCGCTGTGATCCGGGACGCGCCGACGAAGCTGATACCCGGGAGGTTGCCGGTGTTTGAGACGAGAATTCATGGTCGTGGCGGGCAGGGCGTGGTCACAGCGGCCGAGCTGCTCTCGGTGGCGGCTTTCAAGCAGGGCGAGCACGCGCAGGCGTTCCCGAGCTTCGGCTCGGAGCGCACCGGCGCGCCGGTGGTCTCGTTCTGCAGGATCGACGACCACTCGATCCGCACGCGCGAGCCGATCAGCGAGCCGGATGCGCTGATCATCATCGACCCCACGCTGCTGCACCAGGTCGACGTCTTCAGCGGCCTGCGTGACGACGGTTACGTGCTGATCAACAGCTCACGCACGATCGCCGAGCTGAACCTCGGGGCGCTGACCGAGCGCTTCAGCGCGCAGCGCCTGTGCTCCGTGCCGGCCACTGAGCTGGCGCGCGAGCAGCTGGGCCGGCCGCTTCCCAACGCCGCGCTGCTGGGCGCGTTCGCGGCGCTCACCGGGATCGTCACGCTCGGCTCCGTGACCGCCGCGATCGGCGAGCGCTTCGCCGGTGACGTCGGCACCGAGAACATCCTTGCCGCACGTGCGGCCTACGCGATGGTTCCACCCCCCAACGGGAGCGCGATCACGAGGGAGACGGTCAATGCTTGAACAGATCGAAGGTTCACAGGCCGTCGCCAAGACGGTCGCGCGCTGCCGCCCGGAGGTGATCTGCGCCTACCCGATCTCACCCCAGACGCACATCGTCGAGGGGCTCTCGCGGATCGTCAAGGCCGGTGAGCTGGCCCCGTGTGAGTTCGTCAACGTGGAGTCGGAGTTCGCGGCCATGTCGGTGGCGATCGGCGCCAGCGCGACCGGTGCACGTGCCTACACGGCGACCGCCAGCCAGGGGCTGCTGTACATGACGGAGGCGCTCTACAACGCCTCCGGCCTGGGGCTGCCGATCGTGATGACAGTCGCCAACCGCGCGATCGGCGCGCCGATCAACATCTGGAACGACCACTCCGACTCGATGTCGCAGCGTGACTCCGGCTGGATCCAGCTCTACGTGGAGTCAAACCAGGAGGCGGTGGACGTCCACATCCAGGCGTTCCGCCTGGCGGAGGAGCTCTCGCTGCCGGTGATGGTCTGCATGGACGGCTTCGTGCTGACCCACGCGATGGAGCGCGTCGAGATCCCCGAGCAGGAGCAGGTGGATGGCTTCCTGGCGCCGTTCGAGCCGCGCCAGGTGCTCGACCCGGCGGCGCCGGTGACGATCGGGGCGATGGTCGGCCCCGAGGCCTACACGGAGGTCCGTTACCTCGCGCACTACAAGCAGATGCAGGCGCTCGACCGGATCCCGGAGGTCGCGGGCGCCTTCGAGCAGGCCTTCCAGCGACCGGCCGGCGGCCTGCTGCGGGAGTACCGCACGGGCGACGCGCAGACGATCATCGTCGCGCTCGGCTCGGTGCTCGGCACCATCGAGGATGTGGTCGACGAGCTGCGTGAGCAGGGCGTGCGGATCGGCGCGCTGGGGATCAAGACGTTCCGCCCGTGGCCGCGCGAGGAGGTCCGCCGGGCGCTGCAGCACGCCAGCCGCGTGGTGGTGTTGGAGAAGGCGCTCTCGATCGGGATCGGCGGGATCGTGGCGCAGAACGTGCATGGCGCGCTGGAGGGCCTGCCGGTCACGGTGAGAACCGCCATCGCCGGGCTGGGGGGCCGGCCGATCACCAAGCGCTCGCTGCGCCGGCTGTTCACAGAGGCGCACTCCGACCAGCTGCACGAGCTGACCTTCGTCGACCTCGATCACTCGCTGGTCGACGGTGAGCTGGCCCGGATGGTGGCGTCGCGGCGCTCCGGCCCGCACGCCGAGAACATGCTGCGTGAACTGGGAATCGTGGGAGCGAGGCCGGTATGAAGACAACAGACCTGACAGGCACAAGGGTGAAGTTCTTCCAGACCGGGAGCTTCGCCGTGGGTAACCGTCTGGTTGAGCCTGAGCTTCGCTCGGTCCAGTCGGAGCCTGAGCGCGCCAACGCCATCACCTGCGGGCATCGCGCCTGCCAGGGCTGCGGTGAGGCGCTCGGTGCGCGCTACGCCCTGGATGCGGCGATGCGCGCGGCCGGCGGCGACCTGATCGCGGCCAACGCGACCGGCTGCCTGGAGGTGTTCTCCACCCCGTATCCGGAGACCTCGTGGCAGCTGCCGTGGATCCACTCGCTGTTCGGCAACGCGCCGGCGGTCTCAACCGGGATCGCCGCGGCGCTGCGGGCCAAGGGCAACACCCACACCCGCGTGGTCGGGCAGGGCGGTGACGGTGGCACCGTGGACATCGGCTTCGCCTGCCTCTCGGGGATGTTCGAGCGCGGGGATGACGTGCTCTACATCTGCTATGACAACGAGGCCTACATGAACACCGGCGTGCAGCGCTCGGCGGCCACCCCGGAGGCGGCACGCACGAGCACCACGCAGGCGGTGGGTGAGCAACCCGGCGCTCCGTGGGGGCAGGGCAAGAACGCCGCGCTGATCGCGCTCGCGCATGAGATCCCGTATGTGGCGACCGCGACGATCGCTGACCTGCGTGACCTCGAGCGCAAGGTCCAGACCGCGATGGAGGTGCGCGGCGCGCGCTACATCCACGTGCTGGTCACCTGCCCGCTGGGCTGGGGGGCGGCCTCGGGCGACTCGATCCGGCTCGCGCGACTCGCCACCCAGACCGGCCTCTTCCCGGTTTGGGAGGGTGAGCGCGGGGACATCGTCTCGGTCACCAAGATCCGCCACCCGGAGCCGGTCGAACGCTATCTGGAGCTCCAGACCCGCTTCCGCCACCTGTTCTCCCCGGTGCGCCGCGAGGACATGATCGCGCGCATCCAGGCGCGGGCCGACCGCAACATCGAGCGCTTCGGCCTGCTGGACGGCGCGGAGTATCAGCAGGAGGAGCTGCACAACGAGGGTGGGTCATGACAAAAGCGCTGAAGGAGGCCTCGCTATGAGCTCCCTGGAGAAGCCGTTTGCAATCACGCTCGACGTCGGCACGAGCCGTGCCAACCACACCGGTTCGTGGCGCACCGAGCGCCCCGTCTACGTGCGGTCGACGGCCCCCTGCGGGGCCTCCTGCCCAGCCGGGGAGGATGTCCAGCAGTGGCTCTACCACGCTGAGGAGGGTGACTACGAGAGCGCCTGGCGCAAGCTCGTGGAGCGCAACCCCTTCCCGGCCATCTGCGGCCGCGTCTGCTACCACCCGTGTGAGACGGCGTGCAACCGCGCGCAGTTGGATGACGCCGTCGGGATCAACTCGGTGGAGCGCTTCCTGGGCGATCACGCGCTGCGCGAGGGCTTCTCCCCGCCGGCCTGCGCCGCGCCCAGCGGCAGGCGCGTGCTGGTGATCGGCGCAGGCCCCTCGGGACTCTCCGCGGCCTACCACCTGGCCCTGCTCGGGCACGATGTCACGGTCCGCGACGCCGCCCCGCTGGCCGGCGGGATGATGCGCTACGGCATCCCCAAGTACCGCCTTCCGCGGGACGTGCTGGACGCCGAGATTGAGCGCATCGCACAGCTGGGGGTGCGCTTCGAGCTCTCCCACAACGTCAGCGACGTCGTCGCCGAGCGGCTGGAGGGCGGCTTTGACGCGGTCTTCCTGGCGGTCGGCGCGCGGCTGGGCAGCCGCACCTACATCCCCGCCGGGTCGGCCGCGCGGGTGCTGGACGCGATCTCCCTGCTGCGCGACGTGGAGGACGGGTCCGCCGGCCCGCCGCAGCTGGGCCGGCGGGTGGCCGTTTACGGCGGCGGCAACACCGCGATGGACGCCGCCCGCACCGCCAGGCGGCTGGGCGCGGAGGAGTCGATAGTGGTCTACCGGCGCACGCGCGACCGCATGCCGGCGCACGAGTCCGAGCTGATGGAGGCGCTGCAGGAGGGCGTCACCGTCAAGTGGCTCTCCACGATCACCCACGCCGATCAGGGACGGCTGACTGTCGAGAAGATGCGGCTGGACGAGCAGGGACGCCCCCAGGGAACAGGCGAGTTCGAGGAGCTGGAGGCCGACACGCTGGTGCTGGCCACCGGGCAGATGACCGACCTCTCACTGCTGGAGGGCGTCTCCGGGGTGCAGGTCGAGGACACCTGCGTGGTGGTCGACAGCAACCTGATGACCGGCCACCGCGGGATCTTCGCCGGTGGCGACATGATCCCGGCGCAGCGCACCGTGACGGTCGCGATCGGCCACGGGCGGCGTGCCGCCCACGGGATCGACCGCTGGCTGCGATCGACCGGTGAGGCGGGCGACACGGCGCCCGGCGCGGCGCCCGGCGCGGCGCCCGGCGAGCAGGCCG
>JAJZDA010000143.1 GCA_021851525.1 Actinomycetes bacterium | reverse complement strand
CGGCAGCCCGGGCGGCGGGCGGGCACCTGGCCCCCAGCCGGCCCAACATCGGCCCACGTCACAATCTGGGTATGACCGGGTACTTCGACGACACGTCAATCATCCGCCGGGTGCACCGCGAGCACGTGGTCGGGCTCAGCGGCGCGCGTGCACTGTTGATGCAGGCGGCGCATCCCGTCGCGTTCGCGGGGTTCTTCATGTCGACGGGCGCGCTCGAGGACCCATACGCGCGCCTGCAACGGACCGCGCGCGTACTCGACACGGTGCTCTTCGGGGAGCGCGACGCGGCTGAACGCGCGACCGCCGCGGTGCGCCGGGTGCACAGCCGCCACCACGGGACCCTGCCCCAGAGCGTCGGGCGCTTCCCTGCCGGCACGCCCTGGGCCGCCGACGATCCGGAGCTCCTGCTGTGGATCATCGCCACCCTGGCGGATTCAGGTACGCTCGTGTACTCCCGTTACGTGCGGCCGTTGCGCGGACGCGAGCTCGAGAGCTACTGGCAGGACTGGCGGGTGGTGGGTGAGCTCTTCGGCCTGCGCCCTGAGCAGATGCCCGCGGACGCTCGCGCGCTGCGCGGCTACATGCGTGAGATGCTCCACGGCGACACGCTGCACGTGTCGCCGCAGGCGCGCGAGCTCGGCATCGAGGTGGTCCTCAGACCCCCGGTGCCACTGGCTGCACGGCCGCTGCTGGAGATCGCCAACTTCATCATCGTCGGCCTGCTGCCCGGCCGCATCCGCCGCCAGTACGGGCTGTGGTGGGACCCGGTGCGCACGGTCGCGCTGCACGCCGGCGCCGAGTCCACGCGGCGGCTGCTGTTGCCGCTGCTGCCCGGGCGGCTGCGCTTCCGCGGGCCGGGAGGCTCGGATGGCGGCACCTGGCGCCCGGGCCCGATCGCCCCCCGAGCGCAGCCATCGCGCACCTGAGCGCGGTCGCGGTCAGCGCCTGCGGGTAGCCTGAGGCAATGCAGAAGGGTCGGGTGGAGGCTTTCAGTGACGGCGTCATAGCGATCCTGATCACGATCATGGTGCTCGGGCTGCGCACCCCGGACGGTGTCTCCTGGGCGGCGCTCAGGCACGAGTCCTCGGTGTTCCTGGCGTACGCGCTGAGCTTCGTCTACCTGGGCATCTACTGGAACAACCACCACCACATGCTGGCGGCCGTCTCCCGCATCAGCGGTGGCGCCCTGTGGGCCAACCTGCACCTGCTCTTCTGGCTCTCGCTGGTGCCGTTCACCACCGCCTGGATGAGTGAGCACCACTTCCCCACCGCGCCGATCGCGCTCTACGGGATCATCCTCCTGGCGGCGGCGATCGCCTATTACATCCTGCAGACGACGCTGCTGCGGGCCGAGGGCAAGGACTCACAGCTGCGCCTGGCGATCGGCTCGGACCTGAAGGGCAAGATCTCCCCGGTGATCTACTGCGCGGGCATCGCCCTGACCTTCGTCGACCGATGGGTGGGCATCGCAATCTACGTTGCCGTGGCACTGATCTGGCTGGTGCCAGACCGGCGCGTCGAGCGACACATCGCCGCGACCGCGAAGGACGGTGACTGACACACCGCCGCGCGGCCGTGTCACATGAGCACAGCGGGTGTCACCCGCGCACGCGGGCGGCCCGACGCGCACACCGCCTGTCATCCGCGCACACGCGCACGCAGACCCGCGCCGCTGTCACACGCGACGCGCACGCGCGCTCACAGGTCGCTCAGCACGCGCCGGATCTCACCGCGACGCAGCTGCCCATCATCGGGCCGGCGCTCCAAACCCCCCGGCTGTGTCAGATCCTCTGGCGTCCACCAGCGCCTGGAGTCGATGTCATCCGCCAGCTCCGTCAGCGTCAGCGCGCTGCGGGCGCCGGGCGCCAGCTCCGGACAGAGGTGAAGAATGCGGGTGAGCACCGACTCCGCCAGCGGCCGGGCGTCGGCGTCGCCTGCGCCGAGCTGCGTGAGCCCAACGATCAGCTGCTCGAGCAGCTCCCGGTCGCGCTCGTGGAAGTCGAGTGCGACGAGCGCCGCGGGGTCGCGGGCGGCGAGCACCTCGGCCACCGCGAGCCACTCATCCGCGCGCAGCAGCTGATCGTGCTCCGGTGAACCGGGGGACAGCGGCCCGGGATGCAGCCGCTCCCAGGTGGTCGCCAGCGCGGGGCGCGTCGGCGCCCCCGGGACCCGACCGGCCAGTTCAAACCAGGCCTCCAGCAGGAACGCCGGCAGCGTCACGCGCTGCGCGTCCCACAGCTGCCGCGCAGCTTCCAGGAACGTCAGCGCCAGGGCGTTGGCCTCACGCAATCCAGCTGCGTCTGCGGCATCGCTCGCCGCCTGCTCGAGGGCCAGCAGCACCCGCGCGCAGTCACGCGGCTCCAGCTCACGCACGAGCCCCTGCAGGCGGTCGCTGAGCATGTCCCAATCGCGATCGTCCGCCAGCAGCGGCAGCGACCGCTCGCCGCGCGCTCCACCATGGCCGGAGAGCGCCAGCAGCACGCCGTCCACCCCGCAGGCCGCCAGGAAGCGCTGCCGGCCGGAGGCGTCGTGGCAGAGCTCGTCGATGACCAGGTCCCGCCAGCTGGGGTGCACCCAGCCGATGCCCAGCGGCGTGACCCGCAGGAAATGGTCGGTGAGCCTGTCGATCAGCTGCGCGGGCTGGCGGCTCAGGCCGCCGGGATGATGGCGGCGCAGCGTCGCGCTGAGCTCGCGTTCGTCGATCAGCCCGGCGGGAGCGTCGAGCAGCGCAACCAGCAGGTCACGCTGCTCGGCGGAGAGCGCTGCCAGCGAGACCCGCATCGCCTCACTCGGTGCCGTCAGCAGGCGGTCGACGAGCGCCAGGCGCGCCGCCTGATCCCCGGCGCAGACGTCCCTCAGCGCCTCGTCGGCGACCAAACGGCGGATGCGCTCCGGCGTGAAGTGCGGGTGCTCCACCAGGAACACCCCGGCCGCCCTCAGCGCGCTCCTGACCGATGCCTCTGGCTGAGCCCGCGCGTGACGGAACAGGATCAGCGTCCGTTCGCGCAGGTCCAGGTCGCCGGCGTCGACCAGCACGGCGGCGGCGGCCGGCAGCCGGGGTGCGGCTCGCTCGAGCCGGATTCGCGCCAGCGCGGCCCTCAGCGGCGCCGGGCGTGAGGTCCAGATCAGCCAGTGACGCTGATCCAGCATCCCCAGCATTCCCTGGAGCGCGCGCGCCCAGCGCTCAGCCGCGTCAGGGCGATACTCGGTGCTGCCAAACGCGTCATCCGCGATGAACAGCTGACGGCGGCTCGCGTCGAACGCGGCGCTCACCTGGTCCGGGTCGGTGCAGGCGTGCGCCTCCCAGCCGTCGGTCAGCGCCGCGAGCGCGAGCATCTGCGCAATTGCCGTCTTGCCGAGCTCCGGTGGGCCGCTCAGCACCGCCAACCCGTGCTCTGCCAGCACCTCACGCGCACGCTGGTAGGCGCGTGTTGGCCAGAAGACGCGCGCCAGCCGCTGCGCCTCGGCCAGATCGAACAGCGAGCGCTCGCGCTGCTCGACGCCGATCAGCGGCTCAAGCTCTCGCAGACCCAGCAGCGACGGCAGCTCCGACCTGATCTGGGCGTGCGCGTCGATGCTCTCGCTGATCTCGCCAGCGCCGAGCAGGCTCAGCTCGATCCCGAGGCCCGCGGCGGCGCGCAGCGAGTCGCCGGCGCTTCGGGAATCGAGGTTGCTGAACACCAGCAGCGGCTCGTGGCGCTCCTGCGCGAGCGTCACGAGCATCGTTGTGAGCCGCTCGCCGAGCGCTGAAAGCGCCTCAGTCGTGGCCTCGCCGGAGGCCGACCAGAGCACGGCGATGGCCGCCGGGCCACGCAGCCGCAGCCCGCGCCGCGCCAGCACGAGCGGACCCGGGACGATGGTAGCCCGCCAGCGGTCGGCGTGCCCCTGCCAGGCGCGCGGCTCGACTCCGGCTTCGGCGCGCAGCACCAGCTCACAGAGGCGCTCGAATTGCAGCCAGCCGAGCTCATCCAGCCGGTAGGTGGGTGGCGCAGCGCACACGGTGCGATCCTCGCACCCCGGTCATGAAGGCCGCAACCCGCCGGTGCCGATGGTCCCGCATGCGGCGCCCCGGCGCAGCATGCGGGGCGCACACCTACGAACCCTGACGGGCGCGCGCCTGCGCCGCTCAAGTCCCGCGCGCGGCTTCCGATGAGATTCAGGCCGTCAGCGTGCCTCAGTACTGTCACGCCCCAGCTACGAGGTGCATGTGGAAGACCAGACGAGGATCACTGAAGCAGTCCGGCAGGCCGCCGATCCGCTGCAGGTGATGCATCGCGTGGCCGACCAGACCTGCGCGCTGATCCAGGGGGCCGAGGGCACGCTGATCGCCCTGTGGGACGACGGCGACGTGCTCACCTACGTATGCGGCTCCGGATACCTCGAGGCATTCGCGGGCCTGACGCTCGACATCTCGGCGAGCCTCGCCGGCCAGGCGCTGCTGAGCGGCGCGATCCTGCGCTCCGACGACACCGGCGCCGACCCGCGTGTCGACGCGGAGGAGTGCCGCCGGTTCGGCATGCGCTCGATGCTCTGCGTGCCGCTGATGCGCGGACGGCGGACCTTCGGGGTGATGATCGTCGCCGCGCGCCGAGCCGCGGCGTTCGACACCGCTGATGAGCTGATCCTGCGCAGCCTCGCGGAGTTCGTCGGCGTGGTGGTCTCCGCCGCGTCGGACCTCGATCGGATCACCGCCGCGCTGCTGGCTGACGACAGCGAGATTGCACAGCTCACAGGAGACCTGGAGCGCCGTCGAGAGATCGGTCCAGACGGGACGAGACTGTTCATGGCCAACGTGCTGAGCCCCGACACGGCAGGTGACCTCGCCGCGCGCAGACGGATCGAGCAGGCGCTCACCACCAACGGCTTCGGGATCGTCTTCCAGCCGATCGTGGATCTCCAGGACGGCAGGCGCGTGGCGTTCGAGGCGCTCACCCGCTTCACGGGCGAGCCGAACCGCCCACCGAACCTGTGGTTCGAGGAGGCCCACGCCGTCGGTCTCGGCGAGCAGCTGGAACTGGCCGCCGTCGAGCGCGCACTCTCCCATCAGTCCAGGCTCCCGCCCGAGAGCCAGCTCGCCGTCAACGTCGGTCCGCTGACGATGAGCAGCGTGGCGCTGCCGGAACTGCTGCGGCGCGCCGATCCAGCCCGCATCGTCGTCGAGCTGACCGAGCAGGCCGAGGTCCGGGACTACGCCGCGCTCAACCAGGCGATCACCGCGGTTCGCTCGACCGGCGCGCGGCTGGCCGTCGACGACACCGGCGCCGGCGTCTCGAGCCTCGCCCACATCCTCAAGCTCGCTCCGGACTGGATCAAGCTCGACCGCGCCCTGACCACCGGGGTCGACCGCGACCCGGTGCGGCGCGCGCTCTCCTCATCACTGGTCAGCTTCGCCGACGAGACCGGCTCGCGGATCGTCGCCGAGGGCATTGAGACGGCGGGCGAGCTCGAGGTGCTGCGCGCGCTCGGCATCCGCTACGGGCAGGGTTTCTACCTCAAGCCCCCGTGCCCGTTGGACGCGCTACTGGACGCGGGCGCCTAGAGCTGCTCAGATTTGCAGATCACGATGTGTACCGCCACAGAGCGAGGAGCGATTGATGCGTAACCATGGCCCGCGCTTCGGACTGATGCGCATGGGACCCCACGACCACGTCGGCTGGACCTTCTCCGGGCCCGGTGAGTTCATGGCACTTGCGGAGCCCTTCCTGGCGGAGGGGGCTCGCCGCAACGAGCGCCTGCTGTATGTGGCGGAGAACCCCGACACCACCGCCTTTGGCGAGTGGACCAGCAGCCTCGTCCCGGGAACCATCGTGGCGAGCACCGTTGCCGAGGTGTACGGGCCCTCCGGGATCGTCGACCCGATCGGCCAACGGGCGACCTTCGCCGCAGCCCTGGCGGAGGCGCTTGACGCCGGTTACAGCGGGATCCGGGTGGCAGCTGACAACACGCCGCTGGTGCTGAGCCCGGAGCGCATGGAGGCCTGGCTGCGCTGGGAGGTGGTGGCTGACCACTTCATGTCCCAGAACCCCGTCACCGGGCTGTGCGCGTTTGACCGCTCACAGACCGACATGGGCGCGCTGCAGACGCTCGCGACCGTGCATCCGGTCTGGAGCGCAGACGCCGAGCAGCCGCCGTTTCGGCTGTTCAGCAGCGACAGCTCGCTGTGGCTGGAGGGCGAGGTCGACGCCTTTGCCGTGGCGCAGGCCAGACTCGCGCTCGAGAGCCTGCCACCCACCACGGGAGTGGTCGTCGACCTGACGCACACCGCCGCGGTCACCGGTGAGGCCATCACCGCGCTGCGGCAGCTGTGCGAGTTCGGGGCCGCGGTCACGGTCCGCGGTGCGACTGAGATCGTGCGGCGGCTGGCTCAGTCAGGCGGAGCGCCGACGCAGAACCTCTCCTGGGCCGACGTGCGGGCGATCTGAACGCCTCCGGAGCCGCCGCCCGACGGCTACTGGTCGGAGGCCTCCTCGAGCCACGCCGGTGCGTGGCGGGCAGCCCAGGCGCTGCTGATGCGCCCGCCGAGCATCGACCGCAGCGCTTCGCGGTCAGACAGCGCCAGCGCGATGTGCCCGAGGATCACCACGACGAACATGAACGCCAGCCAGTTGTGCACGAACGTCGCACCCGCACGCCAGGAGAGCGGGAACGGCACGTACCAGCGCAGCAGCGCACCGGTGCCGAGCATCACCAGCCCGCCGCCGGCGACGAACGCCGCGTTCAGCTTCTGCCCGGCGTTGAACTTGCCAAGCCGCGGCCGCGGAGCTGATGGGCGGCGGCCGGCGGCGTTGTCGACCAGACCGCGCAGCCAGCGCATGTCCGCCTCTGTCCAGCGGTTGATGCGGCCGACGTCACGGCGCAGGCCGCGTCCCCAGCTGCCGGCGAGTCCCAGCAGCAGCGGCAGCGGCAGCGCGAGTCCCACGTAGAGGTGCACCTGCTCGATCAGCCGGCGCCGTCCGACCAGTGCAATCAGCGGCGTGAAGTAGAGCGCCGCGCCGGTCAGGACGAGGATCAGGAAGAGCGACGCGTTCAGCCAGTGCACCGCGCGCTCCACACGGTCAAAACGCAGCAGCGCGCGCTGCCTGACCTGCTCACCGCTGAGCTGCGGGTCACCCATCCGCTGCAGATCAGGCAGCCTGGACGGGTGGATGCCCGCTGATCCAGGCGTCGATCGGATAGCCGTTCTGCTCCCAGTAGCCCGGCTGCGGACGCGCCACCAGGTCGATCGCGGAGAGCCACTTGATCGACTTGTAGCCGAACATCGACGGCACGTACAGCCGCACCGGGCCGCCATGCTCACGCGTGACAGGCGCGCCCAGCATCGAGTACGCCACGATCGCGCCCGTCTGATGGGCCTGCTGGATCGTCAGGCTCTCGGTGTAGATCCCGTCGAACGACCTGAACTGGAAGGCCGTGGCCGCCGGGTTGACGCCGGCGTGCGCGGCGAGGTCGACCAGCCGCACCCCCACCCAGTGAACATCGGCCACCTCCCAGCCGGTGACGCACTGGAAGTTGCGTGTGAGCCGCGTCGCGGGCAGCGCCTGCAACTCCGCGAGCGGCAGCGAGAGCGGCCGCTGCACGAGCCCGCCAACCCGCAGCGTGTAGTCAGCGGGGGCTGCGGGATAGCCGGAGGTGACCGTGTAGATCGTGAACTGGCCGCCACCGGGCAGCAGGCTCGCGATGCCGTTGGCGTGAACCGCGTTCAGCGCGCTTGAGATCCCTGACTGCAGGTGCGATCCGAACAGCGTCCCGAGCGCCCCGAGACCGAGCACCGACAGCACCGTGCGGCGGCCGATCGGCTTGCTCCACGGCTCCTGTGTCCCATCGCCAGCGGGCGATGGGACGGGCTGCTCAGCGCCGGCGCCGCGCACCGGCAGCTCATCCGCTGGGCCAGCGTGCTCAGTCATCGCTAGCGGCCAGCCCCGCGGCGCGGGCCGGGGCGCAGCGATCTGTGGGAACGGGTACGGCGACCACCAGCATGTTCAGCGTTGGCATGACCAAACCTTGCCGATCGATTACTCGCGATCCCAGTATGACAAGCCCGCGGCTGGAGTCGCGCGGGCCATGGCGGACCGGCGCGGCGCAGGTGGCGCCGCCGGGGATCGCGCCTCAGCCGCAGGTGCGCCCCGCGCGTGAGCGCCAGAGCGGCCTCAGCGCTCCCGCAGGGGTGAGCCGCAGACGGGCGTCCTCGCACCCGTGCCGGTTGGGCGCGTAGTAATTGACGCGCAGCCGGATGTTGCCGGCCCGATCGATCGTGAGCGCGTCGATCGCCGCCAGCCGCGGGCTGCCTGGCAGGAGCCGCTGCAGGCGCTGCAGGCGCTGCAGGCGCTGCAGGCGCTGCAGGCGCTGCAGGCGCTGCAGGCGCTGCCGACTGAGGATCGTCGTGAGCGCCGAGGCTGTCACCCGGACCACGGCGTCGTTGTGGGATGCGAAGATCCCGCGGCGCACGGAACGCCGCACGCAGGCCACGCGCCGCATCGCGCACCGCGCCGCACACGCGCACCGCGGCACGCGCCGCG
>JAJZDA010000142.1 GCA_021851525.1 Actinomycetes bacterium | reverse complement strand
GGGCCGTCTCGCACCGCCACCAGGCCGCCGCCGCGCCGCCTCCCGGCGCCCCTGGCGGGCCGCGTTTCGCGGGAATCCCGCAGGTAACCTGTTCATGTCTACGGATTTGGCTGTAACCTGGGGTGTGCGAGGGTCGTTCGCTGCAGCCCCCGGTCCCGTGCGGTGGATGACCCTCGCCTTTTCTCTCGGAGGGCCAGCCGGCTCATCGGCGCGACCGCCGGCCGCGCCCGACGCGGACCGGAGGGCCACCCCGGCGCTCCGCGCGCCCGCCTCGATCGAGCCCTGCGGCTCTGCTATATTCAGGGGCCGCTCGGGATGGGCCTGCGCATCTGCGCGCCCACGCCTGACAGAAAGACCTGCCTCATGGAGACGCTTCACAACTGAGACCAACCGCCCGTGCGACACCCGCGTCGTGAACTGGGCCCCCTGGGGCCCTTTTTCGCGCCCGCGACGCACCGTGCCGGCGCCGCCGCAGCCTGAAGCCAACAAGGACTAACCACTCAGATGCCCCGCAAGTTCAGCCTCGAGAACACCCGCAACATCGGGATCATGGCCCACATCGACGCCGGTAAGACGACGACGACCGAGCGCATCCTCTTCTACACCGGTCGCACATACAAGATCGGTGAGGTGCACGAGGGTGCCGCGGTGATGGACTGGATGGAGCAGGAGCAGGAGCGCGGCATCACCATCACCTCCGCCGCCACCACCTGCGAGTGGAACGGCACGCGGATCAACATCATCGACACCCCGGGTCACGTCGACTTCACCGCTGAGGTCGAGCGCTCGCTGCGCGTGCTCGACGGCGCGATCGCGCTGTTTGACTCGGTCGCCGGCGTGCAGCCGCAGTCTGAGACCGTCTGGCGCCAGGCCGACAAGTACCACGTCCCGCGGATCGCCTTCGTCAACAAGATGGACCGCATCGGCGCGGACTTCGAGAATGCGGTGCAGACGATGATCGACCGTCTCGGCGCGCACCCCGTGCCGGTCCAGCTCCCGATCGGGGCCGAGTCAGAGCTTCAGGGGATCATCGACCTGGTTGAGAACCACGCGATCATCTACAAGGACGACCTGGGCAAGGAGCAGGAGGTCACGGAGATCCCCGCCCACCTTGCGGCCGCCGCCGCAGCCGCGCGCGAGCACCTGCTCGAGGAGGTCTCCCACTACGACGATGAGCTCGTCGAGCTGATCCTCGAGGACGCCGAGATCCCGGTCGCCACGCTCAAGGCTGCGATCCGCAAGGCGACGCTCTCCAGCGAGCTGACCCCGGTGCTGTGCGGCTCGGCCTTCAAGAACAAGGGTGTGCAGCCGCTGCTGGACGCCGTCCTTGACTACCTTCCCAGCCCGCTGGACATCCCCGCCATCGACGGCACCGTCCCCGGCAAGACCGACGCCGACGGCAACGAGCTGAAGGCCGAGCGCCACGCCTCCGACGAGGAGCCGTTCAGCGCGCTGGCGTTCAAGATCATGGCCGACCCGTACGTCGGCAAGCTCACCTACTTCCGTGTCTACTCCGGGAAGCTCGAGGCCGGCGGCCGCGTGCTCAACGTCTCCACCGGCAAGACCGAGCGCATCGGCCGCCTGCTGATGATGCACGCCAACGAGCGTGAGGAGCTCGACATGGTCTACGCCGGCGACATCGCTGCCGGCGTCGGCATCAAGCAGGTGAGGACCGGCGACACCCTCTGCGCTCCCGATCAGCAGATCAAGCTCGAGTCGATCGACTTCCCCGAGCCCGTGATCAAGGTCGCGATCGAGCCCAAGACCAAGGCCGACCAGGAGAAGATGGGCGTCGCCCTCGGCCGGCTGGCCGAGGAGGACCCGACCTTCCAGGTTCAGACCAACGAGGAGACCGGCCAGACCGAGATCTCCGGGATGGGCGAGCTGCACCTGGAGATCATCGTCGACCGCATGAAGCGCGAGTTCAAGGTCGAGGCCAACGTCGGGCGCCCGCAGGTCTCCTATCGCGAGACGATCCGTGGCGAGGCGCAGAAGGTCGAGGGTCGCTTCGTGCGCCAGACCGGTGGCTCCGGCCAGTACGGCATCGTCTACATCAACATCGAGCCGAACCCCGGTCAGGGCTTTGACTTCGTCAACCAGATCAAGGGCGGCTCGATCCCCACCGAGTTCATCCCGGCCGTTGAGAAGGGCGTCGAGGAGGCACTCTCCAGCGGCCCGCGCGCCGGTTACCCGATCGTTGACGTCAAGGTCACGCTGGTGGACGGCAAGTACCACGACACCGACTCCTCGGAGATCGCCTTCAAGGTGGCGGGCTCGCTCGCCCTCAAGGAGGCGACCCAGCGCGCCAAGCCGGTGCTGCTGGAACCCGTCTTCGCCGTGGAGGTCGTGACGCCCGAGGAGTTCATGGGCGACGTGATCGGTGACCTGAACCGCCGTCGCGGTCAGGTCAGCGGCATGGAGCAGCGCGGCAACGCGCAGGTGGTAACGGCCACGGTGCCGCTCGCCGAGATGTTCGGATACGCAACTGATGTACGCTCAAACACGCAGGGCCGTGCGACGTACACGATGCAGTTCGAGCGTTACGACGAGGTCCCGCCGAACATCGCCGAGAAGGTCATCGGCGAGTTGCGAGGCAGCTAGCAGACCAATCGGACGGAAAGTCCGATAGATTCTTGAGGTTCGCCCATAGGGCGAGCGGAATTCCCTGAGATAGAAGGAGCACCCCACAGTGGCCAAGGCCAAGTTTGAGCGCGATAAACCCCATGTGAACGTCGGGACCATCGGTCACATCGACCATGGCAAGACGACGCTGACGGCCGCCATCACGAAGGTGCTTCACGATGCGTACGGCACCGGCGAGGTCCGCGCTTTCGACCAGATCGACAACGCTCCCGAGGAGAAGGCGCGAGGCATAACCATCGCCGCCTCCCACGTGGAGTACGAGACCAACAACCGTCACTACGCCCACGTCGACTGCCCCGGTCACGCGGACTACGTGAAGAACATGATCACCGGTGCCGCGCAGATGGACGGCGCGATCCTCGTGGTCTCCGCCGCTGACGGCGCGATGCCCCAGACCCGTGAGCACATCCTGCTCGCGCGTCAGGTCGGCGTCCCCTACATCGTGGTCTTCCTCAACAAGGCCGACATGGTCGACGACCCCGAGCTGCTCGAGCTCGTCGAGGTCGAGATCCGCGACCTGCTCTCCGAGTACGACTTCCCGGGCGACGACATCCCGTTCGTCGTCGGCTCCGCGCTGAAGGCGCTGGAGGGTGACCCCGAGTACACCCAGAAGATCCTCGATCTCGCTGAGCAGCTCGACACCTACATCCCCGAGCCCACGCGCGACCTCGACAAGCCGTTCCTGATGCCGGTTGAGGATGTCTTCTCGATCACCGGCCGCGGCACCGTCGCCACCGGTCGTGTGGAGCAGGGCATCATCAAGACCGGCGAGACCGTCGAGATCGTCGGGATCCGCCCGACCGCCTCGACCGTCGTGACCGGCGTCGAGATGTTCAAGAAGATCCTCGACGAGGGGCGCGCCGGTGACAACGTCGGCTGCCTGCTGCGCGGCACCAAGCGTGAGGAGATCGAGCGCGGCCAGGTGCTGTGCAAGCCCGGGTCGATCACGCCGCACACGAAGTTCAAGGCCGAGGTCTACATCCTCAAGAAGGAAGAGGGTGGCCGCCACACGCCGTTCTTCACCGGCTACCGTCCGCAGTTCTACTTCCGCACCACGGACGTGACCGGCGTCGCCAACCTGCCCGAGGGCACGGAGATGGTCATGCCGGGTGACAACGTCCAGATGGAGATCGAGCTGATCCAGCCGATCGCCATGGATCAGGGCCTGCGCTTCGCCATCCGCGAGGGTGGCCGCACGGTCGGCTCCGGAGTCGTCTCCGAGGTCATCCAGTAAGCATTCCGGGACGGGGGCGGTCCCGCTGGACCGCCCCCACCTGAACCGCAGCACGCAGTTCCCAGCAGCACCAGCAGTCACACGAAGTTCACGCAGCACAGAAGCGAGGGCGCTTTCGAAGCTTGGAGGCGCCTCGGACATTGAGAAAAGAAGAAGCCAAGTGGCCACCATCGCCCAAAACAAAATCCGAATCCGCCTGAAGTCCTATGACCACTCGGCGATCGAGACGGCAGCAAAGGAGATCGTCGAGACGGCGACGCGCACTGGCGCGACTGTCTCCGGTCCCGTGCCGCTCCCGACGGAGAAGAACGTGTACTGCGTGATCCGTTCGCCCTTCAAGGACAAGGATTCGCGCGAGCACTTCGAGATCCGCACGCACAAGCGTCTTATCGATATCCACCAGCCGACCCCGAAGACGGTCGACTCGCTGCAGCGCCTCGACCACCTTCCGGCCGGCGTCGACATCGAGATCCGTCTCGCCTCCTAGAACGATGACCGCGATTCTCGCCAAGAAGATCGGCATGACCCAGCGGTTCCTCGAGGACGGCCGGGTCGAGCGCGTCACCGTGCTCGAGGCGGGGCCCTGCCCCGTGACCGCGCTGCGCCACCAGGACCGCGACGGCTACGACGCCGTGCAGCTGGCCTTCGGCGCCACCAAGGAGAAGCATCTCTCCAAGCCGGAGCTGGGGCACCTGAGCAAGGCCGGCGTCTCCGCTCACCGCCACCTCGTGGAGTTCCGCAACGAGGGCGGCGACCTGCAGCTGGGGGACACCGTGACCGCTGACGCGTTCACCGTCGGCGACAAGGTCAAGATCTCCGGCACCTCCAAGGGCAAGGGCTTCCAGGGCACGATCAAGCGCCACAACTTCAAGCGTGGGCCCAAGACCCACGGCTCCCACAACTATCGTGCCCCCGGCTCGATCGGCGCGTCCGCCTGGCCCGCCCGCGTGATGAAGGGCATCCGCGGTCCCGGCCACATGGGCGATGCGCGCGTGACTCAGCGCGGCGTGACCGTCGTCGACGTGATCGCAGGGCAGAACCTGCTGCTCGTCCGCGGCGCCGTGCCCGGCGCCAAGGGAGCAATCGTGGAGGTCCGCACAGATGCCTAGCTCACAGCCCACCGCGCCGGTGCTGACCGGCGGCAGCGCCCCGCTCGACGAGCAGGCGTTCGGAGCGGCCTTCAACATGGCGATCGTGCATGAGACGGTGCGCGCCGAGCAGGCCGCGCGCCGTCAGGGCACGCATTCGACCAAGACCCGCGGCCAGGTCTCCGGCGGCGGCAAGAAGCCGTGGAAGCAGAAGGGCTCCGGCCGCGCACGCGTCGGTTCCTCCCGCAACCCGCTGTGGACCGGCGGCGGCACCGCCTTCGGGCCTCAGCCGCGCCACTACACCTTCAAGGTCAACCGCAAGGCGCGCCGCGTCGCGCTGCGCTCGGCGCTCTCAGAGCACGCGCAGCGTGGCACCATCGCGGTGTTCGACGCCGGGAGCTTCGCCGCTCCCTCCACCAAGCAGGCCAAGCAGCTGCTGGCCGGCTGGGGTGCCGAGGTGCCGACCCTGGTGCTGCTGCACGAGAGCGAGGCCAACGCCGGCCTCTCGTTCCGCAACCTGGAGCGCGTGCTGGTCCTGCCGGTGCAGGACGCGGGCGTGGCAAACATCATCGGGGCCGCGCGTCTGCTGGTCTCCCAGGCCGCCATGCCCGCGCTGACAGCGCGTGCCAACGGCACGAGCTCAGAGGGCGGTGAGAACTAATGGACGCGAGTCAGGTGATCATCCGTCCGGTCGTTTCGGAGAAGACCTACGTGCTGGCTGAGGTCGGCAAGTACACCTTCCGGGTCAACGACCGCGCGCACAAGACGCAGATCCGCCAGGCGGTGGAGGAGCTGTTCGACGTCAAGGTGCTCGAGGTCCGCACCTCCTCCGTGAAGAGCAAGCCCAAGCGCCGTGGCCACACCTCTGGCCGCACCCGTCAGTGGAAGAAGGCGATCGTGCAGGTTCGCGAGGGCGATTCGATCCCGATCTTCCGCGGGCTGGAAGGGGCCGAGTAAATGGCAATTCGTAAGCCGAAGCCGACTTCACCGGGCCTGCGCTTCGTCAGCTATCCGGACTTCGCCGAGATCACTCGGTCGACCCCGGAGAAGTCGCTGACCGAGGGCCTGACCAAGTCCGGCGGGCGCAACGCATACGGGCGCAAGACCTCCCGCCACCGCGGCGGCGGGGCCAAGCGCCTCTACCGCAAGATCGACTTCAAGCGCCAGAAGGACGGCGTGCCGGCGAAGGTCGCTCACATCGAGTACGACCCCAACCGCTCCGCCTACATCGCGCTGCTGCACTACGCCGACGGCGAGAAGCGCTACATCATCGCTCCCGCGAAGCTGCAGGTCGGTGCCACGGTGCAGTCCGGGCCCGGCGCTGACATCCGCGTCGGCAACGCGCTGCCGCTGGCCAACATGCCGGCCGGTACGGTCGTGCACAACGTCGAGCTGACCCCCGGCCGCGGCGCCCAGCTCGGGCGCTCCGCCGGCATCGGGATCCAGCTGCTGGCCAAGGACGGTGACTACGTCACGCTGCGTCTGCCCTCGGGTGAGATGCGGATGGTGCGCGGCGAGTGCCGTGCCACGGTCGGCACGGTCGGTAACTCCGACCACCAGAACGTCAAGATCGGTAAGGCCGGACGCAAGCGCCACATGGGCGTGCGTCCACAGACCCGAGGAACGGCGATGAACCCCGTCGACCACCCGCACGGTGGTGGCGAGGGCTCGACCACGCCCGGCCGTCACCCGGTGACGCCGTGGGGTGTGCCGACGCTCGGATACCGCACCCGCAAGAAGGGCAAGGCCTCCGACAAGTACATCGTCCGAGGCCGCAAGCGAGGTAAGAAGCGTTGAGTCGTTCAAGCAAGAAGGGCCCGTTCGTTCAGGAGCGCCTGATGGCGCGGATCGAGGCGATGAACGCGTCCGGCGAGAAGCGAATGCTGAAGACCTGGTCGCGCTCATCGACGATCTTCCCGGACATGGTCGGGCACACGATCGCCGTCCACGACGGCCGCAAGCACGTGCCGGTCTTCATCTCCGAGCCGATGGTCGGGCACAAGCTCGGCGAGTTCGCGCCCACCCGTCTCTACCGCGGCCATGCCGCCACAGGTAAGAAGCGATGACCGAAGAGCCCACCGAGAACATCGAGCCGCAGGAGCCCGCTGACCTGCAGGCGCCCGAGGAGGCCGCGCAGCCGGTTGCGGCCGAGCCCGAGGCGCAGAGCGACGCCGCCGTGGCTCAGCAGGCCGAGGCGCCGGAGGCTGAGGCACCGGAGGCTGAGGCCGCTGAGGCTGGCGACACGGAGGTTGCGGACGCCGCCGCGCCGGAGAAGCCCAGGCGCGCCCGCGCCGCCAAGCCCAAGGACCAGCCCGCCGCGGACCCCAAGGCGCAGACGCCGGGCAAGGCTGAGAAGCCGGCTGCCCCGGCACGCTCGCGCCGGCGTTCCGCGCGTGAGCCGGGGGCGCCGCTGCCGGTCGTTCGCGCACAGGCCAAGTACGTGCGCTCATCCGCTCGCAAGGCGCGGCTGGTGTGCGACAACATCCGTGGCAAGAGCGTTGAGGACGCACGCGCTATCCTCGCTCACACGCCGCGTGCGGTCGCGCGTGACTGGAGCAAGCTGCTCGAGTCCGCTGTCGCGAACGCCGAGCACAACCATGAGCTCGTCGGCGAGGATCTGATCATCAAGGCCGTGACCGCTGATGAGGGTCCGACGATCAAGCGTTTCCGCCCGCGCGCCATGGGCCGCGCGACGCAGATCCGCAAGCGCACCGCGCACCTGACCATCCTCCTCACTCCGAAGAACTAGAAGAGACAACCATGGGTCAAAAAGTTCACCCCGAATCGATCCGCGTGGGTTACATCCACGACTGGAAGTCAAACTGGTTCAACGAGAAGAACTTCGCGGATTACCTGCACGAGGACACGCAGATCCGCAAGCACATCGTCGGTCGCCTCTCGCACGCGGGCCTCTCCGACATCACGATCCGCAAGAACGCCAATGAGGTGGAGGTAAACATCCACACGGCGCGTCCCGGGATCGTGATCGGGAAGTCAGGCTCCGAGGTGGATCAGCTGCGCCGTGACCTGCACCGGATCACCGGCAAGCAGGTCAAGGTCAACATCCTCGAGATCAAGCGCCCCGAGCTGGACGCGCGCCTGGTGGCGCAGTCGATCGCCGAGCAGCTGCAGAACCGCGTTGCCTTCCGGCGCGCGATGAAGCGTGCGCTGACCAGCGCCATGCGCTCTGGCGCCAAGGGCGTCAAGGTTCAGGTCTCCGGCCGCCTGGGTGGCGCCGAGATGGCGCGCACCGAGGGTTACTCCGATGGCCGTGTGCCGCTGCACACGCTGCGCGCGGACATCGACTACGGCTTCCACGAGGCCCGGACGACGTTCGGCCGGATCGGCGTGAAGTGCTGGATCAACAAGGGCGAGATCATGCCCGAGGGCTACACCGGCGCCGATCTGACGATCATGGACGAGCCCGCGCAGCAGTCCCAGGACCGCGGCGGCCGTGACGGCCGTGACCGGCGCGACGGTGGCCGTGGCCGTGGTGGCCGCGGCGGCCAGGGTGGCCCCGGTGGCCGTGGCCGTGGCGGCCAGGGCGGCCAGGGCGGTCCCGGCGCCGGCGCAACCGG
>JAJZDA010000141.1 GCA_021851525.1 Actinomycetes bacterium | reverse complement strand
GTACTCCCGGTGGCGGCACCGCGCAGCCCCCGCGCCGCCAGCGCCGCGGCCGGCGCCGGCGCGGCGCCTATGACGAGGAGGCCGAGTCACGTCCCTCGCAGTCCTTGCTGGCCACCCCAGACCTGATCCGCGTCAACTCCGGCTCGACCGTCAAGGACGTGGCCGAGTACCTGGACGTGCGGGTGCCGGAGATCGTCAAGAAGCTGATGGAGCTGGGCGAGCTCAAGACCCAGACGCAGACCCTGTCCGATGAGACGATCGAGGTCCTTGCCGCGGAGTTCGGCAAGGAGGTCGAGGTCGTTCACGCCGAGGATGAGGTCGTCACCGAGGTCGCCTTCGACGATGCTGAGGATGACCTCGTGGAGCGCGCGCCGGTCGTCACGATCATGGGTCACGTCGACCACGGCAAGACCTCGCTGCTGGACGCGATCCGCTCAACCGAGGTGGCCGCCGGTGAGGCCGGCGGCATCACCCAGCACATCGGCGCCTACCAGGTGCACCACGACGGTCGCACCGTCACCTTCCTGGACACCCCGGGCCACGAGGCGTTCACCGCGATGCGCGCACGTGGCGCGAAGGTCACGGACCTGGCGGTGATCGTGGTGGCAGCCGATGACGGCGTCAAGCCGCAGACCCAGGAGGCCGTGGACCACGCCAAGGCCGCCGGCGTGCAGATGATCGTCGCCGTCAACAAGGTCGACAAGGAGGGCGCTGACCCCGTCCGCGTGCGCAGCGAGATGACCAACCTCGGGCTGCAGCCGGTGGAGTGGGGCGGAGATGTTGACTTCGTGGACGTCTCCGCGAAGACCCGCCAGGGCCTCGATGATCTGCTGGACACGATCACCGCGCAGGCCGAGATCATGGAGCTGCGCGCCAACCCCGATGCTCCCGCGTCGGGCACGGTGATCGAGTCCAAGCTCGATCCCGGGCGCGGTCCGGTGGTCACGATCCTGATCATGCGCGGCACCCTGGAGGTCGGGGACGCGCTGGTTGCCGGCGCCCACTGGGGACGTGTGCGCGCGATGTACGACTTCACCGGCGCGCGCGTCACGCAGGCGATCCCCGGAGAGCCGGTCGAGGTGCTGGGCTTCGACGGCGTGCCGGAGGCCGGCGAGCGGGTGCGCGTGGTCGAGCACGAGCGCCGCGCCAGGCAGCTGGCCGGTGAGCGGGCAAACCGCCTGAAGACGGAGTCGCTTGCGCGCCGGCGCGGCAAGCGCGTGTCGCTCGAGGACATCTTCGGGTCGGGGTTGCAGGAGCTCAACCTGGTGATCAAGGCAGATGTCGCCGGCTCGCTGGAGGCGATCAAGGACGAGATCGACAAGCTGCCCCAGGATGAGGTCTCGGTCAACGTGATTCGCGGCGCCGTCGGCGGCGTGACGGAATCCGACGTGATGTTCGCCGCCGCCTCCGACGCGGTGATCCTGGCCTTCAACGTGCGACCGATCGGCGACGCGCGCTCGGTCGCCGAGCGCGAGGGCGTCGAGATCCGCGGTTACGCGGTGATCTACCGGGCCATTGAGGAGCTGCGCTCCGCGATGCAGGGGATGCTCGCACCGGATGAGGTCGAGGAGTCCGTCGGCAGCGCCGAGGTGCGCCAGATCTTCCGTGCCTCCAAGGTCGGTACGATCGCCGGCTCGCACGTCACCGACGGCAAGCTCACGCGTGGTGACAAGGTCAGGCTCGTGCGCGACGGGACCGTGATCTACACCGGCGAGATCGCCTCGCTGCGGCGGTTCAACGAGGACGCCCGTGAGGTCGCGACCGGCTATGACTGCGGCGTCGTGCTCAAGGACTACATGGACGTCAAGGAGGGCGACGTCCTGGAGGCCTACGCCACCCGTCAGGTCGAGCGCGAGCTCGCTTAGGCTGCGCTTGAGACACGGAGGGTAGGATGGCTCAAGCGAGGATGCGGCGCATCGATGAGGCGATGCGCACCGTGCTCAGCGACGCCATCTCAAAGGACCTCCAGGACCCGAGAGTCGGATTCGTGACCGTCACCGGAGTCAAGACCAGCCCTGACCTGCGCCACGCCCGCGTATACGTGAGCGTGCTCGGCGACGAGCAGGCGCGCGAGGCGAGCCTCGAGGGGCTGCGCTCAGCTCACGGCTTCCTGCAGGCCAAGGTCGCCGGCGCGCTGCGCCTCAAGCACACGCCGACCCTGAGCTTCGACTACGACGAGTCGGTGGTTCGCGGGATGCGG
Organism: Actinomycetes bacterium; assembly: GCA_021851525.1. Classification (GTDB taxonomy): domain Bacteria; phylum Actinomycetota; class Thermoleophilia; order Solirubrobacterales; family Solirubrobacteraceae; genus Palsa-465. Next base: position 6,404 of record JAJZDA010000141.1, on the reverse strand, counting down.
ATCTCACGGCTGATCGATGAGGAGCTCAATGCCGACCAGCAGTGAGACCGACGCGGTGCTGGCCGGGCGCGAGGCGGTGCTCACCGAGCTGCGCTGCGCGCAGCGGCTGATCGTGGTCACGCACGAGCGGCCGGACGGGGACGCGCTGGGATCGCTGGTGGCGATGCAGACGCTCCTGCTGGCGCTCGGCAAGGACAGCCTGATGTTCATCGCGCCGGATGAGCTGCCGCTGCCCTATGAGTACCGCTTCCTCTCGCTGAACGGGCTGATCACACAGGCGCCGGACGACCTCGACGAGCGCACGCTGGTGTTCCTGGACTGCGGCAACATCGCCCGCAACCCGGCGGCCTCGACGCTGCTCTCAGGCACCTCCGAGGGGCCGATCCTGAACATCGACCACCACCACGACAACACCCGCTTCGGCGCCCACAACTACGTTGACCCAGGCTCCTCCTGCACCGCCGAGCTTGTCTGGGATCTGGCCAGGGCGCTGGACGTCGAGCTCACGCGTGAGCTCGCGGAGGCGCTCTACGTCGGCCTGATCACCGACACCGGCTGCTTCATGTACCAGAACACCGGCCCGCGGGCGCATGAGATGGCGGCGGAGCTGATCGCTGCCGGCGTGGACGTGCACGCGATCTACCAGCAGGTCTACGAGGGAGTGCCGTTCGGCAAGCTGGCGCTGCTGGCGCGCGGGCTCGCGCACGCCGAGCGCTACGACGAGGGCCGCCTCACGGTCGCTCAGCTGAGCGCCGAGGACTTCCGGATGACCGGCGCCCAGGAGAGCTATGCGGAGGGCGTGATCGACCACCTGCGCGCGGTGCGCGGCACGGCGATGGCGGCACTCGCCCGCGACCGCCTGGACGCCGACGGAGCGGCGGCGCTGGACCCCGCGGGCGCGCGTGTGCGCAAGGTCTCGCTGCGCGCCAGCGACATGCGCATCGACGTCTCCGCGATCGCCCGTGAGCTCGGCGGCGGGGGACACCGCGCCGCCGCCGGCTTCACCACCACGCTCGCGTGGGAGGATCTCATCGCGTTCTTGCGGGAGCACCTCGACGCGCAGCTGCGGGTGCTGTGAGCATCGCCACCGGCGCCGACGGCCTGCTGCTCTACGACAAGCCCGCCGGCATCACCTCCCACGACGTGGTCGCGATCGTCCGCAGGCGCCTGGGCAGGGGTGTGAAGGTCGGCCATGCGGGCACGCTGGACCCGTTCGCCACCGGGCTGCTGGTGGTGCTTGTCGGCCGCGCCACCAAGATCCAGCGGTTCGTGATGGAGCTGCCCAAGCGCTACGAGGTCACGGCGCGCTTCGGCGCGGTCTCCACCACCGGTGACCCGGAGGGCGAGATCACGCTCACCGGACGGGTGCCCAGCGGCGATCTGCCGCTGCCCACCGGCAGCGTGCGCCAGCGCCCGCCGGCACACTCCGCGGTGAAGATCCACGGGCAGCGCGCCTACAAGCTCGCGCGGGCCGGGGTGAGCGTCGAGATGCCCGAACGCGAGGTGACGGTCCACCGCTTCCAGGAGACCGCGCGCGCCGGCGACATGCGCAGCTTCGTGATCGAGTGCTCCTCGGGAACGTACGTGCGGTCGCTGATCGCCGACCTCGGCGACGCCTACTGCACGCAGCTGCGGCGCACCCGGATCGGGGACTTCGACGTGGCTGACGCCGACCCCGAGCGCCTGCTCCCGCTGGAGCAGGCGCTGGTGCAGATCGCCCAGGCACGGCGCTGACCGTTACGCTTCGCAGCCCGATGCAGGTCACGCAGCTCAGCGAAGCGGTCAACCGTCCGCGGCGGATCGCCGTCGGGGAGTTCGACGGCGTGCACCTGGGCCACCGGGCGGTGATCGCCGGCAACGACACCGTGTTGACGTTCGAACCGCATCCGATGATGGTGCTGCGCCCCCAGCAGGCGCCGATGCTGCTCACCGAGCTCGAGGTGAAGGCCGAGCTGATCTCCCAGCTGGGCGTTGAGGAGCTCGTGGTGGTGCCGTTCGACCAGCACTTCGCGCACCAGACCCCGCGCGAGTTCATCGACCACGTGCTGGTCGAGCGCCTCGGCGCCACACACGTCTCGGTTGGCGACAACTTCCGCTTCGGGCATCTCGCGAGCGGCACCACGGAGCTGCTCACCGCCGACGAGCGCTTCCTCGCGCGGGTCGTGCCGCTGGTGCAGGCAGACGGTGAGACCGTCTCCTCCACGCGGATCCGCGGGCTCGTGCGTGAGGGCGATGTGGAGCAGGCGGCGCGCCTGCTCGGCGACAGCTTTCGCATCCGCGGAGAGGTGATCGGCGGGGATCGCCGTGGCCGGGAGCTCGGCTTCCCGACGGCCAACATCGCGCCGCGCCCGCTGCTGGCGTGCCCGGCCAACGGCGTCTACGCCTGCCGTGTGGGACTGCACCTGGCCGCCGTCAACGTCGGCGTGCGCCCGACCTTCGCCGACGGCCAGGGTTTGCTGGTGGAAGCGCACCTGCTGGACTTCAGCGGCGACCTCTACGGCCAGCAGCTGACCGTTGAGTTCGTCGCGCGGCTGCGCGGCGAGGAGCGCTTCGACAGCGTCGATGCGCTCATCGCGCAGATGCGGCTCGACGTCGAGCTGGTTCGCAAGCTGCTAGCCTCATCGACCGCATGAGTCTCACAAAGGAAAAGAAGGCCGAGCTGATCTCCAAGTTCGGCGCGTCCGCCCAGGACACCGGCAGGCCGGAGGTGCAGGTCGCGATGCTGACCGAGCGCATCAACCAGCTGACCGACCATCTGCGGACCCACAAGAAGGATCACCATTCGCGCCGCGGCCTGCTGATGCTCGTCGGCCAGCGTCGTCGCTTCCTGAACTACCTGCAGCGCTCCGACCTCGAGCGGTACCGCTCGCTGGTCAAGGAGCTCGGGCTGCGCAAGTGAGCCCGATCGCTGCTGGTACCCCGGCACCGTCCTTCACGCTGAAGGACGGTGACGAGAACCCGTTCACCGAGCGTGAGCTGCTCGGACGCACCACCGTGCTGGTCTTCTACCCGTTCGCGTTCAGCCCGGTCTGCACGGACCAGCTCAGCCTCTACGACCAGTTGCGCGACCAGTTCGACGCCCAGGGCGTGGTGCTCTACGGGGTCTCCTGTGACTCCGTGTGGGCGCAGCGCGCGTTCCGGGAGAAGCTCGGCGTGCAGATCGGCCAGCTCTCGGACTTTGAGCCCAAGGGCGAGACCTGCCGCGCGTTTGGCGTCTATCACCCCGGCGGCTTCCCGCAGCGGGCGCTTGTCATGACCGACGCGGACGGTGTGGTGCGCTGGAGCTATCAGGCAGACTCCCCGGGCGACCTGCCCGGGGCGAACCTGATCTTCGACGCGCTCGCCTCGCTCTAGACCAGCGGCGAGTGATGGCTGACCTGCGGTCAGCGCCGCTGCCTGAACTGGCAGCCGATGATCACGTGCGCGGGGCCGCTGACGCTCCGCTTGTGATCGAGTACGGGGACCTCGAGTGCCCGCACTGCGCGGCGCTCGCCTTGCAGGCACGCGCGCTGGTGGCGGACGGCGCGGTGCGCTGGGCCTACCGTCACTTCCCGCTGCGCAGCACGCACCCGCGTGCCTGGCAGGCGGCCTGCGCCAGCGAGGCGGCCGCCCTGCAGGGCGCGTTCTGGGAGATGCACGATGCGCTCCTGGGCGACCAGGGCCGGCTCGAGGACCCGCACCTCTGGCAGCACGCTGAGACGCTGGGTCTGGACCTCCAGCGCTTCGAGGCCGATCGCCGCGGCGAGGCCGTGCAGGAGCGGGTGGCGCGTGACTTCAACGCCGGCGTGCGCGCCGGGGTGGTCACCGCACCCACCGTGTTCTGGGAAGGTCGCGCCGTCCACGGTGAGGGGCTGCGGGCCGTGCTCGCCAAACTGCGCCGTCACTGAGACCGCGTGCCCGGGCGGCGGCCGTTGCAGGAGTTCGGGCGCGGGTCGTGAATCACGCCTGCGGTTGGCTGCTGTGGGACCGGCGAAGCCGCCGGTGGCCTGGCATGCCGAGTAAAAGCCCCGGAGCGTGAGTGCCCGGTGGATCATGGCGGTCAGGCCGAGACACGTCAGCAGAGTCGCGCGACGCCCAACGGGAGGTGCAAGGTGGCTGTTGGAGATCTGAAGCCGGGTGCTGGAGCGGACACGCAGGCGGTGCCGCCGCCGGGCGGGGCAGGCGACCCCGCCCACCCGGTCGCAGCTCACGTCGAACTGCGCGACGCGCGCGGTGTCTGGCGGCTGCAGGAGCTGAGCTGCCTGGAGGGTGACTTCGGCGTGCTCTGCCGCGGCGTGGCCAGCACCTTCGAGCACCTCGCGCAGCTGATCACCGCGCTCTCCGCGGGCGCGGCGCGCAGCGGCCTCTCAACGGCGGCGCTGCTCTCCCGCTTCGATGGCCTGCGCGAGCAGATGAACGAGATGTCCAGCCGCATCGGGACGTTGCGTGAGGCGACGCGTCAGGCTGCTGAGTCGGCTACGGATGCTGCGGAGTTGGCGACGGAGCTTGATGCTGAGAGTGGGCGTGGGGTTGAGGTGTTGGGGCGGGTGATCGATGCGATTGGTTCGATCGATGTGGATTCGGGTCGGGTGCATGAGTTGGTTTCTGGGTTGGCTGCGAATGAGGTGGCGAGCATTGCGCAGTTTTCGCAGATCATTGAGGAGATTGCGAATCAGACGAAGTTGTTGGCTTTGAATGCGGCGATTGAGGCTGCGCGTGCGGGTGAGCAGGGGCGTGGGTTTGCGGTGGTGGCTGATGAGGTGAGTCGGTTGGCTTCGCAGACTGCTGAGCAGACGACGCAGATTCGTGAGACGGTGCAGCGGACGCGTAGTCAGATGTCGGTGATTGAGCGGGCTGCGAGTACGGCGCATGAGCAGGCTTCGAGCAGTGCTGGTGATGCGGATGTGGGGCGTGAGGTGTTGCGTCGTGTGGCGGAGTTGGTGCATCGTTCCAGTGGGGCGGTGACGGATATCGCGGCGTTGGCGCAGGAGCAGCTGGCCGACGCCAGCGTGATTGAGGACGGCGTGCACAGCCTGACCGCCAGCCTGCTGGAGTGGGAGCAGACCTCCGTCAAGCAGCGCGATGAGCAGCTCTCGCTCTCATCCGAGGCCGAGGAGGCCGCGCAGCTGGTGGTCGCCTACGACACCGGCGGGACGCTCTCGCGTCTGCGCCAGCGGGCGCAGACGCTCGCCGTGGAGCTTCAGGAGATCTTCGAGCGGGCGATCGATGAGCGGCGTGTGACGCTTGATCAGGTGCTCGAGCTCCGATACCAGGAGGCCAACACGCCCGAGCTGATCCGCCGCTTCCAGCGGCTGTTCGACGTCAGCCACGCCGATCCCTCGGGTTTCAGGCCTCCGAAGTTCCACACCGCCTACGACGCGCTGGTGGACGTGGAGATGATGGAGAAGATGGACGCGGTGCTGGCGGCGGAGCCGGCGCTCGCGTTTGCGCTGCCGTTCGACCTCAACTGCTACGCGCCGGCGCACAACTCGATTGTCAGCAAGGCCATCACCGGCGACGAGGCGACCGACCTGGCGTCCAACCGCACCAAGCGCTTCTTCCTGGACTCGCCGCAGCTGACGCGCGCCTGCCGCATGGGAACCGGGCTGAGCGGCCTGCCGGTGGAGGTGCTGACGCGCGCGGAGCTGCGCTCGCGCGGGGCGAAGCTCGCAGAGGACCCGAAGATGGCCTCACACGTGCTGATCCAGACCTACGCGCGTGACACCGGCGCGGTGCTCACGATCCTCAGCGTGCCGCTGTACGTCAAGGGGCAGCTGTACGGCGGCGTGTCGCTGGGCTTCGATCCCGAAAAGCTCTGAGTGCAGTGCGCTCGCACGCGCGCCGCTCGTCGCGAGCCGGCGCTTGCGCTCGCGGCCGGGCGGGGGATAAGCTCTGGCCACGTGGCCCGGCGGACTCGCGCGGCCGGCAAGGGTTGCCGTCGGGGGAGCGCGGATCCTTTCCGCGCTGAGCTGTGAGCGAGAGGTGGGAGAGAGTGGCTGTTCCGGAGTCGCGATCGCGTACGGAGTCCGACCCTGCGGACGGCGCGCCGACCGGTCCCCCGGGTGGGGCCTCGGTGAGCCTGCGGGACGGGCGCGGGGTGTGGCAGCTGGGCGCGCTGGCCGAGCAGGCCGGGGAGGTCGGCGGGATCGGCAGCGCCGTGGTGGAGATGGTCGATGAGCTGGCTCAGCTGATCGTCTCGTTCTCAGCCGGCGCGGCGCGCAGCGGGCTGGCGACCGGCGTGCTGCTGGAGCGCTTCGACGGGCTGCGTGAGCAGGTGGTGGAGATGACCGGTCGTGTGGGGACGTTGCGTGAGGCGACGCGTCAGGCTGCTGAGTCGGCTACGGATGCTGCGGAGTTGGCGACGGAGCTTGATGCTGAGAGTGGGCGTGGGGTTGAGGTGTTGGGGCGGGTGATCGATGCGATTG
>JAJZDA010000140.1 GCA_021851525.1 Actinomycetes bacterium | reverse complement strand
CGCTCGGGCGCTCGCCCCCCCGGCAGGCGCGCGATGAGCGGCGCTGACCGGCGGCGCGCTGACCGCGGCGGGCCGCCACCGGCGGTGGAGCGGCGTCGCACCCAGCGTTCAGGCGCTCCGGAAGAGGAACGCAGCGCGATCCGCAGCCCCTGGGGTGAGCGCTTTGAGGTGGTGGCCCGGGCCGGGCCGGTTGAGCTGCAGCGTGCTCCCTCGATCCCGGCGGAGGCGCGTGAGGAGCTGCTCGTCATCAAGGACGCGGAGCTCTTCGTGTGCGCCCGCACAGACGGGGAGATAGCGCCCGCGCAGGTCTCCGGCGAGGGCTTCTACGCGTTTGACACGCGCTACCTCTCGGAGCTGCGCCTGCAGGTCGGCGGAGCCCGGCCGGTGGCGCTCTCCAGCTCGATGACGCAGGCGCGGGCGGTGGTCGACAGCACCAATGCGCAGCTGCGGCGCGGGACCCTGCAGCCGATCCCGCAGCTCTCGCTGAGCATCCGTCGCGAGCTGATGGTGGCCGCCGGTCGCCTCTACTACACGCTGCGTCTGCGCAGCTTCCGGCGCGAGCGGCTGGCCACCACGGTCTCCCTGACGCTCGGCGCTGACTTCGCCGACATGTTCGAGGTGCGCGGCGGGATCCGCCGGGAGCACCGCGGCCATGCCCTGGCGCCCAAGCGCCGCGGGCGCCAGCTGGTGCTGGCCTACGTCGGCGAGGACTCAGCCTTCCGGGAGTCGGTGATCGACTTTGAGTGGGCCCCCGATCAGCTGGAGCTGGAGGCCGGCCGTGCCCGCGCCCGCTGGCGCGTGGAGCTGGAGCAGGGGGTCGAGCAGGACCTGCTGGTGACCGTCGAGCCGTCGATCGGCGGTCAGCGTCGCCCGCGCCGCGCCGCCCGCACCGCGGCCAGGGCGCTTGACCAGGCCAGCGCGCAGTGGGACACGCGGCGGACCGTGGTGCGCAGTGACAACGAGAGCTTCGAGGCGGTGATCAGGGCGGCCGCGCGTGACCTGCACGCGCTGATCACGCCGGCGCCAGGCGGGCAGCTCGTCTCCGCCGGCATACCCTGGTATGTGGCGGCCTTCGGCAGGGATGCGCTGATCACCGCGGGGGAGGCGATGCTGCTGGGGCCGGAGCTCTCGCGCGACGCGCTGGAGGTGCTGGCGAAGCTGCAGGCCACCGCCGACGACCCGTGGCGCGACGCGGAGCCGGGCAAGATCCTGCATGAGCTGCGGATCGGCGAGCTGGCCGGCGCCGGGGTCATCCCCCACACCCCCTACTACGGCACCGCCGACGCCACGCCGCTGTTCCTGATCCGCGCCGCGCACTACTACCGCTGGACCGCGGACCTCGAGACGATGCGGCGGCTGCGCCCGGCGCTGGATGGCGCGCTCACCTGGATAGACCGCCACGGCGACCGCGACGGTGACGGCTTCGTGGAGTACCTGCAGCGCTCCCCGGGCGGGCTGCTGAACCAGGGCTGGAAGGACTCCAATGACTCGGTCATGCACGCCGACGGCCAGCTTGCCCAGGGGCCGATCGCGTTGGTCGAGGTGCAGGGCTACGTGTACGCGGCCAAGCTCACCATCGCCGATGTCTACGACGCGCTCGGGGAGCCGCTGATCGCCAAGGGCCTGCGTGAGCAGGCGGCGCTGCTGCGCGAGCGTTTCAACGCCGCCTTCTGGATGCCTGAGCTGGGCACCTTCGCGCTGGCGCTGGATGGCGACAAGCGCCAGGTCGCGAGCGTCACCTCAAACCCCGGGCACTGCCTCTACACCGGGATAGTCGATGAGGACAAGGCACCGAAGCTGATCAGGCGCCTGATGGCGCCCGACATGTTCTCCGGCTGGGGCATCCGCACACTCTCACGCGAGTCACCGGCATACAACCCGATGAGCTACCACAACGGTTCGGTCTGGCCACATGACAACGCGCTGATCGCCGCCGGGATGAAGCGCTACGGCGACGATGAGTCGGTGCTGCGGATCGCCGGCGCGCTGTTTGACGTGGCCACGCGCTCCCAGGAGCTGCGGCTGCCGGAGCTCTACTGCGGGTTCGATCGCGTGCGGCGCCCGGCGCTGGTCGCCTACCCGGTTGCCTGCAGCCCCCAGGCGTGGGCCGCGGCGGCACCGCTGCTGCTGCTGCAGGCGATGCTCGGGATCTCCGCCGACGCTCCCGCACGGGCGCTGCGAGTGCAGCGCCCGACGTTGCCCGACTGGTTGCGGCGGGTTCGGCTGGAGGGGCTGCGAGTGGGGGATGCGAGCGTCACCCTGCAGTTTGAGCGCGACGCCGAGGTGACCGGCTTCGCGCTGGTCAGCCAGCGCGGCGAGCTGGACGTGACGATGGCACCACACCGCGCCGCCCAGCCCGACTGAGCACCACCGGCCGACGCCGATCCGTAGCTCTTGCGGACGGCAACGGTGGCATTGCGACGATGTCGGGCGCACGGGGGTGGGCTAGCTTCGAGCGTGAGCCCACAAGAACCTGAGGAGGGGCCATGAGTGACACACAGACACATGCCGAGGTCACGACCACCCGCTTTGAGGCGATCCTCGACCACCTCGACGGCGCCGGCGTGAAGTACACCGTGGTTGAACATGAGCGTGTGCAGAACGCGACCGATGAGGCACACGCCGTCGGCCGTCCACCAGGTCAGGTCGCAAAGACCGTGGTGCTCCACGACGGGCGCGCGTACGCGCTGGCCGTGGTCCCGGCCTCGCGGCGGCTCGATCTGCACAAGCTGCGTGAGCTGCTTGGCGCGACCGGTCACCTGAGGCTCGCCAGCGAGTCTGAGATCGCCGCGGACTTCCCCACCATGGAGGTTGGCGCGGTGCCGCCGTTTGGACCGATGATGCCCATGGCCGAGGTCATCGACGAGCGCCTGTTGAGCTCACGCAGGATCCTCTGCGCCGCGGGTGACCACCGCCACTCGGTGCTGGTGCATCCGCGTGACGTGGTCCGCATCACGGCCGCCCAGGTGGCAGACATCTGCGAGGACTGAAGCTGCGCCGGCCGGCTCTCTGCGTTCGGTGTTGGGCGTTCGGTGTTGGACGGCCGGTGTTGCGCGGCCGGTGTAGGGCCACCGGTGCTCCGCGACCGTTGCGGGCGCGCCGCTAAGGCGGGCGGCGCGCCTGCCGATAACAAATTGGGATGAAGCTTGAACGCGCAGATATCGCCGGCATCGTGGTGGCCGACGCGACGGTTGGCGGCTACCCGCTCACCTACGTCAGCCCCGGGTTTGAGCAGCTCACCGGCTACCGGGCGGAGCAGGTGCTCGGCTCCAGCTGCAGCCTGCTGCAGGGACCTGAGACAGATCCGCGCGCGATTGAGGTGCTGCGCAGCGCGATAGCCGCCGGACACGAGGCCTACGTGACGCTGCTCAACTACCGCGCCGACGGCAGCACCTTCTGGAATGAGGTGGCGCTCGCGCCGCAGCACGATGCGGACGGGCGGATCGTCACCTACCTGGGGGTGCAGAAGGACGTCACCGCACGGCTGCTGGCGGAGCGCCAGGTGCAGCAGCTGGCCTACTACGACCAGCTGACCGGACTGGCCAACCGCGCCTCCGCGCGCCAGCAGCTGGAGCAGGCGCTGATGGCCGCGGGGGAGACGCTCACTGAGCTGGCGGTGCTGTTCATCGACCTCGACGACTTCAAGCGCGTCAACGACACCCACGGGCACCTGGTCGGCGATGAGCTGCTGGCCTCGGTCGGCCGGCGCCTGCGCGCGGTGGTGCGACCGACCGACCTGCTCGCGCGCCTCGGCGGCGATGAGTTTCTGATCCTGATGCTGGGCGCGGCTGCGATCTCTGACTCCGCCACCCAGGTGGCGGCACGGGTCGTGGCAACGCTGCGTGACCCCTTCGCGCTGTCCGTCGGTGAGGTGCAGATCGCCGCGAGCGTCGGGATCTCGAGCTACCCGCGTGACGCGGCCACGGTCGATGACCTGCTGCGCCACGCCGACCGTGCCATGTACGGGGCCAAGCGCTCCGGTAAGAACGGCTTCCTCGTGCATCGTCAGCGCCGCCGCGCGGTGCTCGCCGAGGATGAGCCGGAGTTCCTGGCGGATGAGCACCTCGCGGAGCTCGAGCGGATCATCGACGGCTCGCAGATCCGCGCCGTGTTCCAGCCGATCGTGGAGATCGAGAGCGGTGAGCCTGTCGCATATGAGGCGCTCAGCCGCGGCCCCGAGGGCTCGGTGCTGGAGCGTCCCGACCACCTGTTCTCCGCCGCCGCTGCGGCTGGGCGGCTCGGTGAACTTGACTGGCTGTGCCGCGCGACCGCGGTGCGGGCCGCGCTGGACGCCGGGCTGGGCAGGGCCAAGAGCCTCTTCCTCAACTGCGAGCCGTCGGTGCTCGCGCAGCCCTGCCCAGCCCAGTTCCAGCAGCTCTGGGAGCAGGGCATGCGCGAGCTTGACCTCGTGCTGGAGATCACTGAGCGCGCGGTCACAGACCAACCCGCGGAGCTCTGTGAGGCGATCAACCAGCACCGTGATGCGGGCCGCGGCATCGCTCTGGATGACCTCGGGGCGGACGTGCGCTCGCTGGCGCTGCTGCCGTTCGTGGAGCCTGATGTGATCAAGCTTGACCTGCGGCTGGTTCAGGATCGTCCCTCGACCGACCAGGCGGCGATCGTCAGCGCCGTGGCGGCCGAGCGCGAGCGCACCGGGGCCGTGGTGCTGGCCGAGGGGATCGAAACCGAGGCGCACGTGGCCGTGGCCCGCAGCCTCGGCGCGACGCTCGGGCAGGGATGGCTGTGGGGCCGGCCCGGTCCGCTTGATCGCGTCGCCGGACGCAGCTGGGCCAGACGCCCGGTGGTCCGCCGGGGGAGCACCGGGCAGACGCCGTTTGAGGTGATCAGCCCGCACCGCACCACCGCCGAGGCCACCAAGTCACTGTTGCTGCCGATGAGTCACCTGTTGGAGAACCGGGCGTTGCAGATCGGTGAGGGGGCGGTGATCCTCTCCGCCTTCCAGGACGCCAGCCACTTCACCCCGGCCACCGCTCGTCGGTATGAGACCCTCGCCCGCACCGCCAGCCTCTGTGCGGCGTTCGCTGTCGGCCTGCCGCGGGAGCCGGTGGTGGGTGTCCGCGGCGCTTCGCTTGACGCCACTGATCCGCTGGCGGGTGAGTGGAGCGTGCTGGTGATCGGCCCGCACTTTGCGGGTGCGCTGGTGGCGCAGGACCTGGGTGACCAGGGCCCGGATCGTGAGCGTCGCTTCATCTTCGCCACGGCCTACGACCGTGGCCTGGTGATCAACGCGGCGCGAACCCTGCTGAGGCTCGTCGGTTCCACCGAGCCCGCGAGCCTGCTGAGCTGAGCTCAGCCGCGGCTCTCATCCCCGGGTGGCGGCTCATTCCAGGGTTGCGGCTGTCGTTCCCGGGTTGCGGCTGTCGTTCCCGGGTTGCGGCTCTCATTCCTGGGTTGCGGGAGCGGTGCCGGTCAGCCACTGCAGGGAGGCCGCGCCGTAGCCACCCGGCGGTTGCACCGCTCCCACCAGCGGGGCAACCTGCCTGAGCAGCCCGTGCGGGCCCTCGACGCTCACGATCGGCACCGTCAGCCCGGCGGGCGCGCCGGTGGGCGCTGGCAGCTTGAAGAGCTGCTCCGCGGTCCGTGCGAGTGAGAGGTGCGCGACGCCCCCGCGTTCCAGCAGCGCCAGGGCCGCAGCCGCGGCCCCGTAGCCGGTGGCGTGGTCCAGTGCCTGAACCGGCAGCGCCCCGGGCGAGCCGTCAGGCTGCCTGTAGGTGGCGCCAATTCCGGTCGCCGCCTGCACTATCGAGTCGAAGCCGCGCTGATCAGCCCAGGGGCCGCTGTCACCCCACGCGTCGATCTGGACCACCGCCAGGTGCGGGTGCCTGGCGTGCAGTTGCTGGGGGTCCAGCCCGAACCTCGCCAGTGCGCCAGGCCTGTAGCCGAGCATCACCACGTCTGCGTCCGCGGCCAGTTGCATCACGCGCGCGAGCGTCTGCGGGACGTTGAGGTCCGCCAGCGCGGAGCGCTTCCCCGCGCCCGTGTCCAGGTGCTGGTCCAGCAACTCAGGCATACCCGGCGGGTCGATGCGCAGCACGTCGGCGCCGAGCGCGGCGAGGAACTTGGTTGCGGTCGGGCCGGCAATCACGCGTGTGAAGTCCAGTACGCGCAGGCGCCTGGGGTCGGGCCTGCGGCTGCGCTCACCTGCCGCGAAGCGAATCCACGGATCCGCGGCGACCGCCCGGCCCGCGGCTGACTGTGCCCACTCGTGGCGGCTGCGCACCGCCGCCGCCACGCCACCGGCGTCACGGATCGCCTGCTCCGCCTCGATCGCCCTGTTCTGCGCGAGTGTCTGGAGCAGTTGCTCACGCCCGTCCACGCCGAGCGCTTCACAGAGCGCCCGGCGGTGATGCGGGAAGTTTGCGTGCGTCCGCAGCCAGCCGTCGGAGCAGCGGAAGTAACCCGATAGCTCAGCGAACCCGGAGGCCGGCCGGCCGTCGACGCTGAGGTGGGCGATCGACGCGAAGTTCGCGGCGATCAGCTCCGTCTGCACTCCTGAGATGGGCTCCGGCCCGCGTGCGGTGGGCTCCGACCCTACCCCTACCCCTACCCCTACTCCTGTGCTGAGCCACGACGCCCGTGCGCGTGCTGCTGTCAGGGCACAGCGCACCGCCCCACCGGCCAGTTCCTCCACGTTCAGCGGTCCGTTCCACCAGACCATCGGTCCCTCCAGCGGCACCTCAAAGCGGGCGACATCCACAAGGCCTGCCAGCGCATCGAGCACGGGCTCAGTATCGCGGGCCGTGCAACGGGCCGCGGCGCCCGACCGTCAACTTCGGTCCCGGGGGGGGCTTCGGTCAGACGCTGGGGGACTTTCCCGGCCCCAGGCCGGGAAAGTCCCCCAGCGTCGGGTGCGGCAGCCGGCCCCCAGCGTCGGGTGCGGCAGCCGGCCCCCAGCGTCGGGTGCGGCAGCCGGCCCCCAGCGTCGGGCGCGGCAGCCCGCCGCGCGAGATCGTGAGGTACCCGGCCCACAACGCAAAAGACCCGCCGTAGCGGGTCTTTCTCCAGTGCGCCAGAGAGGACTCGAACCTCCACGGACTATTAGTCCACAAGGCCCTCAACCTTGCGCGTCTACCAATTCCGCCACTAGCGCCGGGAGCGGCGAGTATAGCCTGGCGCGTGTTGCGTGGTCGCGCGGGGATGCAGCGGCTGCTGCAGATCCGTCCAGGGGTTTATGTATCTTTGCCGAACACATGTTCGCTGGAGTTTGCGAGCAACCGAGCAAGGAGCCCACGGGATGGATCTGACCAAGCGTCAGCAGGAGATCTTCGACTTCATCAGGCGCTACACCGATCTGAACGGCTATCCGCCGACCGTGCGAGACATCGGCCGGGCGGTTGGGCTGGCGTCCTCCTCGACGGTCCACGCCCACCTCGCAAACCTGGAGAAGCTGGGGCTGCTGCGCAGGGACCCCACGAAGCCGCGTGCGATGGAGCTGCTCGATCGCGCCACCTCTGGGCTGCGAGGGCTGGTCAGCCCCGGGCTGCCGCTGGTCGGACAGGTGGCGGCGGGCGCGCCGATCCTTGCGGAGGAGAACGTTGAGGAACACATCCAGACGCCCGCGGCATGTGGTGGGGAGGACGGCGACTACCTGCTGCGGGTACGCGGCGAGTCGATGAAGAACGCGGGGATCCTCGACGGTGACCTCGTGGTGGTGCGCCGTCAGGAGACCGCGCGCAACGGTGAGATCGTGGTCGCGCTGGTCGATGACGAGGCGACCGTGAAGCGGTTCTTCAGGGAAGGAGACCACGTGCGCCTGCAGCCGGAGAATGAGACGATGGCGCCGATCATCGTGCGCGAGGTGAGCGTGGTCGGCAAGGTGGTCGGGCTGATGCGAGCGTTCTGATCGAGAGGCGGGCGGTGCCTGCCCGCGCCACAACCCGTTGGTGTCCGCTCGCGCGGGGTGCCGAGGCAGCGCTATGCTGGGCCTTGCAGGCTGAGCAGTCGCGGAGGTGCGAGCCTTCGAGGAAAGTCCGGACATCACAGGGCGAGGTGGTCGGTAACGCCGACCCGGGGAAACCCGCGGGAAAGTGCCACAGAAATGACACCGCCTAAGCTCGGGGCCGCTGCAGCGTCCCGAGCCGGTAAGGGTGAAATGGTGCGGTAAGAGCGCACCGGCGTCGCGGTGACGCGGCGGCCAAGGTAAACCCCACCTGATGCAAGGCCGAGCAGGACCGTTCGTAGGCTGCCCGCCGAGGTCCGGGTAGGCCGCTCAGATGGATGACTGCTCTTGACAGGATCCGGCTTACAGGCCTGCTAAAGATGAGCCCCGCCTCGGCGGGGCTCATCCACTTCTGCTCCGTGCTGTCCGTGCTGCCCGTGCTGCCCGTGCCTCCTGCCGCATCGCCCGTGCCTCCTGCCGCATCGCCCGTGCCTCCTGCCGCATCGCCCGTGCCTCCTGCCGCATCGCCCGTGCCTCCTGCCGCATCGCCCGTCGGCCGGTCGCGCCGCCCCTGGCCAGCGCACCGCCAGGCGGGCAGTACCGCCCGCCCGCCTGCCCGCCCGCGCCCGCCTCTGATCCCGCTCCCGCCCGCCCGCGCCCGCCGCTGATCCCGCGCCCGCCCGCCCGCGCCCGCCTCTGATCCCGCTCGCGCCCGCGCGCAGGAATAGACTCGCG
>JAJZDA010000139.1 GCA_021851525.1 Actinomycetes bacterium | reverse complement strand
GCCGCTACCGCCGCGACCCGCTGCCGCAAGCGTCACCGCCGCGGTCTCTGTGGTCGTGTGGACGGTCGTCGCCGAGGTGATGAAGGTGTTGAGCGTCGCAACCGGACAGTTGGGGTCGAGGCTGAAGGTGATGCGGTAGTCGCCCGCGCTCAGCCCGGTGGGACTCCAGTTGTAGCCGTAGACGACGTTGCCGCCGCCGGTGATCTCAGCGGAGAACCCGCTGCCATCACCGCCCGACCACACGCCGCTGTTGACGATCGGCGCCGCCACCAGGCCAGTCCCGGTCCACTGACCGGTGGCCGCATCCCACTTGATCCGCGACAGGTAGGGGTCATCACGGCTCACATCGAGCCGCTGGATCGTCAGCCGCGCACAGGCCGAGTAGATGTCGGCCTGGGAGCTGGGGTACGTCTCGCCGGTGGCGCCGAACTTCTCGGTGCTCTGCGATCCGCCGGCACTGAGCATCGTGAAGCCGGTCATCGGCGTGGTGAGGTCCTCCAGCAGCGTCGCCTCAACCCGGATCGGGCTGGTCAACGGCAGCGCGCGGGACTCGAGGCTGTCACCCCAGTCGATCTGGCTGACGTTGACGGGGGCGCTGGCCACCGCGTTCTCAGCCTGCCAGCTGTTCTCCTCGACACCCTGCAGGTACACGGTCACCGTGTCCCCGGTGCTGTTGGTGAACTCGTAGGGAA
The DNA here is from genome assembly GCA_021851525.1 of Actinomycetes bacterium. Classification (GTDB taxonomy): domain Bacteria; phylum Actinomycetota; class Thermoleophilia; order Solirubrobacterales; family Solirubrobacteraceae; genus Palsa-465. The sequence goes on along the minus strand of JAJZDA010000139.1, from coordinate 7,994 downwards.
CCGCCAGCACCGGCGAGCCGAACGTGCCGCGCGGGCTGAGCGTTACGCCCTCCGCCCAGATCGTCGGGAACGACAGGTTGTTGGCGACCGTGGTCTCGGCGGCGATCGATGAGCTCGGCAGCGCGATCGCCGCCGAGGCCGTCGTTGCCGCGGGTACCGCGACCGCTGCTGCTGCATGTCGCCGCGTGCGGCGCGGCGGGCCGCTGATACTTCTGATGATGGACATCTCTGCCCCTTTCCCGGATCCGCGCGCGCGTGCGGTCTCGGCGGATCCGTGACCGCCCGCCAACTTGAGCCGGGGCGGTCAATCTGGACCAATGTCCGATCAGCTTAGGTCCGGCGGGGCCCGTCACCAACCGAACAAGCGGGCAGATTCAGGTGGCAAGCTACGTAACACCCACGCGGGGCTCAGTGCGGGGGTGCTGGCGCTCGGTTCCGCGCGCCGGCCCCAGCCCCGGCCACGGCCCGGCGCCCGGTCCGCCCCGCCCCGGTCCGCCTCGGTCCGCCCCGCCACGCCACGCCCTCCCGGGAGGCTCGCTCAGGACGGCCAGTCGATCGCCTCGAACTGGGCTCGCAGGCGTTCACCCCGGCGGGCGTTCAGCGACCCGATCCAGGAGATCTCACCGAGCAGCTGGGAGCGCATGACGGCCGCGTCCCGCGCTCCCAGCTGCTCAGCGCCAGAGTGCGCCAGGCGGTGCAGCTGCGCCCGCAAACGGTCATAACGCGCGCGCGGAGCGTTGGTGCGGCTGTTGACCACGATCCCCGTCACCAGCTGGCGCTGGGCGCGTGTGCGCACGCGCGTCTTGGCCCGGTTGAGCACGAACCCCTCCCCCGCCGCCACCTCGGCGCAGAGCTCGAGCAGCGCCCTCTGGCGGGCGCGCGAACGGCCCGGGCCTGAGAGCGTCAGGTCGTCGGCGTAGCGCGAGTAACGCAGGCCGAAGGACGCGGCCAGCACGCTCAGGCGCCGGTCGAGCCCGAACGCCGCCAGGTTTGCCAGCGCCGGTGAGGTCGGCGCGCCCTGAGGCAGGTGCGGGGTCGCCAGCAGACGCCCCAGCCGGAAGTGTGAGGTAGCCGAGGCCGGCGTCTCACCCACCGGCTGCTCGCGCCAGACGCTGAGCGGCACAACGTTGGTGCACAGCCCGGTCAGCAGATGGGCCACATCCGGCGGGTGGCCCAGTGAGCTGAAGATCCCGTACACGCGCGCCGCCGGGACCGATGCGAAGAAGTCCCGCAGGTCAAGGCTCAGCACCAGCGGCGCGCCGGTGTGGCAGGTGGCGTTGCTGAGCGCCGAGCGCCCGCGCACAAAGCCGTGTGCCGCCGGATGCGCCGGCACCTGATCAAGGATCTCGTGCAGCACCCAGCGCTGGATCTCCTTGAGGCGCCCCTTCGGCACCTCGAGCATCCGCGGCAGCCCGCCGGGGCGCGGCAGCCAGCGGTAGCGGTAGTTGCGCAGGCGCTCGTGCGCGACGCTGCGCTCGAGCCCGCGCACATCGGCCAGCCACAACAGCTGTCCGGGGGTGAGCTCGAGCAGCTCGGCGAGCGCTGCGCTGGACTCGATGCGGCGCACCTCCCAACCCCGCAGCACCCCGATCGGCACCCGCCGCGAGGTGGCGCCGGCGCGCAGCTCACCGGGCCGGCGCCCGCGCGGCTGCGGCCTCACCAGGCGGATCACCAGCGGCGGCTGCTGATCGGACTCGGACGGCTCACGGTGTCTGAGAAAGCGCTCTACCAGGCTCGCCAGCTCCGCGTGGCGATCAGGCGAGGGAGCGCCGCCGGGCGCCAGGGCAACCGCACGCACCGCCAGGTCCATGAGCCATTCGGGCCAGCGATCGAACTGTTCGGCGGCCCGCTCAGCCAGCAGCTCAGCCCGCCATGGCCCGTCCAGGAAAGCGCTGGCCAGCTGGTTGGCAAGGGTCAGCCGCTGCTCGAGGGTGTACATGCCTTCAGGGACTCACGGTGCCGGTCGGGGAAGTGGTGGCGCCGCAGCCCGACCGCTCCTGTCGTGCGTGCCCGGCGGTCCCCGCCCAAGGGGACTCGAGGGCACGCGATGCATCTGCCCAACCGTTGAACAACCCCCGGGGATACCCCGGAGAGGTCACGCGCCCGCGGGCGCGTGAACCAAGGCTCGATGCTGCGGCGCCTGGCGGGAACCTATCACCGACGGCCGGCGCCGCGGTCCGGTTCCCGCGGCGCCGCAGGCTGCGCCGCGCGGCTCAGTCCCGCTGCACGGCGATCCCGCCCCACCCCGTTCAAGCCCCACACCGTTCAAGCCCCACACCGTTCAAGCCCCACACCGTTCAAGCCCCACCCCGCGCAAGCCCCACCCCGCGCAAGCCCCACCCCGCTCACGCTCCGCGCGGCACCACGCCGGGGTGCGCCGCCCGCTCCCCACCGCTGTGACGCCGGCGCGCGCAGGCACCCCAGGCGACGCTCACAGCTTGTAGCCGAGCTCCCGCAGCATCCGTCGGCGCGCCTCCACGTCTGACTCGGTCTCCACTCCGAGCGGCGAGCCGCCGTCGATCACGCCGAGGATCCCCCGACCCTGAGGCGTCTCGGCGACCAGCACCTGCACGGGGTTGGCGGTCGCGCAGTGGATCGCGCAGACCTCGGGGACGAGCTTGACCTGGTTGAGCACGTTCACCGGGAAGCCGTCGCGCAGGAACACGATGAACGCGTGCCCCGCGGAGATCGCCAGCGCGTTGGCGACCGCCAGAGCAACCAGCTGCGGGTCGTTGCCGGAGCGCCGCACCAGTCGCGCGCCGGATGCCTCACAGAACGCGACCCCGAAGCGCAGACCGGGGACGGCGCCGGCCAGCGTCTCGTGGAGGTCATCGACCGTCTTGATGAAATGCGCCTGTCCGAGGATCAGGTTCAGCCCCTCGGGACGTTCGACGCTCACCAGCTGCAGAGTCACAGCGGCGCCAGGCGGCGGCGGATCGGAGGGTGAGCCCATTGCGGCGATCCTCACACGTACCCCGCCCCGGCGCATCTGCGCAACTCGCGGACCTGTGCGCGGGAGAAATACCGACCTGCCGGGTGCGCCACGGCGCGATGATCAGAGCACGGGCGGGTCGCCCGATCAACGCAGGAGGGCGCTCTCAGTGACCGACAGCGACGCACAGGTGGTCAACCGCAGGGGCGGCCCGGCGCCGGGCGCGCGTGCGAGCGAGCCCGCGGGCACGGTGCGCGATGCAGACGCAGAGCCTCGCTGAGCCGCGCCCCGGCACGGCCGAGACGCCGCCGAGCGCGATCGATCCGCGCGAACGGGCCGACCGGCTGCTGCGGGATTTGCGCAGCACGCGCGCGGGACTCTCCCCCCGGGAGGCGCAACGCCGCCTGGACCAGTACGGGCCCAACGAGATCCGCCGGCGTCAGGGCAGCGGCCACCTGCGCGCGCTGGCCCAGCAGTTCACCCACCCGCTGGCGCTGCTGCTGTGGGTCGCTGCGGCGCTGGCGCTGGGCGCCGGGATCGCGGCGCTGGCCGGCGCGATCATCGTCGTGATCATCCTCAATGCGATCTTCGCCTTCGCCCAGGAGCTGCAGGCGGAGCGCGCCACCGAGGCGCTGCAGCGGATGCTGCCGCCGCAGGTCCGCGTCAGGCGCGCCGGCACAGCCACCGAGGTGGACGCCGCGACGCTCGTGCCCGGTGACGTGCTGCTGATCGCCGAGGGCGACCGGCTGTGCGTCGACGCGCGGCTGCTGGAGGGCTCGGTCGACGTCGACATGGCGGCGCTCACCGGGGAGTCGGAGCCCGTCTCCCGGCGGGCCAGCGCGCCCGTCGATGTCAGCCGACCGCTGCTGGAAGCGGAGGACCTGGTGTTCTCCGGCACGCTGTGCACCGCCGGCGAGGCGCAGGCACTGGTTTACGCCACCGGGATGAGCACCCAGCTCGGACGCATCGCCGCGCTCTCCCAGCGGGTGCGCACCGAGGCCAGCCCGCTGCAGCGCCAGGTGAACCGCGCCGCCCAGCTGATCGCGATGGTCGCGGTGGTCGCCGGGGTCGCCTTCCTGCTGGTGGGAGTGAGCGCTGCCGGGCTCTCACTCGGCGACGCCGCGACCTTCGCGATCGGCCTGCTGGTCGCCAACGTCCCGGAGGGGCTGCTGCCGACAATCACGCTGGCGCTGGCCGTCGGGGTGCGGCGGATGGCGCGGCGCCGGGCGCTGGTCAAGCGGCTGACCGCGGTGGAGACGCTCGGCTCGACAGACGTGATCTGCACCGACAAGACGGGGACGCTCACCGAGGGCCGGATGTCGGTGCGGCTGCTCTGGGCCGACGGCCAGGAGCTCCACGTCGAGGAGCCCGGCACCGTCGCGGAGCCGTTCCTGAGCATGCTGCGCACGGCCGTGCGCTGCAACAACGCGACCCTGACGCGCGCCGATCCCGGCTGGCAGCGCGGCGGCGACCCGACGGAGAGCGCGCTGCTGCTGGCCGCCGCGCAGCTCGGGGAGGACGTGCAGGCGCTGCGCTCCGGGCAGCGCGGGAAGCGGCTCGCGGTGCATCACTTCGACCCGCGGCGCAAGCGCATGACGACACTTGACGAGGAGCCCGACGGGAGCCTCTGGTACCACGCCAAGGGAGCGCCACTGGAGCTGCTCGAACGCTGCACAACGGTGCTCGGGCAGGACGCGCAGCGACCGCTCACAGAGGCCGACCGCGCGCTGATCCGCGACGCCTTCGAGGGTTACGCGAGGCGCGGCCTGCGGGTCCTGGGATTTGCTCAGCGCCACGCGGCCGGCCGCACCGAGCATTCACGCGAGCAGGCTGAGTCAGGGCTCTGCTTCCTGGGCCTGGCGGCGCTCGAGGACCCGCCGCGCGCGGATGTCGCGGACGCCGTCAGGCGCTGCCACCAGGCAGGCATCAGGATCATCGTGATCACCGGGGACCATGCGCTGACCGCGGCGGCGATCGCGCGTGAGGTCGGGATCGTCAGCGGCGAGCCGCTGGTGCTGGCCGGCAGTGAGGTGGACGCGCTGCCCGAGGAGCAGCTCGAGCTGGCGGTCGACGGCGAGCGCGAGCTGATCATCGCGCGCAGCTCCCCGGAGACCAAGCTGCACGTGGTGGATGCGCTGCGCGCGCGCGGGCACACGGTCGCGATGACCGGCGACGGAGTCAACGACGCGCCGGCGCTGAAGCGTGCGGACATTGGCGTGGCGATGGGCCTGAGCGGCACCGAGGTGGCGCGCGAGGCCGCGACGATGGTGCTCACCGACGACAACTTCGCCTCGATCGTGGCGGCGATCGAGGAGGGGCGGGTGGTCTACGAGAACATCCGCAAGTTCGTCACCTACATCTTCGCCCACGCCACGCCGGAGGTGATCCCGTTCCTGATCTACGCGCTGGCGGGCGGCGCGATCCCGCTGCCGCTGACCGCGCTGCAGATCCTCGCGATCGACCTGGGCACCGAGACCTTCCCGGCGCTGGCGCTGGGTCGCGAGCCGGCTGAGCCGGGCATCATGCAGCGCCCGCCGCGCCCACGCGGCCAGCGGATCCTCGACCGCGCGATGCTGATCCGCGCGTGGGCCTGGCTGGGGCTGCTGGAGGCGGCGCTGGTGAGCGGCGCGTTCTTCTGGCTGCTGACGCGCGCGGGCTGGTCACCGGGGGACGCGACGGGCGCCGGCAGCGGCCTGCACCACGCCTACCTGCAGGCCACCACCATCAGCTTCCTGGCAATCACCGCCTGCCAGGTGGGGACCGCGTTTGCGACCCGCACCAACCGTGCGGCGCTGCGCGCGATCGGCCCGTTCTCCAACCGGCTGCTGCTCTGGGGGATCGCCTTCGAGCTGGCCTTCGCGGCCGCCGTCGCCTACCTGCCACCGCTGCAATCGCTGTTCGGCACCGCGGCACCGAGCCTCACCGATCTGGCGCCGCTGGCCGCCTTCCCGGTGCTGGTCTGGGGCAGCGATGAGCTGCGACGGTGGGTGGTGCGCCGACGCGAGGCCCGGTCGTGAGCGCGCTCAGCAGCGCAGCCTTCGCCTATCGTTTCTCAGTGGCCGCAGATGCCGGCCAGCACGGACAGTCGACCGTTAGGAGGATGCCGTGGCCATGTCACACGAAGGGCGTCGAGAGGCGGCGCAGCGCCCGCTCAGCGAAGCCGGCGAGGGTGAGAGCGAGGGCTTTGAGCTGGCCGAGCAGGAGCTCATCGAGCACGCCACGCACAGCGACGAGCATGGCACCGACCGGATCCTCAACGACGCGCTGCCCCCGGAGCGCAGTCCGGGTGGCGCCGGCGGTGAGGCCGACAGCGAGCACTCGAGCGAAACGGACGGCGACAGCGAACGCTGAGCCGCGGCCGCGACCGACGCGGGGTCGCTGTGGGTGATAGCGCGATCACGACCCGTGGGCTGTGCAAGGACTACGGGTCGGGCAACGGGGTCTTCGACCTCGACCTGGAGGTTGCGCGCGGCGAGATCTTCGGCTTTCTGGGACCGAACGGGGCGGGCAAGTCGACGACCCTGCGGCTGCTGCTGGACCTGATCCGCCCGAGTGCCGGCACGGCCACCGTGCTCGGGTTTGACAGCGTCCGTGACAGCCTCGAGCTGCGCCGCCAGGTCGGCTTTCTGCCCGGGGAGCTGGCGCTCTACCCGCGGCTCACCGGGCGGGCGATGCTCGCTCACCTGGCGGCTCTGCGCGGCGGCGTCGACCCGCGCGTGCGGGAGCGCCTGGCGGCCCGCCTGGAGGCGGTGCTCGACCGCCCGATCCGGGAGCTGTCCACCGGGAACCGCCAGAAGCTCGGGTTGATCCAGGCGTTCATGCATGAGCCGCAGCTGCTGATCCTCGACGAGCCGATCGCCGGGCTCGACCCGCTGGTGCAGGCGAGCTTCCATGAGCTGCTGCGTGAGGTCCGGGCCGCGGGAGCCACGGTGCTGCTCTCCTCACACACGCTGGCTGAGGTGGAGCGCGTGACCGACCGGCTGGCGATCCTGCGCGAGGGTCGCCTGGTGGTGGTGGACTCGGTCAGCAACCTGCGCAGCGTCGCGGTCGCCAGCCTGGAGATCGAATTCGGCGCGCCGGTCGATCCCGGCCAGTTCCGCGGGCTGCCCGGCGTGCTGGACGTGCAGGCCGCGGGCCCGCTGCTCACCGTCAGCTTCGAGGGCAGCGCCGACGCGGTGCTCAAGGCGGCCGCCGCCCATGAGGTGCGGGCGATCCACCCGCGCGAGGATGACCTCGAGGAGATCTTCCTGCGCTACTACCGCAGCGGGTCGGCTTGAGCGCCGCGCTGATCAGGGTGTCGCTGCGGCTGCGCGCACCGGCGGCGCTGATCGCGAGCGCCGGCATGGTCGCGGTGCTGCTGGCGGTCGGCGCGCTGTTCCCCTCCGTGGGCCACGCGATCGGCCGGCTGAGCCTGCCCCAGAGTGTCGTGAACCTGCTGGGCGGTGCCGACTACGCGACCGTCACCGGCTGGTTTCGCAGTGAGATCGGCTCCGTCTACGGGCCGCTGGTGGTCGGCTCGCTGGCAATCAGCGGCGCCGCCGCGCTGACCGCGGGCGAGGAGGAGGAGCGGATCATGGCGCTGCTGCTCTCATACCCGGTGAGTCGCACCCGGCTGCTGGCCGCGCGCGCAGTGGCGGTGATGCTGGTGGTGGCGATCATCTCGATTGGCATCCTCATCGGGCTGCTCGCCGGTGTCGCCGCCGCCGGTGGGGGCATCGCGTTCACACACATGGTGGCGCTGACCGTGCAGATCGCCGGCTTCGGCCTGGCGGTCGGCGCGCTGGCGCTGGCGCTGGCCGCCGCCAGCGGCAGGCGCTCGCTGGCGGTCGGCGTGAGCGCCGCGGTGGCGGTGCTCGGCTGGCTGGTGAACAGCTTCGCGCCGCTGGTCAGCGACCTGGGATGGCTGCGCTACCTGAGCTTCTTTCACTACTACGCCGCTCAGGACCCGCTGGGGCGCGGCTTTGATCTGCCGGGCCTGGCGGTGCTGCTGGGCATCGCCGTGCTGCTCACCGGCCTCGCGGCGCTCGCGCTCGAGCGCCGCGACCTGCGCGGCTGATCGAGC
>JAJZDA010000005.1 GCA_021851525.1 Actinomycetes bacterium | reverse complement strand
CCGCTGAGCCGCGGCGCGGCCACCTGAGGAGAAACCATCCATGCGAACTACCCCCTTGTTTGACGTGAGGCTGGCCGACACGCTCGCCACGGCCGCCCGGCCGCGGGTCAGTCCCAGCCGCCTCTATGCACACCCGGCTCGGGCGGCGCGGACAGCCAACACGTCATGAGCACGGCCGGCCGGCCCCTCCGATGCCTGGGTCCGCGACCGTAGCACGGAGCGGCTCATCAGTGGAAAATCTCCTCACCGCTCAGCTTCCGTCGCGCGGCGACCTGTCGCGCGCGACCGGGCGACCGGCCCACCGGGCTTGCGAGCACCGCCGCCGGGGAGTCCAGGGCCGCTGTTGGCCGGCAGTCGTGAGCGCCGCTCACGGGAGTCCACGGCCACTCGCGGGCCCGCCGCGCAGGGCATCGACGCACCCAGCCCATTGCAGCCCGTCACGGTCCTCAACGGCCGCCCGCGCCGCCAACCCCGGCGTTCTGCCCCGTCGATTCCGTGGCGCACCCCACAACCGCCTGCGCGGGCTATCATCGGCCGACCACGGGGAGTGGCGCAGTCTGGTAGCGCACCCGGCTGGGGGCCGGGCGGTCGCAGGTTCAAATCCTGTCTCCCCGATCAAGACAAAACCCTGCTAGCGCGGGGTTTTTTCTTTTATAGTGAGCTGGGCTGAACAGTCGCTTCGTTCCAATCTTGTTCCAACAATTTGGAAGAGGCGTCGGTCCTCGGCGCTGTGACAGCCAGCGCCGACCCGCACGCCCAGCGCCGACCCGCACGCCCGGTACCGACCCGCACGCCCGGCGCCGACCCGCACGCCCGGCGCCGACCCGCACCACCCTGGGGGAGAAACGCGGCGTGGGAACGACTTTCTCCCCCAGGGTCGTGACAGGCGGCGGTCACCGACCGGTGCCGACCGGTTGATGGCGAAGCAGAGACCGCGACGATCGTGCTCGTGGAACGCGGCGCTACGGGGCACGAGCGCTATGGCCCGAGACCGCATGCACGTGCGCTGGCCACGCAACTGCGGCGAGCGCGCCGTGAATCAGCGGTGCCTGAGCTTCATCGCGGACGCTGCAAGCCGCCGTGGCACTCGCGACAACGGGGCTGTCGCACCTGACCGTGCCGGCCCCGGCCGGTGCCGGCAACCGCGGCCGCTCGGGTGCCGCTGACTCCTGCGCGGCAGCCAGGTCTCGCCCACCTGCCGCGTGCCGCGCAGAGCCAGAGGCTGCCGCGCGGGGTCGGCCTTCCAGGCATGCAGAGCGCTGAACGCAACACGTTCGATGCCTCGACGACAGCGCCAGACTCACAGTTCCGGGGATCTCCGCCGCGATTCACCACACTTCCCTCGGGGGGACATCCGGCGTATCGGACCGCTGCCGGGGCACGGTCCAGTGCGGGGCCGGCGAGCGGCAGCCAACAGCCGGTCGGCAGCGAGGACCTTCTCCCGATCGAGGCCACCCCGCCCCGGCTGCTGTGTCTCCTGACCATCTGTCGATTCGAGCCGCCTCTGGCGGTGCCGGGCGGCGTCCTGGTCAGCTGGCGTGGCGCTGCCACACCACGACTGCTGCGTCCCTGCCCGTCATCCGCCGGTGACGCCGCTCTGCAGCCGGCCATTCAGGGGACAGGCCATCAGGCGGTGAAGGACAGGCCATCAGGCGGTGAAGCCGAGGATCAGCTGCGCGGCCTCGATGGGAACGTCGAGCGCAGGGCAGTGGCCCACCCCGTCGAGCAGCGTCCAGTCAGCGTGGGGCAACTGTTCGCGGTAACGGGCTGCCGCCCGTGGCCAGGGCAGAAGCTGGTCTGCGGTGCCCCACACGATCCGCACGGGGCAGGTGATCCGCTCCGCGTCGATCGCCCAGCCCTCGCGCAGAGCGCCCTCGACCAGCGGGGCGGCAGCGCTGCAGCCGGCGATGCCGAGCAGCTGGTGGGCCAGCAGGTCCGTGGGGATGTGCTCGAAGTTGGTGGTGATCAGGCGCGTGACACCGCGCCGCCCCTGCGGTGTTGCGAGCAGCTCCCCGGCGCGCGGCGCAACGGCCCTGGCCTGCTCCTGCAGAGCCAGTTGCGCGCGCAGCAGATCCACGTACGAGCGGTCCTCCACCGCCCATCCCCCGGCCGGGGCGAAGGCCACGACACTCGCTGGCCCGGCCTCGCGCGGCCAGCTGGAGTGCGAGATATCCGCCAAGCGAGTTGCCGACCAGATGCGCGAGCGAGATGCCGGCCTGATCGATGGCCCGCTCAACCGCATCGACAAGCTCGACGCTGCCGGGCGCAGCGTCGAGCGCCGGCCCGCCGGCGTGGCCTGGCAACGTCAGCGCCAGAACCTCGTGCTCGCGCTCGAGCATCGGCAGCACGAGCTCCCAGGTCCGCCAGGTGTCCATGAAACCGTGCAGGCAGACCAACGGCGGGCCGGCCCCTCCACGGTGAGCGGGCGTGAACTCAGGTGGCACGGTCCGCGAGCTTGGCCGCATGTCTCAGATCTCCGCAGAGCACCGTGGGCGAGCGGGAGGGCCGGTCGGTCGTGCGGGTGCTGCAGGGCGCGTCGCCCTGCGAGCGGCAGCCCGTGAACGACGCGCGCGCCCGCCCCGGGCCTTCACAGCCGGCGTGGCGACGCGTGTCCCCCGCCGGCCTCACAGCGGCTGTGGCTGGGCACCGCCGGCGGACGCCCGCCACGATGCCGGCACCTCAAAGAGTGCGACTCCGCCCCGGCTCACGGGTGCGCCCAGGCCCGCGCGTCGCAGCACCGGGGCCCACCGCTGCAGCTCGGCGGACTGGACGATGATCGCCGACACGCCATGCGCCGCTGTGAACGGGCGCAGGAAGCGCCAGTCACCAATGCGCGGCCTGTCCAGCCAGAGGTCGGTGGTCAGCGGGTCAGCCCAGCCGCTCGGCGGCCGGGTCAGGAAGTAGCCGTTGGCCATGTTCCAGTACATGTGGTCCTCGGCCTGCCACATGGGGCTCTCACTGAAGCCACCCCAGGCGATCGGCATGATCGTCTCACCCCGGCGCAGATAGCGCATGTACATGCCGGTCCTGAAGAAGCTCGGGTTGGTCCACGTCGTGTTCTGCCCCTGAAAGGGCTGCGCCAGATTCGGCAGCACGAACGCCAGCGCCAGCAGGGCCACCGTCCAGCTCAGAACCGGGTGCGCGCGGGAGCTCGAGAGCCACATCGCCAGCACCACGGCGCAGAGCAGCGTGATGTAGAGCGCAACGCGTCCCTGCATCACCGCGTTGAAGCCGGGCAGCGGCGCGATCAGGGCGTACGGAAGCCACACTGTCGGCTTGCCGGCGACCTCGAGACTCACCCCCAGGACCCAGAGCATCGCCACCGCCAGCGTCGCCGCGATCCATCTGCTGCTGCGCCGCTGCCAGTGCGTTGTGAGGTAGTGCGCGACGACGAGGATCAACGGCAGCCCCAGGTATGCGTCGGTCTCTCCAGGCCCGGCCGGGAAGAGCGCGCTCACCGCCGCGAACCTCCCTCCCAGAACCCATGAGTACGGCATCGGCGTCACGAACGAGAGCAGGTCTGTCGGGTAGAAGCGAAAGCCGATGTCCCGGTTGTAATTCGGTGCGTGCAGAAAGGCGTAGACGTACCAGGAGGAGAGCGCGAAGACGATCAGGTAGGCACCGATCACCACGGGAAGCGTCGCGACGAGGCGGGTGCGCAGCTCCTGATTTCCAAGCAGCCAGGCGAGCGCCATCGCGCAGGCGCCCAGGACGCTCATCGTGAAGAGCAGCTCGAGGCCGATGAACATCTGTGCCAGCAGCAGGACGCTCAGCTCCAGAAGCAGCCGCCGCCGGCCCGTGCGCCCCTGCAGATGGCGCAACACGGCCAGTGCCAGGAGCGGTGGCACAACGGTCACGGCCATCTGCAGGTGGCCGTTGTTCTGGGCTATCTCATAGGTGCCGAAGCCGTAGATGGCCCCCGCGAGGATCGATGCCCACGGCGCTCTGGTGACGTAGCGGCACAGCCAGAAGCAGGCCCACGCGCCGGTGACTGGAGCCGCGATGGTGAGCACGTTGTAGGCGACGACCGGCCCCCACACGGCGGTCACCGGAGCCACCAGGAAGGCGAGCAACGGCACCGCGGTGGCGCCCGCGAGGTTGATCCCGGTGGGGGTCCACATCGCGTGCGCGTGCAGCAGGTTCAGGCCGTGGATCAGGGCATGCGGATACCACTCCAGCGCCCAGGCGATCGACGCGGCATCCCCCGGCAGCACGCAAGTGCATGACGAGCCCATGTGCGCCACCGCAGCCCGGTACCACAGCAGCGCGAGCGCCAGGTACACGCCGAACGCGCTGAGCGCACCGGGCGCCGAGGGCAGCCGAGGCCATGACCCGGTGATCCGCGGCAGGTGACGCAGCGGCGCGCTCAGATCCCCTGAGCGCGCACCGGTGCCGTGTTGGCCGGTTGCGGACATCCAAGCGTCAGCGAGCCACGAACCTGATGTTCAGGTCGCCTGAGTTCCCGTACGTGTAGTCGAAGCGCCGGTTCAGCAGCGAGGCGGCGAGCGACACCGGGTAGCTGTTCGGGCTCACGCTCCGCACCCGGAACACGGCGATCCCCGCGGCGTTGGTGTACGAGACGCCGTAGTCCCCGGCCGGTTGCCCGTTGATCTGGACCGCGGAGCGCTGCGGTCCGGTGCCCGTCCAGATCACGCTGGTCATCTCGACCCGGACACCGGCCCTGCGCACCGGGCCGCCGCCGGCGGCGTACAGCTGCACGCCGACCCTGATCGTCCTGCCAACCCGCTGCGGGGTGTCGATCGCCTGGGGATCGAACCCGAGCTGCATCAGCTCCGGCTCGTAGGCCGGGCTGACGCTGAACGATGCCGGGTGGGCGACGTAGGCAACGACGTTGAAGCCACCGTAGGCGGACGGCTCCGCACCGGCGTTGGGAGAGGCGATCGAGTAGAGCGCGTGAGTGTGCGGCGCCAGCCGCCTTGGCCCGGAGACCACGAGCCAGAACGTCGAGTTGAAGCCACTGGTCATGACGTCAAAGGCCGGTCTGATGGCGCTGCCGGAGTTGTTGGCGACACGAAGCGAGAGTCGCTCTATGCGGTTGGTGACGCCGGTTGTCGCGACGCCGACGATCCTCAGGTTCATCGGCGCCTGAGCCGTCAGCGAGTAGACCACCGAGGCGGCCGCGAGCGCGCCGGTGAGCGTCGTGGCGAGCAACCAGGCCCGGTTTCTGAACAGACGCCGTTCCGTGGCATGCCGGCGGATCGCCGGGCCGGCGCTGGCCGCCGCCACCAGCCCGGCCGGCAGCAGTGAGATGAAGTAGTTGACGTTGGAGCGCGCAGCAAACGCGAAGGCGAACGCCGGCAGCAGGTACATGCCCAGGCGCAGCAGCGGGTAGGTGCCAACAAAGGCCAGCAGCAGCAGCACCATGATCAGGGCAGCGGCCGCCGTGAACGCCAGCATCGAGCCGCCGCCGAGGTGCAGGTACAGGCTCAGTGAGATGCTGCCCTGGCCGGTGGGGACCATGTTGGCGGCCAGCGGCGTCAGCGTCCCCCGCACCCAGGCTCCGGGGTCAGCGAGGATCCACGGCAGGTTGGGGAGCAGGAACGCGGCGAGCACCACCGCCAGGTACCTGCCGGCTCTGGTGAGCGCGGCACGCAGGCCGGCGCGCGCGTGCTCATCGCAGGCGAGCGCCAGCAGGATGAACGGCAGCGCCGGCCATGGGGTCTGCTTGATCCCCATCGCAAGCCCGAACATGACCGGCGCGATATAGGTCCGCGGGCCCTGACCGAAGCGGTCCCACCTGTAGGCCGCGACCACAAGCAGCGGCATGAACAGCGCGTCCGTGACCCCGCCCATCGCGAAGCTCGCGTAGAGGCCGTAGCCGCCGAACAGCAGCGCGGCGGGCCGCACACGGCGGGGCAGGAGGGCGAACATCAGCAGCACCGTCGCGCCCCAGGCGACCATGTTCAGCGTCGGTGCGAGGTTGTTGATCCACCCGAGCGCCAGGAACGGCACGTACAGCAGGAACGAGAGCGAGGGGTAGGAGAGCGCCGTCACAGGCCTGCCGGTGAAGGTGTAGGTGTAGTAGCTGGTGGGCGTGCGGAAGAACTGGAAGGCGGGCGCCATCGAGTGCGTGTACGGGTTCAGGCCATGGTTGACCAGTGACGCGGCGTATTGGTCGAAGGCGATTGCGTCCGTCCCGTATTCGCGGCTGCCGGTGAGCATCACGGTCGCCCAGGCCGCAAACACGGCCACGGTCAGCAGCGCGGTCGCCCAGGCCCAGCGGTCGCGCAGCGCCGGATTGCGCGTCCACCTGTTGTCGGGCAGCCAGCTCGCGAGGATGGTTCCCAGCCCCCAGAGGTTGGCTGCGACCAGGAACGGAACCGTCCATGCGCGGTAGGAGTCGCCGACCAACTGCCAGGACCACCACAGCAGCCCGAGGCCCACCGTCGTCCACAGCGCTCGATCGGCCCAGTTGCGCACGTGCCGCTCGGGATCGGCGCGACGGTCCGCCACGGCGGACTCAAAGGCACCTTCGGCCCCAAAGTCGGGGGTCATCGCCGGCGGCGCAGGCTGGTCCGCCACGGGTAGTTCGCTGCTCAATTCGGCCACCGATTCAATCGGTCAGGAGGGGATGACTGTCGACACGCGAATCGATGGTCTCGCCGCGCTCAGGACGCCTGCTGAAACGGCGTGCCGCCGACCGAACGCAGGGTATCTCCAAACACGACCGCCGGATCGTAACCCAGGCCTCCAAACCGCTGCTAAACGCCCGTCCGCGGCCGGCGCAGTTCGGGCGCGCCGGCGCCGGCCGCGTGACCTGCTGCCCCGGGGCGTGAGCTCTGGGGTCCGGCGGCCACTCAGGGCTGGCGCTCGAACTCGCGCAGGAACCCCTCGAAGGTGCGCAGGTGGTTCTGCTCGTCGGCGAGGATCGTCGTGAGCATGTCCTGCGTGACCGGATCAACGCCGTCAGTGACCTCGATGATGCTGGTGTAGTGCTCGATCGCCCCGCGCTCAGCCTCGATCACGCCACGGATCACGTGCACGAGGTCCAGCGAATCCGCCGGTGGCTGCAGCGCCTCCTGCGTGGCCGCGAACTCCCTGGAGCCGGGGACGGTGCCGTACAGCTCCTTGATCCGCTTGGCGAACAGCTGCGCGTGCCTGAGCTCCTCGGCGACGTCCACCGCGAGCGACTTGACCACCTCCTGCGCGCGCACCCCGTCGGGGTTGGTCGAGTTGGCGATGTAGCTCATCACCGTCTCGATCTCCATCCAATAGGCGGTGGTGAGCAGCCCGACGATCTGCTCGCGGGCGCTGGTCTGCGCCTCCGAGAGGATGTCGCGAGAACGTGAGGATCCGGTCATGGTGCCTCCTTCTGCTGGTGGATTTCGACACGACGCCATCGTTCCCGCGTGGGCGCGGTCAGAGGCGAGACGTTCACTGAGATCGTGTGCCAAAACCCATCACGGCACATCCGTACCGAATACGGCCCGGTGCAGCCGGCCGGGGACCGTGGCCAGCTTGCGCCGGCGCCGGCGCAGGCGTGAGCGAGGCCCGCTGCCCGCGACCCCTCGTCCACCCCGCAGCTCAAGCCGCGCGTCACGCGCCGCCAGCTCGAGCTGCGCCGCACGGTGGTGATACTTTTCCCATTGATCCTGTGAAAACTATCCGGAGGATCCAGTGACCTATGTGATCGCGGAGCCGTGCATCGGCGTCAAGGACAGCTCATGCGTCGACGTCTGCCCTGTGGACTGCATCCACCCCACCCCCGAAGAGCCGGGGTTCGCCGACAGCGACCAGCTCTTCATCGACCCCGACGAGTGCATCGACTGCGACGCCTGCGTGGAGGCCTGCCCGGTGGACGCGATCTTCGCCGAGGACCAGCTGCCGGCGCAGTGGCAGCACTTTGCGCAGATCAACGCCGCCTTCTACCGCAGCGGCGGCAGATGAACTCGATCCGCGGTGAGCGGCCGCGCCGGGCACCCACGCGCGGCGCCGGCACGCGCGGGCCCGAGGCCGCCGCACGGAGCCTCAGGTGAGCGCCGCGCGGGCGCTCACCGCAGCGTTCGCGCGCGGGGACACCAGGACATCGAGCCCGCGAGTGAGCGTGTCCTCGGCCCACAGACGCATGACGCAGATCAGCCGCACGGGCTGATGCGGGAGATCAGGGCTCTGCGAAGCTTCGGGATGCGATGGACGTGCCAGTGAAGCCCGGGGATCCGCTCTCCCAGCCGACCCGCGCCAGGGTCTTCGCGCTGCTCGGGGAACTGCACCAGCCGGCCACCACCGAGGAGCTGGCCGCGCAGCTGCAGCTGCACCCCAACGGCGTGCGGATCCACCTGGAGCGGCTGCTGGAGGCCGGGCTCATCGAACGGCGGCGCGAGCGCCTTCCCCGCGGGCGCCCGCGCGACACGTGGGCGATCAGCGCCGACGCTCAGCCGGGTGGCGATCCGCCGACCGCGTACGCCGAGCTGGCCCGCTGGCTCGTGCGCGCAATCGCCGCCCGCGGCACCGAGGCGGCGGAGATGGAGGCCAGCGGCAGGGTGATCGGGCGCGGCCTGGCCGGCGAGCACGGCCGCCGGCACGGGTCTGAGCAGGCGCTCTTCGACACGCTCACCGCACTGGGTTTCCAGCCGCAGCGCGAGCCGGCAGCCGGGCGGCAGCTCACCTACACGCTGCGCAACTGCCCCTACCGCGAGGCCGTGCGCGAACGCCAACCGTTGATCTGTGCGCTGCATCGTGGGCTCACCGGCGGGCTCCTGGCGGAGCTCGATCCGGAGAGCCGGCTCGAGAGCTTTGAGCCCAAGGATCCCGAGCTGGCCGGCTGCGTGATCCGGATGCGCGGAGAGATCGCGCGGATGGTCCCACGCCAGAGCGGTCCCGCTTCGCAGGGCGGGGGCGCCCGATGACCGCGCCGCCCCACCCTCTGCACGACGCAGACCTGCGCACAGCGCGCACGCACCTGGCGTGAGCTTCGATCGCCCGCCGCTGCGGGCGATCACACGGCGCTGCCGGAGATCCCCTCCAGCGCCAGGATGCGGCGCAGGATCGCCAGCGAGCCGGCGTAGGTGGAGTCCATGCCGTAGTAGTCCAGACCCCGCGCGCCGAGCGTGCGCGCCTGCGTGTAGGGCGTGTCTGACGCGTAGTGGATCACCCCGAAGTCAACCGGCAGCTTTGAGAAGTTGACCGCCTGGCCGACGGGGTGGCGGTCCTGGTCGGAGATCTCATAGACCGCCGAGCAGAACGGGCCGGCCTCCATCTCCACCACCGTGAACGCCTCACGGTAGTAGAAGTCCAGGTAGGAGCGGTTCTGCAGGAAGGTCGACTTGACGGTGACCGCACGCTGGTTGTCGAGGCCCGTGCCGAAGCGCAGGTCGCCGGCCAGGTCGTCCACGGTGAAGGCGTTGTCCAGCCAGTAGGTGCAGCCGGAGTGCTCGTCATGGATCACGTTGGAGATCATCACGTCGCCGACATCCGCGTTGAGCGTCGCCGCCTTGCCCAGCACGTACACGCCGCGCAGCGCGCCGGAGGCGACAGCCACCTCACGCAGGATGTTGTAGGCGGCCAGCCCCAGCGGGTAGTCGATGTTCACGATCACGCCGTCGGACTGCGCCAGCGCATGGTCTGAGACGCTTCCCAACCGCGGGTCCAGTCCCGATGCGCTGAGCGCGGACAGCGGCATGATCTGGACGGGCACCCGCATCCCGTTGACGGAGCGCAGATGCGTGATCCCGGCCGCCTGCTCGAGCCCGCGCAGCTGCTGCAGGCCGGCTGCCCCATGCGCCTCCCAGTAGCGTCGCGCGGAGAAGTACAGGAAGTTCTCCCAGGACCCGCGCGACTCGCCGGCACGAAAGCGCGCCAGCTCCTGGACCAGGATGTCATCCTGCGGGAGCCGCTCGACGAAGCCCACCAGCTGGTCCTCCATGCCGCGGGCCACGCCGCTGGCGATGTTCGCGAGGCTGTGGGTGTTGGAGGAGACGAAGTACAGCGGACGCTCGGCCAGGCCGTGGTGGGCGAGCGTCGCCTCCACCGGCGCCCACCAGCGGCGGGTCAGGCGGCTGTAGCCGACGTTGGAGCCGCCGAGCATCCGCACCCGCAGGCGCAGCTTGCGTGAGGCGCACAGCCGCATCCGCGCCCAGAACTGCTCGCCCCAGGCATCCGCCAAGCGCTGCCAGTCATCGGGCGTGCCGCCCAGCGAGGAGACGCAGTCAGCGAGCGTCTCCACGGTGCAGCCCTTCTGGCGGGCGTGCAGCTTGTTCCACTCGATCTGGTAGGCGACCAGCGTCGGGATCAGGTCATCGACATCAGAGCCGGAGGCGATCAGCACCGCCAGCACGCCACCGTCACCCACAAACCAGCGGCGCCGCCGCGCCCGCGCCTCCACCTGCTCCCACTCCCCGACCGGCAGCCCGGCCTCGATCAGATCCTCCAACTCCTGCCCCATCACCACCAGCTGCGCTCCCGCCAGCCCCTCAGGCAGCCGTGAGACCGCATACAGGAAGGCGCCGAGGTCAAGCTCCTCGGAGTCCGCCAGCGCGTGCAGCGAGGAGCCCATAGCCCGGTGTGAGGACTCCAGCACGCGCAGTCTGGTCTCCCCGGAGGAGCGCAGCAGCGTCATGTACGTGCGCTGGTAGAGCTCAACCTCGTCGCTGAGGCCGTCGCCAAAGTTCGCTGCTGCCAGATGGGTGACCGGCATGAATGCTCCTTGCTCTCGAGTGCGCCTCCCCCGAGCCTGCGGCCTCTGCCCGCAACGGCCCAGCTGGCCCCTTGCGACCCGTTCCGGGTCCGGGACCGACGCTGGGCAAGCGTATCCGCCAGGCGTCCCGGACAGCCGGCGGGCGCTTGACCGCTGACGTGGCCGCGGCCCGCGGGCGCGAGGTGCGCCCGCGGGCCGCTGCGTCAGCCGCTCACCGAGCGCCGCTCAGGAGCAGTGCTGGAAGGCCGGCAGGTGCGAGTCCTGCGAGGCGGCCTTCAGGTGCGTGAACACGCGCGCGACGTTTGAGGTCGCCGAGACCGTCGGCAGCAGGCGGTCGTAGAGCGCAATCACGTCGCGTTCCACGCTCACGCCCAGCCGGCATGACTCCACGCGCGTCGCCGGCGCAGCCTCACCGATGAACGGCCCTGCGGGCAGGCTCACGGCGTAGGTGCGCGCCAGCGCCTCGAGCGTGGCGATGTGCTCCTGCTCGGATGCGAGCACGTTGGTGAACGGCGCGATCTTGCCCAGGCGCGCGATCACGTTGGCGTAGGTGGCCGCCGCGACGCGCTCCTGGGTCAGGGCGGCGGTGATCGCAGGCGCTATCGCGAGCTCCGAGACGCCCACCGGGAGCACCGCGCTGTTGGCGGCGCGGTACCTGCGGGTCGCCACCAGCTGCGCCCGGTAGACCCCGGTGACGGGGTTGTGGAGGGTCGCCTGGAACTGCGAGGCGGTGGCCGTCTGCTTACGCAGCACGACCGTCGCCACCGTGCGCCAGCCGGTCGCGGTGCGCAGCTGGATGCGCACGCGGGCACCGTTGTGAGCTGGGCTCACGGTCCCGCTGAGCCGGTAGGTGGTGGCCGTCTTGATCTGAATGCGCTGGTCCAGACGCAGCCTGATCACCTGGCGCTGAGTCGCAGCCGCGGGCGCGGCGGACGGTTGCGAGCCCGCGGGCGCGAGCGTCGCGGCCGGCGCCGTTGAGGAGCCGGCGCTCAGCACGAGTCCCGCGAGGACGACCGCCAGCAGGACGTGTCGGGGACGCCGATCCCAGCCGATCCCCCAGGCGAAGTGCCGGGTGGAAGCGTGTTCGCGGGGCGCGCGGGACACCCGCGCGCTGCTCTTGGGTGAAGGTGGCATGGTTGCCCGCCTTTCATTCGTGTGGTGCCTCACACCACTGGATGCGAGCGGCCGGAGACGGTCCCCGGGGCGCTTGGCAGCCGCAAGTGCCGGTCCGCGGTCACGCTCTGGGGCGCACCGCTCGGTCGCGTTTTCAGTCGGTTGACCGTTTGCCCTTCCAGTTCTAACGCTGGCGGGCACCGGCGGCCTCCGCTGGCATTACCCGGGCGCCGCCGGGTTTCTACCTGTCGCGACCGCTTCGGCCGCACATCACCCACCCCGCCTGTGCGCCATCCCCGCGCGCGCCACCACCCGGGCGCCAGCACCCGGGTGCACCGCCAGCACCCCGGCGGACGCAGACCACCCCGGCGTGCAGCCGCAACCCCGGCGCCCGCCGACGCCGGGGCCCGGTCGCTCAGGACCGGCCGCTGCGCGCGTGAGCCGCACTGAGGTCGAGCGCGACCGCCAGGATCAGCGTGGCGGTCCACCCGTTCACGGGGTTCAGGAGCAGCGGCGCGTGGCTGCCGATGTTGTTGGCAACAAGCCACACGACAAACCAGATCAGCGTCATGACAGACCTCCTCGACGCACTCGCCTGAGCTTCCAGCGTGGCGCCGCAACGCTCCCGGCACATCCCGGAGCGCCACCTGTCACGCGCCGTAGCTACTACTGACAGGCCGCTGGAGGTCGCGGTCTCAACGATCCGGCGACCACCACGACCGCCCAGATGTGCCCGCGCTGTGAAGCAGCTGTGACGATCTGGCGGTAACTCTTCCCAGAAGCTCACCGGCGCCTGAGAATGGTCGCGAATGGCACGGCCACGAGGTTCGGTCGATCTCCCGATCACGCTCGATCGTGAGGCTGGCGCGCCGCTGCGCGAGCAGATCGCCGAGCAGGTCCGTGCTGCTGTGCGCGAGCGGCGCCTGCGCCCCGGGGTGGCCCTCCCCGCCACCCGCCGCCTGGCCACAGACCTGGGGGTCTCTCGCGGAGTCGTGGTCGAGGCCTACGCTGACCTGCTCAGCCAGGGCTTCCTGGTCACCAACGGCCGCTCAGCTCCGCGTGTCGCGCGGCTCCCTGGAGCTTCTGGGAAAGCCAGCGACGGCCAGCACGGACGGCGCGCCGGCTACCGCTTCGACCTGGCACCCGAGGTTCCCGACGTGGGCATGTTCCCACGGCGGGAGTGGCTGCGCAGCCTGCACTTCGCGCTGGAGACGGCTCCTGATCAGGCCCTGGATTACGGTGATCCACGCGGCACGACGCAACTGCGGGAGGCCCTAGCTGATTACCTCGGGCGCACACGCGGGGTGATCGCCGAGCCAAGCCAGATAATCGTCTGCCAGGGCTCGATACAGGCGATTGACCTGGCATGCCGGACGCTCGCGGCTGACGGCGTCGACCGGCTTGCGCTGGAGGATCCTTGCGCACACGGGATTCGGCACGCCTGCCGCTACGCCGGGCTGCAGGCGGTGGACACGCCCGTGGATGAACACGGGCTCTCACTGGAGCAACTGTTGGCCGGCTCGGCGCAGGCGACGATCGTCTCGCCGGTTCACCAGTTCCCCACCGGCGCTGCTCTCAGCTCCGCGCGCCGGCGAGAACTTGTGAAGTGGGTCACGGCACAGGGCACGGCGCTGGTGGAGGATGACTACGACGCCGAGTACTCGTTTGCCGGGCAGGCGCCGCCGGCGCTGCAGGGCGCAGCCCCCGACCGCGTGATCTACATCGGATCGGCGTCCAAGGCGCTGGCCCCCGCGATCCGCCTCGGCTGGGCAGTGTTCCCCAAACGGTTGACCGGCGCCGCAGGTGAACTCAAGGAGGCGCTGGACGGCGGCTCACCCGCGCTTGAACAGATCGCCCTGGCGCAGATGATCGCCCAGTCCACCTACGAGCACCACATCCGACGCGCGCGTGCTGAATACGGTCGCCGGCGCTTCGCGCTGCTGGAAGCGCTCGCACGACGCCTGCCGTGGGCCCGCGTCAGCGGGGCAGACGCGGGCCTGCACTTCGCGATGCAACTCGGTCGCGCGGTGGACAGCGCGATGATCGAGTCGCACGCCGCGCGCAGGCACATCCGCGTGCGTGCGCTCGAGAGCTTCCTGGCCGCGCGCTCACCGCAGACCTCGACCCTGCTGCTCGGTTACGGCCGGCTTCCCGCCTCCTCCGCGGGCGCTGCGGTCGAGGCGCTGGCAGATGTCCTGAGTGCCGCATGAACGCTTGGCAGGCGGCCGCAAGCGGCGACCGACTGGACCACTGTGCCGGCGGCTGTGTGGTCCTTTTTTGGGTCTCCGTCGAGGGTAAGTTTTGCGCGGTCAGAGCCGGAGACACCAGCACCGTCACAGGTACCCGGCAAAGCTTCGGACCAACCCCGACCCCTCTCCTCTAAGCCATGCCCGATCTCACGCGTCTGCACGTCACCCGCGCCGCTGGACCGACCCACGGCCGCTTGCGCGGCCGCCTGCGCAGCCAACTCCGCCTGCTCGGCTGCGCGGCTCTGCTGATCAGCGCGACGTTCCTCAGCGCAACCGGCAGCGCCCACTCTTCAACCCAGTCCGTCCTCACGGTGGGGACCACCTACTACATCGACTCCCTGAACCCGTTCGTCGGGATCGAGCCCCAGGACGACACCGCCTACACGATGGTCTTCCCGCAGCTGGTCCAGTATGGCCCGGGGCTCACGCTGCAGGGCGACTGGGCCTCCAGCTGGAGCGCATCCGCCAACGGGCTGGTGTGGACCTTCCATCTGCGCAGCGGCAGATGGTCGGATGGCGTACCGCTGACCAGCAGGGACGCCGTCTGGACGATCAACACCACGCTGGTCGATGCGAAGGGTCCGACCGCCTATCTGGCCGGTGTCCTCAACGACGTCAAGAGCGCCTCGGCACCGAACGCAAGCACGCTGGTGATCACCCTGACCAAGCCCTCCGCGACCTTCCTCTCCAATCTCGAGCAGTTCTTCATCCTGCCGCAGCACGTCTGGGCGAAGTACGCCGGCAAGAACGGTGCCGGCCTGAAGAACTTCAACCCCGGCCAGCACCTGCCGATGGTCTCCGGCGGTCCCTACACGATCACCCAGTGGCAGGAGAAGGGCACGACCGTCTTCCGTCCCAACCCGTATTTCTACGGCCCCCGATCCCACGCCGGTGCCGTGGCGCTCACCTACTACACCAACGCCACGTCGTTGCTGGCCGACTTTGAGGCCGGCAACCTCGACTATGTCGAGGACGTGCCGTATGCGGACGCCAGCAAGCTGAACGGGATCAAGGGAGTCACCGTCACCTACCAGCCCGGCAACGAGGTCACCAACCTCGGCTTCAACTCCAATCCGCTGAAGCCTCGCAACCGGGAGCTGCTGAGCACTCAGGTGCGCGAGGCCTTTGAGTACGCCATCCCGCGCCAGCAGCTCGTGAGCACGGTCTTTGGCGGACACGCGGTCCCGTGGGCGAACATCATGTCGTCGTTCTCGCAGAGCTCCGGCTGGGTCAACCCGGCGGTCAAGCCACTGCCCTACGACCCGGCCAAGGCAAACACGATTCTCAACGCCCTGGGCTACCGCCGCGGGCCGGGCGGGATCCGTGTCGTGCCGGCCGCCAAGGGGCGCTTCCCGCAGGCGTCTCACCAGATGAGCTACAGGGTGATCGTGCCGGATGACCTGGACTTTGACGGCAACCTCCAGTTCCAGATCCTGCAGACGGCGTTCCAGAAGATCGGCGTGAAGCTGACAGAGGTTCCGGGCGGTGATGCCTCCCAGGCCTACACGATGATCACCGGCCCCAACGGCAAGTACCTAAACGCCGACATGTACACGTGGTACTGGCACCCGTACATCGACCCGAACTTCAACCTCTCGGTTGTGACCAGGGCGCAATGGAACAACAACAGCGACACCGGCATGAACGATCCGTACTACGACCGCCTGTGGCAGCAGCAGTCACAGCTGACCAACGTCACCAAGCGCCGTGCCCTGGTCTGGAAAATGGAAGCCTACCTGGCACAGAAGCGCCCGTACATCCAGCTGGTCAACACGGACCTGATCACCGCGCACCGCAACTCATGGACCGGCTTCTACCCCAACCTGTGGAGCTACGGCAAGGCGTACTACACCTCGCCGCACCCCGGTTGAGCGCAGCCCCCACCCGACCGGAACCGGATCCAAACCGCAGACGCCGTGATGCCGCAAGCATCAGCAAAGCCGACCGCCTGACGTTGCTCAGCGCCAGTCCAGCATGAGCTACACGATCAAGCGCGTCGGCTTTGCCGTGCTGACGATGTTCATCGCGGTGACGCTTGACTTCTTCCTGTTCCGCGTGCTGCCGGGCAGCGCCGTCTCGGGGCTGCGCTGCCAGAACTGCACGCTTCAGTTCAAGCAGGCGATCATCCACCAGTATGGGCTGGACAAGCCCAAGTTCGAGCAGTACCTGATCTTCCTGGTGCGCCTGCTGCACGGCGACCTGGGCACCTCGGTGGCCAACAACCAGCCGGTCTGGAGCGACATCTCCGGTCCGCTGCTGAACACCCTGCCGATGCTGCTCGCCGGCACCCTGGTGGCGATCGTGATCGGCGTGTTGAGCGGGGTGGTCTCCGCCTGGCGGCGGGGGACGCTGGTGGACCGCGGCTCGCTCTGGACGAGCCTCGTGTTCTACGCGATGCCGACTCAGTGGATCGGCGTGCTGGTGGTGTTCTACGTGGCCAGCGTGCTGGGCCTGCCGCGCGCCGGCATCCAGTCATCGACGCTCGGCATCCTCGGCACGGCTTCAACCTGGGCGACGATCGTCGACCGCACACGCCATCTGATCCTGCCGGCGCTGACCCTCGGGGTCGGGCTCTACGGGCAGTTCGCGCTGGTCACGCGTTCGGCGATGCTGGAGACGCTCGGCGAGGATTACGTGCTGACCGCCCGCGCCAAGGGCCTCTCCAACCTCACGGTGATCCGCAGGCACGCGCTGCGCAACGCCACGCTGCCGCTGGTGACGCTGATCGCGCTCTCAGCCGGCTCGATCGTGGGTGGCGCGATAGTCGTGGAGGACGTCTTCAGCTACCCCGGCATCGGGCTGGCGACCGTCGACGCGATCAACCAGAACGACTACCCGGTGCTGCAGGGCATCTTCGTGGTGCTGACGGTCTCCGTGATCCTCGCCAACCTGGCGGCCGACCTGCTGTACATGCGGCTTGACCCGCGCGTGCGCCGCGAACTGGACGGGGTGACCGGTTGAGCCCCCGGGTCGGCCATGCGCGCCGCTGTGGCTGCCGCAGGCGGTGGCTGCGTTGAGGATCAGCGACGTCCAGTCAGAGGAGGTGCTCGCCGGTCTGCCGAGCGCAACGCTCGCCCCGCGCCCGCTCGCGAGGGCCACTGAGCTGCTGCGCGGCTGGTCCGCACAGGTGATGCTCGGGGCGGCCGTGATGACGCTCTTCCTGTTGGTGGCGCTGATCGGCCCGGCGATCGCCCCGTACGCGGTCCACGCCCAGGTTGGTCATGTCTACGCGTCGCCCTCCCCCTCCCACCCACTCGGCCTCGACAACGGCGGGTATGACGTGCTCTCCAACCTGCTGGTGGGAGCCAGGACCTCAATGATCGTGGGGCTCTGCGCCGCCGTCGTCTCGATCCTGATCGGCGGCACCATCGGCGTGATAGCCGGCTACGTGGGCGGACGCACCGACGGCGTGCTGATGCGCATCACCGACTACTTCCTGGTGATCCCGGACATCCCGCTGATGATCATCAGCGCCGCCGTCTTTGGGCGCAACACACGCAACATCGTGGTGATCATCGGGCTGATCTACTGGACGACGGCGGCGCGGCTGATCCGCGCCCAGGTGCGCTCGCTCCGCCAGCGGGTCTACGTGCGCCGGGCGGAGTTGCTGGGCGCGAGCGGCCGGCGCGTGCTGTGGACGCACATAGTCCCGCAGGTCACCCCGTTGCTGATCGCCAACACGGTCCTGATGATCGCGAACGCGATCTTCGCCGAGACCTACATCGCGTTCCTGGGTCTGGGCAACCCGACCACGCCCTCGTGGGGCGCGATGATCCAGAGCTCGCTAGCCGGTGGGGCGATCTTCTACCACGCATGGTGGGCGGTGCTTCCTCCGGGGATCGCCGTGACGGTCGTGGTGCTGGCGGCGACGCTCGTGGGCCAGGGGCTGGAGGACTCGCTCAACCCCCGTCTGCGCGCCGGGCACCTGGCTGTGCGCAGATTCAGGTTGCGTCCGCTGCATGGAGAGTTGGAGCGCGAATGAGCGGCAGCATCGACCCCCACGCCGCAGCGTCCCCGGCCGACAGCCTCCCGGCGCCCGCCACCCCCCGGGCGTCTCTCGCCGATCAGCCGCCGCCCACGGAGTATCGCGCGGCGCCGTCGCACCAACTGCTCGAGGTGCGCGGCCTGCACGTCTGGTTCGAGCTTCGCGGCGGCGGCGAGCTGCACGCCGTGCGCGGCGTCGACCTCGATCTCAGGCGCGGCGAGCGCCTGGGACTGGTTGGTGAATCTGGCTGCGGCAAGAGCACCGCGCTGCTGGCACTGATGGGCCTGCTGCCGGCATCGGCGAGCGTTGCCGGCGAGGTCATCCTGGACGGGCGCGACATCATGGCGCAGGGAGAGCGCAGCATCCGCCCGCACCGCTGGCGCGAGGTGGCAATGGTCTTTCAGGGCGCGATGAACGCGTTCAACCCGGTGCGCACCATCGGCTGGCAGATCGCCGAGCCGCTGCGTCGCCACCGCTCGCTCTCACGCGCCGCGGCGCGCGCTCGCGTGCTGGAGTTGCTCGAGCTGGTCGGGATTCCGGCGGGGCGCGCCGAACGCTACCCGCATGAGCTCTCCGGGGGGATGCGCCAGCGGGCCGCGATCGCTATGGCGCTGGCCTGCGACCCGAAGCTGCTGCTGGCCGACGAGCCGACCACCGCGCTGGACGTGATGGTGCAGGCGCAGGTGCTGGAACTGCTGGTGAGCCTCAGTGAGGAGCTGGGTCTGGCTCTCGTGCTCGTCAGTCATGACCTGCCCGCCGTGACCCAGGTGGCTGAGCGGGTTGCCGTGATGTATGCCGGTGAGGTCGTTGAGTGCGCGTTCACCGGCGAGCTGTTCGACACCCCGCGCCATCCGTACACCGCCGCGCTGGTGGCGGCGACCCCGGACCTCCTGCAGGCAACGCCGCTGAGCTCGATCCCGGGAGCACCGCCGAGCCTGCGGTCACAGCTGCAGGGTTGCGCCTTCGCGCCGCGCTGCGGACAGCGCATGCAGATCTGCGAGCGTCACCCGCCGACGCTCGCAGCGGACGCCGATGGACGGCTGTTCGCCTGCCACCTCAACGGCGGCTCCCCACACCACACGCTGCCGCCCGCGCCCGGTGGGCAGGCGGCGGTCGACTCTGGGACCCAGGACACGGAGCGCCGGTCATGAGCGGGAACGGTTCGTGAGCGAGGCGCGAGGAGCCAGTCGCGCGCTGCTGGAGGTTGATGGACTCGCCGCCAGCTATCACCTGCGCCGCGGCGTGAGCGCAGCGCTGGCCCGGCGCCCGCAGAGCGTCGTGCGCGCCGTGGACGGCGTCTCACTGACCGTCGGCCGCGGTGAAGTCGTGGCGCTCGTCGGGGAGTCCGGGTCAGGCAAGTCGAGCCTCGCTCAGACGATCATGCGCGCGCACCCGGCGCAGCGCGGCCGGATCCGCTTCGACGGGCAGGAGATCACGACACTCGGCAGTGCCCAGCTTCGGCCCCTGAGACGGCGGATGCAGATGATCTTCCAGGACCCGTACGAGTCGCTCGATCCGCGCTTCCGGGTGCGGCGCACCGTCTCCGAGCCGCTGGTGATCCACGGCATCGGCGATCACGCGCGGCGCGCCGAGCTCGTGTCCGAGGCGCTCAGGGCCTGCGGGCTTGACCCGCCCGAGCTGTTCCTCGACCGCTACCCGCACGAGCTCTCCGGCGGCCAGCGGCAGCGCGTGGCAATCGCGGCGGCACTTGCGCTGGAACCACAGCTGCTGATCGCGGATGAGCCGGTCTCGATGCTCGACGTGTCGGTGCGGGCCGGGGTACTCAACGTGCTGGCGGGCCTACGTGACAGCGGGCTGGGCATCCTGCTGATCACGCACGACCTCGCGGTGGCAGCGAGCTTCGCCGATCGGCTCTATGTGATGTATCTGGGACGGATCGTCGAGCAGGGACCGGCGCACGAGGTGATCTCCGCCCCCTCCCACCCCTACACGCGCGCGCTTGTCAGCGTCACCCCGCGACGCACACCGCGCACCGGCGGCGCGCCGCAGATACTCGCCGGCGAGATCCCGGACGCCACGCGCGTGCCGCCCGGATGCCGCTTCCATCCACGCTGCCCGGTCGCCACCGACGCCTGCCGCCGCAGCGACCCGCAGCTCGAGCCGCTCCCCGGCCCAGGTGGCGCAGCGGGTCAGCACCTGGCCGCCTGCATCCTGGCGCCGGATCGCCGCGTGGTCCAGCAGACCAGCCGCTGACTGGACCTGATCAGGGACGCCGAGCGGGGCTATCGTCGCCGCTGATGAACCCCGAGATCTTCCCCGGCAGCGGCATCTGGCTGCGTTGTCAGCTGCACTCGCACACCACCAACTCCGACGGTGAGGCGACACCTGATGAGCTGATCGCCCACTATGCGAAGTCCGGCTTTGACGTGCTGGCGATCACCGACCACTGGCACGCGACGGCCTGCGAGGATCAGCGACTGCTGGTGATCTCCTCCAGCGAGCTCTCGGCGCGCGTGCCGGCAGCCCATGGAGCGCGTGCAACGATCGCGCCGGAGGCGGAGATCCTCGCGCTCGGAGTGGGTGAGATCCCTGAGCGTCGTGAGCACTTCCCGACCATCGAGCAGGCCGCAGCCTGGATCGTGGCAGCCGGCGGCGTGCCGTTTCTGGCCCATCCCCACTGGAGCGGACTGGACGCGGATGACTACCTGGAAGCACCGTCGCTGGCGGGAATCGAGATCTTCAACGGCGGTTGCGAGCTGGAGAGCGGCAGCGGCACCGCCGATGAGCTGTGGGACGCGGTCCGCAGCCGCGGTCGCGCATGCCTGGGCATCGCCACCGATGACTGCCATCAACCCGGGCGCGACAGCAATCGAGGATGGACCGTGGTTCGCGCCGCGGCCCGCACGCGCGAGGCTGTGCTGGAGGCGTTGCGCAGCGGTGCCTTCTACGCCTCCAGTGGGCCGAGGATCGATGATCTGCGGCTGGACGGCTGGGAGCTCGAGGTCCGCTGCTCCCCGGCTGTGGCGGTGAGCCTGCGCTCGGCCCCCTGGGACGGCGCGCGCGCCAACGCCGACCGCTCCCTGATGAGCTGGCGGGGCGAGGCGCTCGAACGGGATGCGGATGACCTGATCGTGCGGGTCAGGCTGCGCTGCCCGGAGCGCGCCGGCTGGGGCCGCATCGAGGTGCTGGGCGCCGACGGCTCGCGCGCCTGGACAAACCCGCTTCAGCTGCCGCTCGCACCCGCTGGCACGCAGTCGAACTGGAGCGACTGAGCCGCCGGAGCGGGGCGCGGCGCATGGCGTTGCCGGCGCTCCTGGCAGAACTGGCCACAGCGGTGACGGGCGCCGGAAACGGGGCGTGCTCAGGCCAGCGGCTCGAGCAAGAACACCGGGATCAGGCGCTCTGTGCGCTGCTGGTACTCGGCGTAGTTGGGGAACGCTGCGACGGCGCGCTCCCACCACAGCTCGCGCTCATCACCGGCCAGCTCCCGCGCGAGGTGGTCGGTGCGCTGCGGCCCGTCCCAGACCTCAACGTGCGGGTCCGCGCGAAGGTTCGCAACCCAGGCGGGGTCCCTGGGAGCGCCGCCCCTGGAGCCGACCGCCAGGTAACTGCCGTCGTGCTCCACGCGCATCAGCGGGGTGCGGCGCAGCTTGCCGCTGCGCACGCCGCGGTTGACGACGATCACCACCGGCAGGCCGGTGTCGCGCAGCGTCGTGCCCTGCGTGCCACCGGAGCGCTCCCAGGCCTCGATCTGCTCGCGAACCCAGTCCGCCGGATCCGGCGGCGCGTACTCACCCTCCAGTGGCATGCAGCCAATCCTACCGGTGCTCAGGCGCCGCGCACGGCGCTGAGCACCGCGTCGCGTCCGGCGAAGCGCGCGCGCTCACCGAGCTGCTCCTCGATCCGCAGCAGCTGGTTGTACTTGGCCATCCGCTCCGAGCGGGCCGGCGCTCCGGTCTTGATCTGGCCGACCCCGGTGGCGACCACGAGGTCGGCGATGAACGCGTCCTCGGTCTCCCCGGAGCGGTGCGAGATCACCGCCCGGTAGCCGGCCTCGCGCGCCAGCGCGATCGTCTCGAGCGTCTCGGTGAGCGTGCCAATCTGGTTGAGCTTGATCAGCACGGAGTTGGCGATCCCGGCCTCTATCCCACGCCGCAGGATCGCCGGGTTGGTGACGAAGATGTCGTCGCCCACCAGCTGCACGCGCTCGCCGAGGCGCTGCGTCAGCAGCCTGAAGCCGTCCCAGTCATCCTCCGCCATGCCGTCCTCCAGCAGCACGATCGGGTAGCGCTCCAGCAGCGCCTCCCAGAGCTCCACCATCTGCTCCGAGCTGAGCGTCCGCCCCTCCCCGGAGAGCCGGTAGGCGCCGTCGCGGTAGAACTCGCTGGTGGCCGGGTCGATCGCGATGGCCAGCTGCTCACCGGGCGCGTAGCCGGCCGCCTCGATCGAGGCGACCAGCAACTCCAGCGGCGCCTCGTTGGAGCTCAGCGCCGGCGCGAAGCCGCCCTCGTCACCAACCCCGGTGGCGAGCCCGCGCGCGTTGAGCTGACGCTTGAGCTCGTGGTAGACCTCGGTGGCCATGCGCATCGCCTGCGTGAAGGAGTGCGCACCGACAGGCACCAGCATGTACTCCTGGAAGTCCACCGGGTTGTCCGCGTGCACGCCGCCGTTGAGCACGTTCAGCATCGGTGTGGGCAGCAGGTCGGCCTGCTCCCCGCCGAGGTGGCGCCAGAGCGGCTCTCCCTGCTCGGCGGCGGCGGCGCGCGCCGCCGCCAGCGAGACGCCGAGGATCGCGTTGGCGCCGAGCCGCCCCTTGGTCGGGGTGCCGTCGAGCTCAATCATCGCGCGGTCCAGCCCCTGCTGGTCTGAGACCTCCCGCCCGGTCAGCGCCCGCGCGAGCTCGCGGTTGACGTTGGCCACCGCGCGGCCGACGCCCCGGCCGCCGTAGGCCGTGCCGCCGTCTCGCAGCTCCACCGCCTCATGCTCGCCGGTCGATGCCCCGGAGGGCACCGCCGCGCGCCCGAAGCCGCCGGCGGCGCTGCGCACGTCGACCTCCACCGTCGGGTTGCCGCGGCTGTCGAACACCTGCCGTGCCTGGACCTTCGTTATCTCGCTCATGGGTTCGAAGCTAGCGTCGCCGCGCAGCCGCGCCCAGCGGGTTTCCCTGCGGCCGCGGGCCGGGCAAGTACGGTGACGCGCCGCCCACCGTCAGCGGCTGCGCTCACCGACGATCAGCACCGGCGTGGCGGCGTTGCGGTACAGGTCCTCCGCCACGTCGTGCAGCAGCATGCGCCCCGCACGTCTGCTGCGGTGATGCCCGCAGACGATCAGGTCGAAGCCGTGCTCGTGGGCGTGGGCCAGCAGCGCCTGCGCCGGGTTGGTGGCGGCCACGATCTGGTGGCGCACCTCCACCCCGGCACGCCGGGCGCGATCTGCGACCAGCGCGAAGCTCTGCTCGAGGTGGCGGCGGGCGGCGTCTGCGGACTCCAGACGGTCGGCCCGGGTCTCGGCGTGAGCTGGTGAGTAGGCGACCGAGACGGCCACCAGCTCAGCCGCGTATCGACGGCCCAGGTCAATCGCGACGTCAAACGCGTCAAGCGCCACGTCGGATCCGTCCCAGGCGAGCATGATTCTCTGAAACATCAGTGCAGGATGGGGATCAGGGCCAGAGCGGCCAGGAGGGCGAGTAACAGGTAGAGCAGGTAGGCCGAGAGGCGTCCCGACTGCAGGCGCCGGACGGCGCCGCTGGCGCGCAGCAGCGCGCGCGTCAGCGGCCGGTAGAGGAAGCGCTCGGCCGCGTTGACCACGGAGGTCTCGAGCGTGGCTGAGCCGTCGTCACGCGCCAGCAGGCGCGTGCGGAAGCCGAGCGGCCCCCTCAGCACCACGCGCAGCGGGTTGGAGTAGGCGGAGGGCCGGTACTGGACGCGCGCCGGCTCGGCGTCGCTGCCGGTCACCCAGACCGGCGCGCGGCGCACCCCGCGGTGTCCGCCCACCCATCTGCCGGCGGTCGCCGCGAGCAGCGCGAAGGCCGCCAGCACCAGCAGCAGCCAGGTTGGAGCGAGCACCGCGAACCCCGGGAACACGGGACCGAGCACCAACGGCGATGAGATCGTGCTGCCCGCCGCGTTGAAGCCGAGCGCCTGCTGGAGCCCGTGCGCCAGACCGCGGATCTCCCATGGCGCGGCGGCGCCCAGCAGCGCCACGACAACCCCCAGCGCCAGCAGGCTCGGTGGCCAGCGCGCGTGGGCCGCCCGGGCACGCGCGCTGGCCACCGCGGCGTGAGCGCGCGGCGGTCCCAGGAAGCTGAAGCCGAAGTACTTGGCGAAGGCCAGCAGACCGATCCCGGCGGTGAACGCCAGCGCCGCGGCGGCCAGCGCGCAGAGCAGCTGCGCGAGCAGCGTCGGCATGAGGAAGCCCTGCAGGAGCGCCTCGAAGGTGAACCACTCACTCACGAAGCCACCCAGCGGCGGGATCGCGCCGAGCGTCAGCGAGGCGATCCCGACCCCGGCACAGGTCAGCGGCAGCACCCGCCCAAGCCCGCCGAGCGGCGCGAGCGTCCGCTCGCCGGTGGCGAGCTCCAGGCGGGCGACGCCGATCAGCGCGAGCGTCTTGGCAAGGTTGTGCGCGCAGACGTGCAGCGTCGCCGCCAGCAGCCCCGCGGCGGCGAGCATGCGATCGTGAGCGGAGAGGCCGAGCAGCGCCACCCCGAGTCCGAGCAGCACGATCCCGGCGTGCTCAACCGTTGAGTAGCCGAGGAACTCCCGCAGGCCGTCCTGCATGGTCGCGTAGACGATGCCGGTGATGGCGCTCAGCGCGCCGAGCACCAGGAGCGTCTCCCCGCACCAGCCCGGCAGCGGGCTGAGCGTCAGCACCTCAAAGCGCCAGAGCCCGTAGAAGCCGGCGCTGAGCGCCACCGAGAGCGCCGCCGCGCCGACGCGCGTGGCCGCCGCGTAGCCGGCGGGCAGCGCCCCCTGCAGCGGCAGCAACCCGACCTTGGAGCCGAACGCGAGCAGGAACAGCAGGAACGCCACCCCCCGCGTGCCACCGCCAAGCTGGGCGTGCGCCCAGACGGCTAGCGCGAAGCTGTGCGTGTGCGCGTAGAGCAGCCCGATGGCGGCCAGCAGCGCCGCACCGCCGAGCTTCGTCAGTCCCGACGCGAAATACCCCCCGAGCAGCTCCGCGGGGTCAGCCTTGCCGCTGCCCGTCAGCAGGTAGATGCAGACGTTCAGCGCCTCCCACGCGAGCAGCATCAGGAAGGCGTTGTCAGCGCCGATGAAGAGCGCCACGCAGAGCAGCGCCAGCGCGCCGAGCGAGGTCAGCCAGGCGCTCCACTCGAGCTCGGCGTAGGCCAGCGCGGTGGCCGCCCCGGTGAGCCCGGTGAGGGCCAGGAAGATCCCGGCGACGCCGTCAACACGCAGCGCGCTGTGACCGAAGCCCAGCCAGCCGCCGAGCTCCACCCGCGGTCGCGCGCCGCCGGTCACGGCGGCGATGCCGGCAATCAGCAGCAGCAGACAACCGAGCACCGAGCTCATCGCCACAGCCCTCACCAGCAGCGGCCCGCGGCCGCGTGCGCCCCGCCGCCCGGCGATGCCCAGCAAGGGCGCGACCGCCAGCGCGGCGTAGCCGATCGCCAGCATGGCACTCATCCCCGAACCTCCGCCCGCAGCCGGCCGACGGCCAGCAGCAGCGCGTCGATCAGGGCGATCGGCGCCGGCGGGGAGCCGGGAACGTAGACGTCGACGGGCAGCACCTGATCTATTCCCCCGGCGACCAGGCCGCCGGGCGCCGCCAGCCCGCCGGAGCAGGCGTCGGTGCCGACGGCGATCAGCGCCTTGGGCTCGGGCATCAGCTCCCAGGTGCGCAGCAGCGGCTCACGCATCGGCGCCGTCACACCGCCGCTGGCCATCAGGATGTCGGCATGACGTGGCGCGGAGGTCAGCTGGAAGCCGAGCCGCGCAATGTCGTAGTACGGGTTCCAGAGCGCCTCGATCTCCCACTCCTCGCAGCCATCGGAGCCGGTGTCGATGTGGCGCACGTGGATTGAGCGGCGCAGCGCCCGCGCCTGCTGCCCGAGCGCCGCGCGGGCGCGGCGCAGCTGAGCGTCGCGGGGGATCCCGTCCTCGGGCAGCGCCGCTGATGAGCCGCCGACCCCGGCCCCCGAGCGCTGGATCAGCTCGGCACGGCGGGAGACCGCCGACTCAAAGCTGCGGCTGAACGCGAAGCGCCGCGGCTGCGCACGCACGCACGCCCCGCAGAGGATGCAGCGCCCGCGGTCAAGCGCGATCGTGCCGTCGTCTGCGACGGTGATCGCCCCCGTCGGGCACAGCTGTTGCAGCTCAGCCGGGCCGCGCCCCGGCTCGAGCACCACGAGCGGCCCCTGAAAGCCCTCCGGCGGGGACTCGGGAGTCCGCGGGTAGGCGGTGGTCACTCGCCCCCTGGAGAGGCCGCGGGGGATCCAGGCGAGCATCAGCGATCGGCCCCCGCGGCGGTCAACCCGAAGCTGTGCTCGATGAACGCAAAGTCGGTGAGCACATCCCGCGGGAAGGCGTGGTCGAAGATCGCCCAGTTGCGCAGCGAGGGTGAGGCCACGTGCACGCGCGCGAGCTTCCCGTCGCGGACCTGCACCCAGGTCACGACCTCCCCCTGCGGGGCCTCAACCCAGCCGAAGGCATCGCCCGATGCCCCTGAGGGAAGCGGCGCGAGCAACTCCGTGCCGTCGTCCGCGAGACGATCCGTGACCTGGCGCAGGATCCGCAGCGACTCACCGATCTCACGCAGGCGCACGTCGACGCGGGCCATCGCGTCGCCGCCGTGCGCGGTGATCACACGCAGGCCGAGGCGGCTGTACTCACCGTGGGGCCGCTCATGGCGGGCGTCGACCGAGAGCCCGGAGCCGCGTGCCAACGGCCCGACGGCTCCGAGCTGCTCGAGCAGCTCACGTGAGAGCCGCCCCGCCCCGATCAGGCGGTCGCTCATCGACGCGGTCCCGCGGAACAGGCGTTCATCGTGGCGCAGCTCCTGCTCGAAGCTGTCCAGTGCGGCGCGCAGCCGGGCGAGTGGCAGGGCGCCCGCGGCGCGCACCCCACCGGGCACCAGCACGCCGCGCCCGAAGCGGCTGCCGCTGAGCTGCACCCGCAGGCGCATGATCGACTCCTTGAGGATCTGAAAGCGCGCGTGCCCGACGCTCAGGGCGGTGGTCTGCGCCTGCTTGGCGATCACATCGAGGTGGCAGGCGATGCGCTCCAGCTCAGCGTGGAGCACGCGCCAGCGCTCGGCGGCCGGCGGCACACCGACCCCGAGCGCCCGCTCGACCGCCTGGCAGAAGGCGCAGGCGTGTGCAACGCCTGCGATCCCGGCGATCCGCTCGGCCACGTGCACCCCCGCCTCCGGGGTCATCCCGCTGAAGCGCTGCTCCAGGCCGCGGTGCTTGAAGAACGGGCGGGTGCGGATCCTCGGGACATCCTCGCCGCCGGTCTCGATCATGAACTGGATCGCCTCAAAGACACCGGAGCGCACCGGTCCGAACGGCAGCGTGAACACGTCGGGACCGTCAAGCGTGCTGTCGAGCAGGTCCGCTTCTGGCGTGGTCAGCGCCACCCCCGGGGCAAGGCCCTGCGGCTGCACCCCGGTGCGCTCCGCCAGCTCCCGCTCCGCCCAGCGGGCGGCGGGTATGACGGCGCTGATTGCCGGGTAGCGCAGCGGCTCACCGTCGGCTGAGGCGCGCAGCACCACGAGCTCACCGCCCAGCGCGAACACGGCCTGGAGCGCGGGCGCCGGTGTCTGCGCCAGCAGCAGCGTGATGAAGCGCGCCCCCTGCGCCTGCAGCAGGACCGCGGCGCCGGCCAGCTGGCCGGCGCCGACCGCGAGCCGCAACTCCTGGGCCGGCGAGGGCAGCAGCGGCGCGTCAAGCTGCCCAGGCAGGCCGCCCGCCGGCGCGGGCGTGGCACGGTCGGGCGCGGGGTTCACGGGGCCGCTCATGTGCGCGGGTACTCCAGCCGCAGGTTCGCGTTGTGCAGGAGGCTCGTGAGCTCACCGGGGACGTGCACGCCGAGCGCCACCACCACCACCAGGCAGCCGAGCATCGCCGCGGTGATGAAGCGGCTGCGTTCGCCCACCTCCCCCGCCTCACGCGTGGCGGCGCCGAGCACCATCCGCCCGGCGTGCCAGACGATCCCGAAGAAGGCGATGTTGACGAACACGATCAGCAGCGCGACGCCGACGTACTGACCCTGCGCAAACCCGCCCGCGACGATCTGAAACTCGCTGCGAAAGACGCCTGAGAGCGGCAGGCCGCAGAGCGCCAGCGCGGCCGCCAGGAACATCGGCCCGGTCCATGGCATCAGCGCCCCGGCGCCCCTGACCTCGTCGATCGTCTTGGTGTCGTAGCCGCGCAGCACCGATCCGGCGCCGAGGAACGCCAGGCCCTTGGCGGAGGCGTGGGTGAGCACGTGCAGCAGCGCGCCCGCGACCGCCAGCGGTGCCCCGAAGCCGACCCCCAGGGCGATCACGCCCATGTGCTCGATCGAGGAGTATGCGAGCAGCCGCTTGTAGTTGGTCTGGCGCAGCACGAAGAGGCTCGCGGCCAGCAGTGAGATCACGCCGAAGACGATCAGCACGTGCTCCGCGAAGCCCCGCTGCCCGGCCACCACCGCGACCTGGAAGAAGCGCAGGATCGCGTAGAGCGCCGCCGAGAGCAGCGAGCCGGAGAGCATCGCGGAGACCGGCGCCGGCGCCTCACTGTGGGCGTCCGGCAGCCAGGTGTGCATCGGCACGAAGCCGACCTTCGTGCCGAACCCGATCACGGCCAGCACGAACGCGAGCCGCACCGCGTCGCGCGAGTAGGCGTGGGCGTGCGCCAGCACCCGCACGAAGCGTGGGATGTAGGCGCCACCCAGTGCGTGCGTGCCGGTCGCGTAGAGCACGATGATCGAGAGCAGCGCGATCCCCAGGCCGCTGGAGGCGATCAGCACGTACTTCCAGGAGGCCTCGAGCGCCGCGTCGGTGCGGTCGATCGCGACCAGCAACGCGGACACGATCGTGGTCAGCTCGACCGCGACCCAGAGCGTCCCGAAGTCAGCGGTCAGCGGCACCAGCAGCATCGTCCAGCCAAACAGGTTCAGCAGCGCGCAGTAGCGCCGCGCGAAACTCGAGAAGCCCTCGCTGCGCTGCTCCGCCTGCAGGTATCCGATCGAGAAGACCCCGGCCGCGGCGTAGAGCAGCCCTGTGGCCAGCAGGAACACGGCGCCCAGCGAGTCGAGCCGCAGCCATCCGTGCAGCGCCTGGAGCGTGCGGCCGTGGGCGACCGTCAGCGCCAGCGCGACCGACAGGGCGAGCGCGACCAGACCGCCGACGGCGGTGGCCGCGCGCGCCAGCCGCCAACCGTCGGCCAGGCTCGCCAGTGCCGCCACCAGCGGCACGGCCAGCAGTGCCACAGGCAGCCAGCTCATCTGTGCGCTCCGCTCATCCGGCCAGCCTGTCGAGGATGTCGGTGCGCACCGCGGTGCGCTCGATAGCCAGATACTGGACCAGCACGATGAACACCAGCACACCCACCAGCACGTCGAAGAGCAGCAGCAGCGCGAGGATGATCGGCAGCCCCGGAGCGATCACCAGCGAGGCGACCGAGACCGCGTTCTCCACCAGCAGGAAGCCCAGCAGCTGTGAGGGCGCGTGCGGACGCACCACCATCAGCAGCAGCGCGACGAGCACGCCGCCCACGGCCACCGGCAGCGCGGAGAGCGGCAGTGCCGCCACGGCGCCGATGTGGATCGGGCGCATCACCACGAACGCCAGCCCGCAGAGCACCACCGCGATCAGGATCGAGCTGGCCACGCCGATCGTCGACGGCACC
Source organism: Actinomycetes bacterium (assembly GCA_021851525.1). Lineage (GTDB taxonomy): Bacteria > Actinomycetota > Thermoleophilia > Solirubrobacterales > Solirubrobacteraceae > Palsa-465. Next base: position 18,437 of record JAJZDA010000005.1, on the reverse strand, counting down.
CGTGGATCCGCGTCCAGGCGGCGCAGCACGAAGCGGATGCCGGCCGGGAAGAGCAGCGCCTTGAGCGCCACCGTGACCGCGCCGAGGACGTAGAGGGAGCCGTTGCCCGACGTGCTCGCGGCTGTGGCGATGGCCAGTCCGGCCACGAACAGCGAGCCCGCCGAGTAGAGGCTGAGCTGCTCCCATACGTCCTGGGAGCGCAGCATGCCCAGCTCCAGCAGCAGCACCACCACGGCCGCGACGGTCGCGGCCGCCCCGAAGACGGTGAGGCGCAGGTCACCGAACCCGGGCTGGAAGAGGAAGATCACCACGCCCAGCACGGCGAACATGAAGCTCGCGACGGTGAACTCCGGGATCTTGTAGAGCCGCAGCTTCGCGAAGCTCGACTCCACGACCACCACCGCCAGCCCGATCGCCAGCGCCTTGAGCACCAGCAGGGCGACCGCCAGCAGCACGTCGCCGAGCCTGCCGGGCGGCGCTGCCAGCCCCCAGGGCGCGACCAGCACGTTGGCGAAGATCGTGTAGAGCACCAGCTGCTTGACCGATGAGCCCCAGCGCAGGAACGCCAGGCCGGGGCCCGAGTGCTCGACCACACGACCCTCCTCGATCTGGCCGAACTCGAGCGTGCCGCCGTGGCTGCCGACCGGGATGCGCCCCGTCTCGTTGAGGATCAGCATGAAGAACGCAGCGATGATCAGCAGGTGGCTGGGCCTGACCACCTGGACAGCCGATGCCCGCAGCGTCGCGCCCATCACGTAGGGCAGGTCGGTGTGTGTGGTGAGCGCCACCACGAACACAACGAAGATCACAGTCGGCTCGTTCAGCGCCCCGAACGACCGTAGGCGGCTGGAACCGAGCTGTGCGTAGGGGCTGCCGCTGTCGATCGCGGCGATTGAGATCGCGAAGCCGGCCATCCCCAGGATCAGGCCGCCACCGAGGATGTCCCCCATGTAGCCGAGCGGCAGCCCGTAGCTGGTGAGCACCGGAATCAGGAGCGGTACGGTGGCGTACCCGGCGAAGCTGACGTACGGCGCCGCACGGAAGAGCGGCCCGGCCGGTGCCGGGAGCACCGTCTCCTTGCCCAGCAGCTTGGCGATGTCGTAGTAGGGCTGCAGCAGGCGTGGTCCACGACGCTGCTGGATCACCGCCTCCAGCCGCGCGATCACACCGCTGATCAACGGTGCGAAAGCCAGCACCGTGAGGACCTGAAGGACCTGAACAAGCCAGCTGGACAGATCGGGCACTGGAAACAGGCTCCCTTCGGGCGTCGTGCGGTTGCTCGAAAGAAGCCATTAGCCCGTTGCCGGGCGGTTCGGACGGCGCTGCCGCCCACCAGGACCTCATCTGGTCTGAGCTCAGATTATCCAAAAGCCATCGCGTTGCAAGTCACTTTCCGGTCAATCGTTGGTTGGCGGCACGCCGCGGCTGCGCGCCGGACCCGTCATCCCGCCGCGCGGCGCCCGCGCGGAGCCGCGCGTGCGGTTGCCAGCGAGTCGCCGCGGAGCTACCCTGAGGCGCGAGCGATGAGGCTCGCTCCGACCGCGGCACGCCGCTGATGGCCTCTACTCCATGTTCATGAGGGAGAGGAGAGCCGTGCCGCTGAGAGTCGACATCCCGGGCTGGGGCCATCTCGACGCCAGTCACCTGCTGCTGGATCAGAGCGCCGCGTACGACACCGACGGCGTCTGGATCCCCGGCGTGGCCGAGCGTCTGCTGGCGATCGCCCCGCGGCGTCAGCGGCGCAGGCCCCGCAGCAGCCAGGGGTGCTGAGGTCCGCACCCCGCACACCTACCTGGCTGCTGCGGCGCCCGCGCCGCCGCTGAGTTGCAGTTGCAACGTGCGCGTGCTGGTCGCCCTGAGCCCCCTGCGGTTGCGGGCGCTGACGCGAACCTGCACGTTCAGCGAGTGGCGTCCCGCGGCCGCCGCCAGGACGGCCCGTGACGGGCTCAGCGTGAGCACGAGCCCGTGGCCACCGTCGATCCTGTAGGACCTGGTCGCCAGCAGCGGCAGCTCACGGGACAACCCGACCTGCCGCAGCGTGGCCGTCCCTTCGCAGCGACTCTGGTCTGTCGGGCAGCTCAGCGTCACAGCGATCCGCCCGGCGCTGAGCTTCAGCGGCCCAGCCCCGATCGCCACGCGTGGGCGGACACGGTCAAGCGCCTGCCGCAACGTGGTGGCGCGGCTGCTCACACCGCTGACACCGGCCGGATTCACCGCCCGGGCGGTCAGCTGCACGCGTGTCGACGCGGCGTTGCCGACGCGCCTGAGCGCTGCCGCCGAGAGCCTCAGCACCACGCTCCGTGAGGTCCCTCCGGGGATATCGAAGTGTGCGCTGGCCAGCGTCGATGCCGGCCTGCTGCCGGTCAGCGTGAGCGTCAGCGTTCCGCTGCAGCCGCTCTGCGCGGCCGGGCAGCTGAGCCTCACGGTCACCCTGCCGCCGCTCAGCGACAGGGGGCCGCTGCCGGTGCCCACCACAGGGCTGCGCAGGACCACGCCGGGCTGCCCGGGCGTCACCGTCGTACCCGGTCCACCGGGCTGGTCCGGGGTGACGGTCGTACCCGGTCCACCGGGCTGGTCCGGGGTGACGGTCGTACCCGGCGCGCCAGGCTGGTCCGGGGTGACGGTCTCACCCGGCAGTGCGGTCTGGCTGAAGCTCGCCTGCGCGCTGAGCGCCGGGCTCACGGAGCTGTCGGTGGCGGTCACAGTCACCAGGCCGGCGGTTCCAGAGGCGGTCAGCGCGACGCTGTAACTCCCATCCCCGTTGTCAACCACGGGCCCGAGCCTGACACCCGGATCGCTGGTCGCAAAGCTGACCTGCTGCGCGCCCAGAGCGTGACCGGCGCCGTCACTGACCCGGGCGGTGGCGATCAGTCCCGAGCTGCCATCGGCCGCCAGCGTCGCGCCGGAGAGCGTGAGCGTCATGTTCGCGGCGCTGCCCGCAACCTGGGTGAGCGTCGCCGCTGCCGCCGCCACGCCATCGCCGAGCAGCGGATCGGAAGCACTGATCATCACCGGCCCGAGGTTCGTGGATGAGGTGATTGACGCCGTGTAGCTGCCGTCGCCGGCGTCAGTCACCGGACCGATCACCACCGCCGGATCAGAGGCACTGAGAGCCGGCGGCTCGCCACTGATCGGGAAGCCGTCACCGCTGCTCAACGTGACCGTCGCGGTGCTGGCGGACTGCCCGTCGGCGGTCACGCTCGCCGGTGAGAGCGTCAGCCCGATCACCCGCGCCGGGGGCCAGCTCGTGGCAGCCGCATAGCTCGCGGCGGTCCCCGTCGCCGGGGCCGCCACCCAACCGGAGGCGGTGCTGCCGTAGGCACTGCCAAGGCCCGGGATCCCGGTGAGCGGCACCATCGCCACGGTGCTCCCGGAGTTGGTCACCGTCACCGTCGAGCCCTGGATGTAGGCGCCGACGGTCGGAGAGGCCGCCGCCTGGTCAGCCGCCCAGCTGGCCTGCTCACGCAGCAGCGCGGCGCTCTCCCCGAGCGTCGGCTGGGCCACCGGCACGTTGAAGTAGCTGTAGTACTCCTCCAGCAGCCTTGCCATCACGGAGTAGTAGAGCGCCGCCGGTCCCCCCACCAGGTTGCTCTGATGGAAGTAACTGGGACGCGGATCGTTGCCCATCAGGTGCGCGAACATCGAGCCGGCACCGAAGTTGACGACATTGTCCACGACGGCGCTGAAGTCAGCCGCGGGCGACGTGAAGTAGATGGTGTTGAACTCATCGAGCTCCTGCGCCTGAGTGGCCGCGTTGTAATAGATGTTCGTCGGATAGCGCGGCACCGCCCAGCTGCCGGTGCCCGGCTGCTGGAAGGTCGAGCCGGCGGGGACACTCGCGCCAGTGAAGGTCGTGCCGCCAAAGCCGGCTGTGGCGTCCGCCGGGCTGGGGTACGGCTTGGAGGCGTCGGCGCCAAACGCGGTGATCCCCAGCGCCGCCAGCGCCCCCGCGAAGTTGAGGTTCTGCTGGTACGGGATCTCGGTGGCCGTGTTGCCGGCCGGCGGGCCGGATGACGGTGTGCCAGTGACGGTGCCGGTGTCCGTGAAGGCGAGTGGCTGCGCTCCCTGCCCGGTCACATCGGTGGTGGAGCCGGTGGTTGGGCCGAAGTCAGCCGCCGTCGCGTTGACGGTCGACAGCAGCGTCCAGACTCCGGTCGCGTTGTCCTGCCTATACACCCTGTAGTCCGCGGCGTGGCAGACAGCGTCCCAGCTGAGCGTCACCGCACCGGGTGAGCTCAGCGTGATCTGGGCACTGGATGCGGTCGACTCACCCCCGGTGGCGCTAAACTGATCACTGACGGCGTACGTGTAGGTGCCGGCCGGGAGCGACCCATGGCCCGGCGTGAGCTCTGAGATCAGCGGTGGATCGACGGTTCCCGGCGTGCCGGGCACGAGGTTGGCGAGTCCCGAGTGCTCACCGGTGACGAGCACCGTCGGGTCGATCTGGCCGAGTGCACCGGTGCCCGTGCTCAACCCGAGCGTGGTGGTTGCCCAGTTGGTGTTCTGGTTGACCTCCGCCTGGATGTAGTCGGAGCTGGCGCACCCCTGATCGATGTTGGGGTGATCCCAGGTGTGGTTGACCCAGCCGAAAGAGTCGAGGTATGGCCTGGCCGTCTGGGGGTTGATCGCCTGCAGCTGCGTCAGCAGGCTCGGGCCGTTGGTCGAGCCGGCCCCGCCGGAGCCGTTGAAGACCATGTCGATGCGGAAGTGGTTGGCCAGCGACCACTGCGCGGCGTAGGTCAGGTCAGACGCCGACTCCTGGACGGCGTCGGCCGGGTTGGTGTCGACCTGATGGGTGATGGGGTCCCAGACGTCGTCCCCGATCATCGTGTCGTCAATCTCCGTCTCAGAGTAGTTGCGCTGGTCCCCGAGATACACGCCGCGTGTCACCCACACGAGCTCACCGTGGCGCAGCAGCTGGTCCTGCAGCAGGTACTGGTTGGAGGCGTAGGTCTGCTCGAGCTCCTGAACACCGTCGGGGTGCGTGTAGACGCCGACAAACGCGGTGCCGCCCGGTCCCGCGAGCAGCGTGTTGAAGCTGGTCGTGCTCAGCGGCGTGGCCTCGTGCCCCCAGGTGGTGGAGCCGGGCGTGGCGGCGCCGACAACACCGAAGGTGATCGGCGCCGTGGGCTGCAGGTAGGAGAAGACCGCCTGCCCGGCGCTGGTCAGCGAGGCCGGCACGCCGTCGAGCGTGCCGCTGTAGACCGGCGCGTTCATGCCCGTGCCGTAGACCGGGCCCGGGGTGCTGTTGGAACCGGGGCTGACATCGCCGGTGATCTGACGCACGGAGAAGTCACGTTCGTACTGCTCGATGGCGTCCCACTCCGGCTGCGTGAGCGTCGACACGCACGGGCCGGATGAGCATGTGAGCAGGCCCTGGTTGGCGACGATCACCGCCTCGTAGTGCCCGACCCGCGTGCCGTCTGCGGTCGTGCCGGAGAGCGTCGCGGAGGTGATCGGCGTGTGCACGCCCGCGGTCAGGATCTCCCGGTACGGGATGCCCTCGCGCGTGAGCGCCGCCTGCCAGTCCTGGAGGTCTGACTGGGTGCTGGAGGTGCCCAGCAGGAGCACCTCCAGCTCGATCCGTGGGGGCACGACGCCAGCGGCCCGCGCGGGTGCGCCCGCCAGCAGCGCGACACCGAGCGCCAGCAGCGCACTGAGGACCGTCAGGGCCGGGCGCCGGGCGCGCCTGCGCGTGCGCTCCCGCGCGCTTTGCCAACCACCACCGGCACGACGGATGCTGAACATGGTGAACCTCCAAGGGCACGGACACGCGCGGGCCGCGCACGTCGGGCTGCGCCAAATCGATGCAGTCACTCTGCGTGCCTGCGCCCACGCGGTCAATCAGCCTGACCGGCCCTTGCGCGATCAGCAGTGAACGGCAAAGGCGCCAGGCGGCCCGTTGCGAGGCGGCCGGGCGATGGTATGTTCGCCGTCTTCACTGTGAGGATCTGACTATGGCTGCGGACACCGTACGGGCGGGAGCGACCGCCGAAGGTAACTGCCGTGTGGTGCTCGCGATCACCGAGCACCCGCTGCGTGCCGGCATCCGCAGCGCGCTGGAGCTCGGCGGGCTGGAGGTTGTCGGAGCGTGCGCCGGCGCCGCGGAGGCGCTGGCGCTGTGTGCCACGGCCCAGCCACACGTCTGCGTGATAGCCGCGGAACTGGCCGGCGGCGGGCTGGAGTGCGCGCGCCAGCTGCGGGCCACGCTCCCCGACGTTCGAATCCTGATCATGACCGAGCATGAGAGCGAGGAGCAGCTCTATGAGGCGCTGCAGGTCGGGATCGAGGGTTACCTCGGCAACACGACCCCGGTCGAGCGCCTGCCGCACGCGGTCAGCGGGCTCACCCGCGGTGAGGCGGCGCTCTCGCGCCGCCTCACCGCGCAGCTGATGCGTGACCTGCACGACCGGCGGCGCCCCCACCGGCTGCAGGTGCCCGCGGCGGGGCGTGAGGTCGAGCTCACCGCGCGTGAGTTCGAGGTGGTCAAGCGGATGCGCCAGGGGCTCGGCACCGCGCAGATCGCGGCGCAGCTGCAGATCTCGCAGGTGACCGTGCGCCGGCACATCTCCGCGGTGCTGCACAAGCTCGGTGTGCGGAGCCGTCGCCAGGCACTGGAGCTGCTGGGCCGGCTCGAGGGCGGAGCCGGTCCCGGGGCGCGCTGAACGGCGAGCGTCGTTCAGCGGCTGAACGACGCTCGCAGCGGTGACCCATTGCACGTCCGGACGGGCCGGCGCAGACTCGGTGGACGCAGCCCAGCGGACCGGCGCGAGCGCGGTTCTCGGGCATCCGCCGATCAGGAGGTCAACCAGATGCCCACCACCGTCACGCAGCCCCGGCCAGCCGCGCGCGCGCAGCGCCGCGGCCAGTCTCACGCGCGGTCAGTGGCCAGCCCGGTGAGCCGTGCACCGGTGCTGATGATCACCGAGGGCACATACCCCTTCGCGATGGGCGGCGTGAGCTCCTGGTGCGACGCGCTGATCTCCGGGATCCCTGACAGCGAGTGGGAGATCATCGCGATAGTCGCCGGCAACCGGCGGCTGAGGCCCGCCTTCACGCTGCCGGCCAACGCGCGACTGGTGCGCACGATCGAGCTGTGGGCCGAGGATCCGCCGCTCTCTCCGAGCATGCGCCGTGGCCGCGCCTCCCGCAACCCGCTGCCGAGCAGGCTGCTGCGCGGCCTGCTCCCATGGGACGCGGACTCACGGGCGCTGACGGCCGCGCTGGTGAGCTGCCGGGAGCACCCGCATGCGATCCGGCGTGAGTTCCGCAGCTCCGCGGCGTGGCGTGACTTCCTCGCCGTCCTGCAGGTGCTGCTCAGCGAGCCGCACGAGCACACCGGCCCGGCGCCTGTGTACGACGCGCTGGACGCGGCGCTGCTCTATCAGACGCTCTACTGGATGGCGCAGACCGCGGCGGCTCCCACCCCCCGGTGCTCGCTGCTGCACGTCACCGCGGCCGGCTGGAGCGCGATTCCCGCGATCGTCCACAGGCAGCTGACTGGCACCCCGATGCTGCTGACCGAGCACGGCGTCTACGTGCGCGAGGCGTACCTTGCGGCCGCGCGGCAGCTGGCCGGGCGACCCGCCGCCCAGCACATCTCCACACGGCTGGCACTCGGGCTCACACGGGCGGCATACGCGGCCGCTGACGTGGTGGCCCCGGTGACCGAGGCGAACGCCGCCTGGGAGCGCAGCCTCGGCGTCCCGGAGCAACGGATCCGGGTGATCCCCAACGGACTCAGAGCCCCGGACCGGCCGCAGGCGCCGCCTCGCAGCGGGCGCGTGATCGCGCTCGGGCGGATCGATCCGCTCAAGGACGTGCAGACGATGCTGCTGGTCGCGGACGCGGTGCGCCGGCGGGTGCCGGAGGTGCGCTTCGAGTACTGGGGGCCGGTGGCCGCCGGCGAGGAGGATTACGCCGCGGCGTGCGTGCGCATGCACGCACGCCTGCAGCTGGGAGAGCACTTCACGTTCATGGGCGCCACCACGGAGCCGCAATCGGTGATCCGCAGCGCTGACCTGGTGTTGATGACGAGCATCTCCGAGGGGATGCCGATGACGCTGCTGGAGGCGATGGCCCAGGCTCGCCCGATCGTGGCGACCGGCGTCGGCGGCGTTCCCGGTGTGGTGCGGGGGTGCGGGCTGGTCGCGCCGCCCGGAGACGTCAACGGCCTGGCCAGCGCAATCATCACGCTGCTGCGCAGGCCGCTGCTGGCCGAGGCACTGGGACGCCGCGGCCACGAGCGCCTGCTGCGCCGCTACACGCTCGCGGGCAGCGTGGGCGCATACCGCGAGCTGATCCACGAGCTGAGCGACGGAGGCGGCGATGCGCAGCGCAGCCGCTAGGCAGCACCGCGACCGGCAACCCGATGGCGGCCAGCGGCGATCCGCAGCCGGCGCCCGGCAGGCCGAGGCGAGCGCGGGGCCGCCAAACCCCGCCGACGGCTCCGAGCTGATCGACGCGCGCCTCGGGCGACCCGCGAACGACGTGTTGGAGGCGGCGATTGTGCTGGAGGCGTGGGGCGGCGCCCCCGCCTCAGAGGCGCTGGCAGGTGCGCCGGAACTCGTGCGCCATGACGTCCCGCGCCAGCGCGGGCACGGCCGCACGGAGCACCGCGACGACCGTGAGCGCGCGAGCCTGCTCGGTGAGGCGCTCACGCTGGTGATGTCGATCCTCTCGGTGGCGGCCTGGGCGCAGCCGCTGCGCGCGACCGTGGGAGCTGAGACGCTGACGGTCGCGGTCCGGATCGCGCTGCCGCTCGCGATCGCGCTTCAGTGGGCTGCACGCAGCCGCTATCTCAGCCGTCGTGAGGGTCTGTCGCTGCTGGCTCACGACGGCCCGCAGGCGGCGCTGCTGCTGCTGGTCGCCATCTTCCTGCCGCTGGCGCTCAGCGGCGCCGCCGGGCGGCTGGCGGCGCTGCTGACGGTCGTCTGGACCGCCGGCGCGATCCTCACCCGTCGCGGCTGGGGCGTTCCCTACGGCCTGACGCTGGTGCTGACCACGGTGGCACTGGACGAGCGCCACTCGCCCTACCTGCCGCTGGGGGCGCTGGCGCTGCTGACCTCGGCGCTGTGCGTCGCCGCGCTGCGCACGCGACGCGCGCAGCCCACGACCCGCGCGGGCAGCGTTCGGCGAGCGGTGCTCGCGGCGCTGCTGGGTGGCGGCGCCGGGGTCCTGATGGTCGGGGACCCGTCGCTGGGCTGGGGTGTGCGGGGCAGCCAGCCGGCACTCGCGCTGCTGCCCGCCGTCGCCGGCAGCTTCTGGGGCGGATACCACCTCTGGAACCTCTATCAGGCACTCCCCGAAGGCCTGCGCGGGCTGCCGCTCGAGGGCGCCGCCCGGATCGGCTTCGGGGATCCGGCGATGCGCGTGTTCCTGGGCGCGGTGGCGCGGCTGCTGGCCGCGACGCTCGTGCTCTCGGGAGTGGTGCTGCTCGCGGGTGGCTGGGTCGGCGAGGCTGACCGCCCAAGCCTGTTCCTGGCGTTTGGCTGCGTCTCGCTGCTGACGCTCATGATCAGCCTGCTGGAATCGCTCTCGCTGAACCGCGCGGCGGCACTGGCACTGGCGGTGGCCCTGCTCTGTGAGTTCGGGAGTCGTGAGCTGCTGCACTGGCAGATGCCGGGCGGGGCGCTCACCCTGGGAGCTGCAGCCGGGATCCTGCTCAGCGCACCGGCGCTGATCGCGCTGCTCGCGCGATCAGGGAGGGTCCTGGCCACGACGCTCTGGATCCGCTGAGGCAGGCGCCGCGGACGGAGCGTTCAGTTCCGTTGAACCGGGATCCGCCAGGCAACCCATTCGCACCGTGCGAGCGGGATGCGAGTCTGAGAACCACGATGCCAACACACCCTTCCACCGCCAAATCACAACCCGCGGCTGAGCTCGAGCGTCGCAACCTGACGCTGCTGCGCCGCAGCCTCGATCACGTTCGGGGGGACGGCGCGCAGCCCGGCGCGGAGCGGGCCGTGTCCGCTGAGGAGCAGGAACTGCGCCTGGAGCTGATGCTGCTGCGCGAGGAGAACGCGCGCCTGCGCGCGGACCGCCGGCAGCCGACAGACCTCGGTGTGGTGATCCGTCAGCTGCGCCAGCTGGCCGGCGACGCCGGTGACCAGGACGCGGCAGATGACGTCTTTGCCGCGCTCGCCGAGGTGCTGGTCATCCGCACCGAGGTTGACGCCGTGTGCGTTGAGCTGGAGGCCGCCCTGGCCGCGGTGCGCGGACGCCTGGCACGGCTCTCCTCGACATGGGGCCTGGAGCCGCACGCCGAGACCGAGACCGAGACCGGGACCGAGGACCATGGGCAGCCACCACTCAGCTAGCGGCGGGCGCCGTCTCAGCCCCGATGACGCGCTCACCGAGCTGCACACCTACAGGCTGATCATCGAGGCTGAATGCGAGCGCCTGGACGCGCAGCTCCCGGTGGGTGCGCGCAGCAGGCGCCAGACGTCCGCCGAGATGGACCTGGCGCGCCGCCGGATCGAGCTGCAGGACGAGCTGCAACTGCTCGACAGCCTGATCAGCTCGCTGTCAGTCGCGCTGGGTGCAGCGCCCGCGATCAACGGGCACGATCGCCTGAGCCGCTAGCGGCCCGCGGCAGAGCCGCGCCGACACTTGACGAGCAGCGCCATATCAGACCAGCCCCCCGCGCACGGCGCGCACCGCCGCCTGGATGCGGTTCTCCACCTGGAGCTTGGCGAGAATGCTGGACACGTGGTTCTTGACGGTGTGCTCGCTGAGAAACAGGGCCTGGGCAATCTCACGGTTGTCGGCGCCGCGCGCCAGCAGCTCGAGCACCTGCTCCTCCCTGGGGGTCAGCTCGGCGCCCGTCAGTGACGGCGGCAGCCCGCTGGGCTGGCGCAGCCGCTGCACGAGCTGACCAGCGACCCGCGGGGAGATCATCGACTCCCCCCGCGCGCTGGCCCGGATGCCGTCGATGATCTGATCGATCGGCGCGTCCTTGAGCAGGTAGCCGCTGGCGCCGGCCAGCAGGGCGTCCATCACCTGGTGCTCATCGGCCACGACCGTCAGCACCAGCACATGCACCAGCGGCGCCACGGCGCTGAGGCGCTGGGTCGCCTCGACCCCCGACATGCCCGGCATGCTGAGATCCATCAGCACCACGTCGGGATGCAGCTCGCTGGCCAGCCTGACGCCCTCCGCGCCCAGACCGGCATCCCCCAGCACGCGGATCCCGCGTTCCTTCAGCAGGCCGATCAGGCCGCTGCGGAACAGCTCCTGGTCATCGACCACGACCACGCTCGGATGCTCGCCAGCCAAGACCCGCATCCTACGCCGCCGGCGCGCCCGCCGACGCGTGGCCGATCAGCACCTGAACGCAGTTGGCCCGTGGCTCCCATTCAACTGAGGGCGCGCCTGCGCTGCAATCAGAACTCCCGGAAGAAAGGCATGGCGATGTGCGGGATCATCGGTTACGTAGGCTGGCGCCGCTCGGCGCAGGTGCTGATGGAGGGCCTGGAGCGGCTGGAGTACCGTGGCTACGACTCAGCCGGCCTGGCGTGGTTTGAGGGTGACCGCGTGCAGCGTGTGCGGGCGGTCGGCAACCTCGCGTCGCTGCGCACCGCGCTGCACGACAAGCGCCGTCTGAGCAGCGCCGCGCTAGCCGAGCGGCGGCTTGCGGGGAACCCGACCGGCGGCGCCACCGCGACACTCGAGCGGCAGCTCGGCATCGGCCACACCCGCTGGGCCACACACGGGGCCGTGACGGAGCGCAACGCGCACCCGCACGTCGATGCCCGCGGCCGGGTCTGGATCGTGCTCAACGGGATCATCGAGAACCATCTGGAGCTGCGGGCGAGGCTCGCCCGCCGCGGGATCGCGTGCGACTCCGAGACCGACGCCGAGGTTGTGGCGCAGATGCTCGGCCTCATGTACACGGGTGACCTCGCCCAGACCGTGGCCGAGACCATGCACCTGTTCCAGGGCCAGTACGCGCTGGTGGCGATGGCCAGCGAGGAGCCGGACCTGCTGGTCGCCGTGCGCCAGGGCGCGCCCCTGACCATCGGGATCGGCCAGGGCGAGCAGTTCATCGCCTCATCGATAGCTGCGTTCCTGCCCCACACCCGGGAGGTCGCGGTGCCACAGGACGGTGAGATCGCGGTGCTGCGCGCCGACGAGGTGGTGCTGCTCGACGCCGCCGGTGAGGCGCACCCGCCGTCGGTCACCAGCGCCGGCTGGGACCCCGAGCGGATCGAGAAGGACGGCTATGAGACCTTCATGCTCAAGGAGATCCACGAGCAGGGTGCCGCGGTGCGCGCGACGGTGCAGAGCGCGATGGCGCAGATCCAGGATGCCGCCCGCACGGTGCTGAGCACGCAGCGCATCGCCGCCCTGGAGCGCGTGATCGTGGTGGCCTGCGGAACCTCCTACCACGCGGGCCTGGCCGGCAAGCTGGCCCTGGAGCGCTGGGCGCGGGTGCCGGTGGAGGTCGATGTCGCGTCTGAGTTCCGCTACCGCGACCCGATCCTCAACCAGAACACGCTCGTGGTGGCCATCACGCAGTCAGGTGAGACCGCGGACACGCTGGCGGCGATGCGGCTGGCGCGCGCGCACGGCGCGCCGGTGCTGGTGATCACCAACGCCCCCGGCAGCCAGGCGACGCGTGACGCCGACGGCGTGCTGTTCACGCAGGCGGGCATCGAGATGGGGGTGGCGGCCACCAAGACCTTCGTGGCCCAGGTGGCGATGCTGTACATGGTGGCGCTGCAGGTGGCGACCGTCAGGCGTCGGCTGCCGAGTGAGATGGTCGGCTGGCTGGCCGAGGAGCTGCAGTCGCTGGGTGACCGCATCGATGAGCTGATCGCGACCGTCGACGAACCGGTGGCGACGCTCGCTCGGGACCTGGCCGGGAGCCAGTTCTTCCTCTACCTGGGACGGCTCACCGGGCTGCCCGTCGCGCTCGAGGGGGCGCTCAAGCTCAAGGAGATCTCCTACGTCCCGACCGACGCCTACGCGGCCGGTGAGATGAAGCACGGGCCGATCGCGCTGCTCAGCCCCCAGACGCCGGTGATCTGCGTCGCCACCGAGGTCAACGTGCTGCCGAAGCTGCTGGCGAACATGGCGGAGGTCAAGGCCCGTCACGCGCAGGTGCTGGCGGTGGCAGCCGAAGGCTTCACCGAGGTCAACGAGTACGCGGACCACGTGGTCTACGTGCCGCGCACCGATCCGCTGCTGGAGGTGCTGCTGGCGATCGTGCCGCTGCAGCTGTTCGCCTACCACCTCGCCAGGGCGCGTTCGCTGAGCGTCGACCAGCCACGCAACCTCGCCAAGACCGTCACGGTGGAGTGAGCGGCCATGCGCGAGCGAGTCGTCGTACTCGGCGGCGGGCACGGCACCAGCGCGGTGGTGCGAGCGCTGCGTGACGCCGCCGTGGACCTCTCGATAGTGGTCACGATCGCTGACGACGGTGGCTCCTCCGGGGCCTTGCGGGGGCCGTTGCGCGGCCTCGCCGTCGGTGACATGCGGCGGTCGTTGACCGCGCTCAGCGGCGAGGGCAGCGTCGCCGGGCGGGCACTGAGCCGCCCGGTGACCATCCACCGGGTGGGAACCCACCCGCTCGGCAATCTGCTGCTGCAGTCGCTCACCGGGGCCTTTGGCGACCTCGGCCTCGCCGCCTCCTGGCTCGAGGATCAGATCGGGGTGGCGGCGCGCGTGCTGCCGGCCACACGCGAGCCGGTGGCGCTGCTTGCGGAGACCCAGGATGGGCGGCTGGTCCACGGGGAGTCGGCGATCGGGCGCTGCCGCACACCGCTGCGCAGGCTCTACTTCAGCCCGGCCTGCCCGCGCTCACCGCGAGCCGCGCTGCGCGCCGTCGCGGCTGCTGACCTGCTGCTGCTGGCCCCAGGTTCGCTGTTCACCAGCACGCTGGCCACCGCTGCGCTGCCTGACCTGCGCGCCACTCTGGCTGCCAGCTGGGCGCCGGTGGTATGGCTGTGCAACCTGGGTGACGGCGGCGGCGAGGCCAACGGGCTGAGCGCATCCAGGCAGCTGGCGGCACTCACTGAGCACGGCATCCGCGTGGACGCGGTGCTCTATGACCCGGAAGCGGGCGTGTGCGTCGACCGCCGGCCGCTGCAACGCGCCGGGGTGCGCTGCCTCGCCCACCCGCTGCAGGGCGACGCCCCCGGGGTTCACGACGCGACGCTGCTGCGGGCGGCGCTGGAGCAGCTACTGAGCTCCCTGCGACGCCCCTCCGTCTGATCGTCCACCGGCACTGTCGAGGGGAGCTGCAGCTTCGGGCTGCGTGCCACGCTCGGCCTCAGGCGCGGCGAACCCGGCGGGCAGTGGCAGCAGCAGTTGCAGCTCCGTGCCGCCACCGCCCCGCCGGCCGACGCGCAGCTCACCGTCGAGCATCCGCGCGCGGGCGCGCATCATCACCATTCCGAAGCCGTCCGCTGCACCGACGTGCCGGTCCGGGATCCCGTGCCCGTCGTCAGCTACCGCCAGGCGCAGGCACTGGCTGGCGTGGGCCAGCTGCACCTGCACCCGCCGCGCGTCACCGTGCTTGACCGCGTTGACGATCGCCTCGCGCATGATCCGCACCAGGTGCTCACGCGCATCCCCGGGCAGCAGCGGGTCGAGCTCCCCCAGCTGCGGGTCGAGCTCGAGCTCGACCCGCACGGCGTAGCTGCGCCGCAACTCATCCGCTACCTCGCCCAGCGCCTCGGCGAGACTCGGCGCCGATGCGGCCGAGAGGTCGACGATCGCGCCGCGTGATCTCGCCAGCGCGCGGCGCGCGGCGATCGTCAGCGGATGTTCGCGCCCGAGCCGTGACTCGAGCTGCTGAGCGTGCAGCGCGATCACGGCGAGGTCCTGCGCGAGCCCGTCGTGCAGGTCACGTGCGAGGCGCTGGCGCTCACGTGCCGCGGCCTCGCTGGCCGCATGCTCAAGCTGGTCAACGTCGACCTCCGAGCTGCTCAGCAGGCGCGCCGCCAGCGCCTGCTGGTAGCGCGCCGAGGCTCCCCAGAGCACCAGCGCGTAGGCGAGCAGGCGCAGGCCGTCCCCGACAGTCACCCAGGCGCTGACGGATCCCGGGATAGCCACCGCCTGCAGCCGCGCGACGGCCATCAGCAGTGCGGCGGCCGCGAACGGAGCCAGCCGGGCCTCCCCGCGTGAGGCGCGCGCCCCGAGGCCCGCCGCCGCGGCGACCAGCAGCGCGCTGGAGATCGAGATCCACGCGATCTCAGGCACGCTGCTGCCCAGCTTCAGGTGATGCAGGGGGTGAACGACCTGTGCGAACGGGCGCGCGCCGATCACCAAGTCGAGCGCTCCTGCGAGCAGCACGATCGCGACCACGCCGAGCGCGCTGAACAGGACCGGCCGGCGCACGCTGGCCGCAAGCCGCCTGCGCGGCGTGAAGGCGGCGAGCAGGAAGCTGACCACGACCAGCGCCTGCATCGCCACCTGCACCGCGTCGCTGGCATCCTCACGGTTGATCCCGGCGAGCGCCGGCAGCGCCTCCAGTGGCGCGTCGCGCAGCCAGACCGCCACGACCGCCGCCATCAGCAGCAGGTCGCGCCGCTCCCTGCTCCAGCCGAAGCAGCGCTCCAGGCGCACGATGCTCAGCAGCGCGAGCACCGTCATCACGGCCTCCAGCGCGGCGCTGACCGCCGGGTCGCTGAGGTGCACGGCGCTCAACGCGACGAACGTTCCGGCCGCGGCCAGGAAGACAAGCGCCGCCCCGAGGGCGAGGCCCTCACGGGCCCGGGTTGAGATCTCGTCTGCGGAGACTTTCAAGGCCTGTCCATCCGCCGCGGTTGATGCCGCTGATGCGCGGTGCCGATCGGTGGATGTTCACGCCTGAGCGGCTGGCTCGCATCCGCATAAACGCGCAGTCCTCGCGCGCGCTCTGCGCGGGCGCGAGGACCGCCGTCCGTGTGGACCGCTGACGCATGTGGGGCCCGGCCGAGCTTGGCCGGGCCCCACCATCAGGCCACCCGCGCGCCGGCGCTTCTCAGCTGACGCGGAACGTGCGGTCCATCGAGCGCACCGTGCCGTTGGTGTCGATCGACACCGTGACGCGGTAGCGACCGGCGCGTGAGCGGCCGAGCCTGAGCTGGAACCGCTCCCTGCCGTGGATCGCGCGACGGGCGACGTTGGCCAGCAGCCGGCGCCCGCGGTACAGACGCACGCGCAGCAGCGTGTGCAGCCTCAACTCGCCGCGGATCATGCACGTGAGCGTCATCCGTGAGCCGCGCACCACCCGGACGCAGTGCACATCCGGCAGCTTCACCGACACCACGCGGGTGGTGCCGTTCGCGGTCTGGGTGATCAGCGTCGTGGTGGGCTGCTGAGCGCCACCTGAGCCGCTGTCGTTGTTGGCCGCGGGGGTGGTTGGCGTGGCCGGCGGCGTGGCCGCGGGGGTGGTTGGCGTGGCCGTCCGCGACGTGGTCGTCTGCAGGGTGGTGGTCTGCGTGTCCGGCTGCCCACCGCTGACCGTCTCACCGTTGGGGTAGATCGTCTGCTGCACCTCACCGGTGGCGTCGTTGAGGATGATCGCCGGCGCGTGACCGTAGCTCTGCTTGAAGTCAAACGCGGCCATCAGCGAGCCCGCCGACGCATCGGCGCCGTAGTTGCCGACGCGGCCCAGGCTCCAGTTGTCCTCGATGAAGCGCACGATCGACGCCTGCTCACTGAAGGTGTTGTCCACGTAGTTCTGCCGGGCCCACGGTGAGATCACGAGCAGCGGGATGCGCGGACCGACGCCACAGCGGTCGTTGCCGCCGATCAGGGCGCCGTTGCCGCACCTGCCGGCGCCGTTGAGCGTGTCCGTGTTGGGGTCCGCGGAGCTGCGGATGATCGGGCCCATCTGGTGGTCATACCAGCCATCCGAGTCGTCGTAGCTGATGAAGATCGCGGTTGAGGGCCAGAACTTCGACTGCTCGATCCTGTTGATCTCCTCGACCAGGAACCGCTGCTCGTCCAGCGGATCGGAGTATCCGGCGTGAGCGTCCTGGTAGCCGGGCGCCTTCAGGTAGGAGACCGCCGGCATGTTGCCGTTGGCCAGCGTGCGGTTGAACCAGGTGAGGTCGTACTGGTGGTTCACAGCCTGCGCCAGCGGCGTGCCGGCCGGATCACTGATGCCGACCTGGGCCACCGAGGACGGTGAGTTGTGCATCGGGTTTGCGGTGCTCGCGTAGTACTGGAACGGCTCGTGGTGCTGGATGTAGTCGGTCACCGTCGCGCCGCCGATGTTGGTGTGGGAGCTGCCGCACACCGGCCGTCCGTTGACGTAGGACGACGGTGTGAAGCCGCCTTCAAACCAGCCCCAGCTGATGCTCTTGGCGTTCAGCAGGTCTCCGACGTTCTTGCCGCTCATCGCCAGCGTGACGCCGCCGGGAGCCTGGATGCCGGTCCCGGGGATGTCGCTGCTCGAGAGCGGCAGGCTCGGGTTCGAGCACTGGTCGTAATAGGGATCGATGTCGCTGATGTCAGTGCCGTTGGCGACGGCGCCGCTGCTGCCGCCCTGCGCCGCCGCGCCGCTGGTGTTGGAGGAGCTGACGTTGATCGCCCCGGGGGTGGAGGGCCCGAACTGCGTTCCGTAGAAGTTGTCGTTGAGCGTGAAGTGCTGGGCGTAGTTCCAAAGCGCCGTGACGGTGTTGCCGTCGTAGTAATCCATCACGATCCCCTTGGGACCGTAATTGCCGGAGTCCGGGTAGGTGCTCTGCGTGCAGCCGCCGCCCGTGGTGTCCTGCACGAACCGGTCCATCAGGCCACCGTCAAAGGCGCTCTGCTCAGCCGTGTAGCCGTGGTTCTGGTCGCAGGTGAGCGCCTGCGCGGGTGAGAGCCGGCTGGGGTTGTACTCGTTGGGGTTGGCGGCCAGCAGCGCGGTGCTCAGGCCGTTGACCGACGGCGTTCCCGGGAGCGCATGGAAGGCCGGCTCGCCGGGCAGGTTCAGGGCGTTGGGGTAGGTTCCGAAGTAGTGGTCGAATGAGACGTTCTCACCGTAGATCACGACCACGTGCTTGATCGGTGTGGTGGTCGCGAAGGCGGCCGCCGGGTCGCCACCGCCCGGCGTGTCGGCGGCGGATGCGGAGATCCCGATCGCCGAGGCGCCGATGGCCACGGCCCCCAGCAGCGCGACGATTGACTTCTTGCGGGTGAACAAGTCAACTCCTCTTTGCTGTTGATGGAGCGGCACAGGCTGCTGACGCCGCGGCCGCCCCGAACGCGACGCGCGCACATCCTCCGCCGCCGTGCCCGCGACGGTGTGGCGGGGCTGTCACCAACATGTGTCTCTCGTTTCACCGCGCCACCACCACCTGATCACAGGCGCATGACACTGACGGCGTAGGGTGTTGCGCCGCTCGCGCAGGGGCGCGGGGCGCAATGCAACCGGGGACCGGGCAGCCGAGCCGGGCAGCCGCGCCGGGCTGCCGCCCCGGACGCCGCCCCGGACGCCGCGCCGGGCTGCCGCGCCG
>JAJZDA010000138.1 GCA_021851525.1 Actinomycetes bacterium | reverse complement strand
TTGGAGATCCGCGCCGCCCGGTAGAGCTGACTGGTGAATGATCTGCGCCTGGCCATCACCCCTCCTGCATCGGGAAACGAAACACCCAGACTCTCGCAGCGCCGCCCTCAGGAAGCAAGTGCTGATGCGCCGCCCGGGCGCGCACCGCGAGCCGCGCACGCGCCCACCGTCACCCGCCGACCACGGCGGGGCGGATCCGATCGCTGAGCGGACGCGGTGACCGCGCGCGCGGTCACCGAGAGCTGCGGGACAAGGACTCGAACCTTGAATACCAGGGCCAGAACCTGGCGTGTTGCCAATTACACCATCCCGCAGTGGTGATACGCGCCGGAACCTGCTGCGTACCGCTGCGCGGCAGCGAGTATAGCCGCGAGCGCCTCAGCGCGGCGGGAGGCCGGAGCGCGCTACGCGGCGGCGCCGGAGGGCACGAACTGCAGGGTTACCTCGGATTCCAGGCCGGGATCGAGGATCAGCATCACGGTGTCACCGGGCTCGATCAGCGTCTCCCCCTTGGGCACGAAACCGCTGTTGCCGCGGATGATCGAGATCACCAGCGAGCCGTCCGGTAGATCGAGCTCCTGGACGCGCTTGCCGGCAGCCTCGGCCGTAGCGGGTACCTCGAACTCAATGATCTCGAGGTGCTCCTCCTCCAGCGCCAGCAGGTGCACGAGCCCGTACTCCGGGACCTCGTGCTCGATCAGGCGCAGGATCAGGTCGGTGGCGGACACCGCCGGCTGGATCCCCAGCAGCTTGAAGGTCGGCAGGTTGCGGGGGTTGTTGACGCGCGCGACGATCCGCTCGCAGCCGTACTTCTCCTTGGCCACCTGGCAGATCAGGATGTTGTCCTCATCGTCACCGGTGACCGCAACCACCAGGTCCGCACGCTGGATCCCGGCGCGCTCCAGCACCCACAGCTCGCTGGCGTCCCCGTACTGGACCGCATGCTCGAGCTCCTCCTCAACCACGCGATAGCGCTCGTGGTTGGACTCGATCAGCGTGACCTCGACATCCTTTGAGATCAGCTCCCGCGCAAGGTTCCAGCCGACCTTGCCGGCTCCGGCGATGATCACGTACACGGTCTGGCTCCCCCTCAGACGGCGGCGAGCAGAACCTGCTCGGCCTGGTCAATCGCCACCTGTGTCGGGCAGATGGTCTGCAATCCCTGCTCCGAGTACCAGGCGGCGCGCGCGGGGTCCGCGACGCGCACCACAACCCGCGGAACCTCGAAGCGGCGCTTGGCGATCTGGGCGATCACGAGGTTTGTGTTGTCGCCACTGGTGGCCGCCATGAAGACATCGGCCTGTTCGATCCCCGCCTCGATCAGCCCGCTGGTCTCGAGCGCCGTGCCGACCGTGAACCGTCCGCCCGCGTCCTCCCAGGTGGAGATCTGGTCGCGATCCAGACGCTCCAGCGAGAGCGGGTCACGATCCATCACGGAAACCTCGTGTCCGGCCTCCAGCGCGCGCTTGGCGACGGCCGAGCCGACGCGTCCACAACCGACGATCAGGATGAACATGGCCTGCACTGTAGATCATCCGTGCCGCCCGGACCGTGCAGCGCCGGCGATGGCGCCGCGCCACGCCGGTTGCGCGTGCGCGACACTACTGGCCCGGGACCCAGAGCCGCCCGGAACGCTGCGCGGGGCCGGGCTCCCCAGGCTTGACCGGCTCCTGGACGGGAGCCTGCTGCGCCGCCGGCGCGCCCCCGCCATCCTGCTGCGCGGGCGCGCCCGCTGGCGCCCCCGCCCCGGAGGACTGCACGAACGCCAGTTGCAGCTGGGAGAGCGCATCGCGGATCGGACCGGCCTGCTCGGGAGCGACCCGCTCGAGCGTCGGCATCAGCGCCCGCACCGAGTCCACGGCGGCCTGCACCTGGCTCGGGTCGTGCTCCTCCTCGGTCCCCGGCATCAGGCCGGTGCGCCGCATCCCGAGGTTGATCAGCGTCACCACCGTCTCGAGCACCACGTGCTCAACGCGAATGCGCTTGATCTCAGCCTCGTAGGCAGCCCTCAGCTGCTCCTCCGACATCCCCTGCGGATCAACCTCGTCGGTTGCCATCACCGGACCTCCACGCGAGTTTTGCTGCCATCAGCATAGGTCTCCTCGGCCAGTTCCACGGTCGCCGCATAGGCCTCCGCGAGCGTCATGCCCTGCTCCAGCAGCGCCCGCTGGCGCTGCGCGCCGTTGCGCGCCGGCAGCTGCGGCTCGATCCCCAGCTCAGCGCGCACCTCCTCGGTCCAGGCGAGCAGGCGCTCAGCCGCGGCGGCCGCGGGATAGGTCTCGCCACGGTGCAGGTCAATCAGCTCACCGTCGAGGCCGTAGCGGATCGCGCGCCACATGTTCTCCTCCAGCAGCCGGGCCGGCAGCTCCGGCGGGGTGCGGCCCTCGTCCACCTCGCGCGCGGCCTGCGCCACGCAGGCGACTATCAGGCCGGTCAGCGCCTCGGACTCCGCGGCGGTTCCCTGAACGTCGCAGATCCGCACCTCAACGGTGCCGAAGGTGAGGTGCGGGCGCACCGACCACCAGACCTGCGTGTACTCGACAATCGAGCGGGTCTCGATCAGGAACTCTATGTAGCGCTGAAAGCCGCGCCAGTCGCCGAACGGGTCGGGGATGCCGCAGCGCGGGAAGCTCTTGGTGAAGATCTGGCTGCGGACGCTGTGCAGGCCGCTGTCAGCCCCCTCCAGGAACGGTGAGTTGGCGGAGATCGCCAGCAGCTCCGGCAGCACGTGGCGCAGGCGGTCACAGACCGCCACGCTGCGGTCCGCGCCGCGCACGCCGACGTGGACGTGCACCGAGAAGGTGTTGTTGCGCCGCGCCACGTAGCGCAGACCGTCATGCACGCGGTGATAGTGCTCAGTGTCGATGATCCGCTGGGAGCGGTAGTCGGCCCACGGGTGCGTGGCGGTCGCGGCCAGCCGCACGCCCTGCGCCGCGGCCAGCGCGAACAGGCGCCGGCGCCGCTCGCGCTGGGCCTCGATCGCCGCGGCCAGGTCCGCACCGCGCCCCGAGCGGATCTCTATCTCGGATGAGATCAGCTCGCCGGCGATGGCGGCGCTCAGCAGCGGATCGTGCGCGGCGCCGTCACGCAGCCGCTCGAAGCCCGGCGTCAGGTCAAGCGTCTCAGGGTCGAGGATCGCGAACTCCTCCTCGATGCCGACCGTCCAGTCCGTCGACTCATCGAAGCGGACACGACCGCTGTCCAGATCGATCTCGCTCAAGCCAGGTAGAAGTAGAGCGCGTGCAGCAGGTCCACCGCCGGGCTGGAGGCGTGGACGATGACGTCGGGCGGTGTCTGCAAAAGCGCCTCGGAGTAGTTGAAGATCACCCGCACGCCCATCTGCACCAGATCGTTGGCGATCGCCTGGGCCGCGGTCGGCGGCACGGCCAGCACCGCCACCACCACCTCCTCGCGCTCTATCACCTCGCGCACGTCCTCATATGGACGCACGGTCAGCTCGCCGATCTGGGCGCCGACCCGGCCGGGGTCGACGTCGAACAGCGCGACGACGCTGAAGCCGTGGTCGGCGAAGATGTCCGAGGTGGCGATCGCGGTGCCCAGGTTCCCGGCGCCGAACAGCACGATGTTGCTCTTGCCCGATGTCTGCACGATCTTGCGGATCTGGGCGATCAGCGCGTCGACGTTGTATCCGACGCCGCGCTTGCCGAATTTGCCGAACCCGGAGAGATCGCGACGGATCTGCGTGGAGTTGACGTGCGTGTAGTCCGCCAGCTCGGCCGAGCTGATCGTCTCCTTGCCCATCTTGCGTGCCTGCGTGAGCACCAGCAGGTAGCGTGAGAGGCGCGCGGCCACGCCCAGCGCCAGCTTGTCGGTGGGCTGGCCGTCGAGTGTCTGCTGGTCGCTCATCAGCCCCTCACTCTACTGCGAGCAGGTGAATTCTCAGCGGCCGGTGAGCGCCGACTCGAGCTCCCGGGCGTCGACGAAGAACTCAAACGCCTCCCGCCCGTCGATCGTCACCACGGGGATCCGCTCGAGGTAGCGCATCAGCAGCTGATCGTCGCGCTCTATGTCGACACGCTCGAGCACGAACGCGACCCGCTCATGCACGGCCTCCAGCACCGCCAGCGCCTGCTCGCAGAGGTGACATCCGTCACGCAGGTAGATCACGACGTGCGGCGGCGCGGGCGTCGGCGCGGAAGCCGGCGCGGAAGCCGGCGCGGAAGCCGGCGCGGAAGCATCGGTGGCCCGCGGAGGGTGTGGCCTCATGCCGCGAGGGTCCGTTCGCCGCTGGCGTAGACGTCGAGCGTCAGGTAGTCGGGAAACGCCAGCGCGGGCGTGTAGCGCGCGGCGCTGGCGATCATCGCGGCGTTGTCCGTGCACAGCTCACGCGCGGGAATGTCCAGCTCCACCCCCAGCTGCTCGAGCGCGGCGCGCAGGGCGCCGTTGGCGGCGACGCCTCCGCCAACTGCCAGGCGCGTGGCAGATGTGGCGCGCAGCGCGCGGCGCACGCGCAGCGTCAGCGACTCGACGATCGCGCGCTGGTAGGAGGCCGCCAGATCAGCGCGACACAGCTCCGTCTGCTGCTCACCGAGCTCACGCACCCGGTAAAGCAGCGCGGTCTTCAGACCGGCGAAGGAGAAGTCCAGGCCCCCCATGCGCGCCCCGGTCGGGAACTCGAAGGCCTCGGCGTCGCCCTCCCGCGCAAGGCGCTCCAGCGCCGCCCCGCCCGGA
This sequence comes from Actinomycetes bacterium, assembly GCA_021851525.1. GTDB lineage: Bacteria > Actinomycetota > Thermoleophilia > Solirubrobacterales > Solirubrobacteraceae > Palsa-465. Next base: position 4,075 of record JAJZDA010000138.1, on the reverse strand, counting down.
TAGCCGAGGCCGAGCAGGCGCGCCCCCTTGTCGAAGGCCTCGCCCGCGGCGTCATCGAGCGTCTGCCCCAGCAGCGCGGGTTGCGGACCATGGTCGCGCACGTCGGCCAGCAGCGTGTGCCCGCCGCTGGCGATCAGCGCCAGGAAGGGCGGCTCGAGCTCCGTCGGCTTCAGGAAACTTGCGGCCAGATGCCCGTGCAGATGGTCAACGGCGGCGAACGGCAGCCGCCGGGCGGCGGCCAGCGCCTTGGCCGCCGAGAAGCCGACCAGCAGGGCCGCCACCAGTCCCGGCCCACGGGTCGCCGCCACCAGCGTGATCTGCTCGAGTGAGACGCCGGCGGTGTCCAGCGCCTGGTCGATCACCGGTTGCAGCAGCGTCAGGTGCTGGCGAGACGCGATCTCCGGCACCACGCCGCCGAAGCGGGCGTGCACCCCCTGCGAGGAGATGATGTTGGACCTGATCTCACCGTCGCGCGTCACCACGGCCGCGCAGGTGTCGTCACAGCTTGTCTCGATCGCGAGGATCATCAGGCCTCCCAGGGTTCTCCGTCCGCGCGCCACATGATCAGCGCGTCCTCGCCGTTGTCAGCGTAGTACCGGCGCCTGGTGCCCACGGAACGGAACCCGAAGCTCTCATAGAGCGCGATCGCCCCGGCGTTGGAGACCCTCACCTCGAGCGTGTAGGGGGTCTGGTGCCCGGCTGCGTCGAGCACCGCGTCAAGCAGCGCCCGCGCGACCCCGCGGCGCCGGTGGTCAGGGTCCACGGCGATGTTCATCACGTGGTACGCCTCGTCGTAGCGGGCGCAGATCACGTAGCCGAGCATCTCGCCGTCACGCATCGCGGTCAGGCACACGCCCGACGGCTTGGAGAGCTCCAGCACGAACATCCCCAGTGACCACGGGCTGGGAAAGGCGCGCCGTTCGATCGCGATCACCCTGGGCAGGTCGGTGTGGTTGAGCCGCCGGATCGTGAACTCGTGCTCGCTCATCGCGACACGCTCCGCTCCGCATCCGGCACCCGCAGGTAGAGCGGCTCGATCATGCCGGCCGGCGCCGGCTGTGCGCTGAGCGCGAGGCGGCAGTGGTGGATCGCGCTGACACGGTGGGCGGCTGACTCCGGCGCGGGCACCTGGGCACCGGCCTGCTCCAGCAGCTCGCTGAAGCGCAGCGCACCGTCTCCCACCGCAAACAGGCCATGCGTGGCGCCGCGGGCGTGGTGCGCGGCCAGCGCGGCCAGCGCCTCGGGGTCGAGCACGCACGGTTGCACTCCGTCTCCCGCCACGAACGCCTCACCCCGGCGCGCGTCGATCACCGCCAGCACGCTGCAGCTTTCACCGAGCAGCGCATGCGCCCCGCGCTCCAGCGAGGCGAGCGTCGAAACGCCCACCAGCTCAATGCCCGTGGAGCGTGCCAGCGCCTGGGCGGTCGCAATCCCGATCCGCAGACCCGTGAACGTTCCCGGCCCGACCCCGACGGCGATCCGGTCGATCGCTCCCCAGCCGCCCTCGGTGGCGTCGATCAGCTCCTGGATCAGCGTCAGCAGGCGCGTGGCGTGCGCGGGGCGCGTCCCCGGCGGCGGGTCATCACGCCGCTCGAGCTCACCGATCGCGGCGACGGTGGCGGCGGTGGCGGTGTCGAACGCCAGGATCCTCATGCGGTCTCTGCGCTGCGCATCGTCGAGGGCTCAGGAGATCTCGATGACCCGCTCATCGCCGCCGGCATGCGCGAGCGTCACGCGACGGGCCACCCGCAGCGTGCCGTGCAGCTCACGTTCGGCCGCCGCGGGCCACTCGATGAAGGTCACGGTCTGCGGCCCGAGGTAGTCCTCCAGCAGATCGGGGTCCTCCTGCGCCAGCGAGCCCAGCCGGTAGAGGTCGAGATGCGCCACCCACAGCAGGGGCGCTGCCGCCTGATAGCGCTGCCCGATCGTGAAGGTCGGACTTGTGACCGCGGCGCGCACCCCCAGGGCGCGCGCCGCGCCACGCACGAACGTCGTCTTGCCGGCGCCGAGCTCACCGCTCAGCAGGACCACGTCACCGCCACTCAGCGTGCCGGCCAGCTGCGCGCCGAGGCTCTCGGTCTCGGCTCCCGAGCGGGTCCTCACGCTGCGCGGCGACGCCGTCACGCTCAGGCGCGGGAACGTCGCACGCGCATTCCCACCCCGGTGGCGAGCAGCAGCAGCCCCGCGACGGTCTCGGGCAGCAGGTTCAGGCCGGTGTTCGGCAGGTTGCCGCTCGGGACCGTGCTCGTGCCTGTGCCTGTGCCGGTCGTGGTCGTCGCCGCTGGAGCTCCGGTCGTGGTCGTGGAGCTCGTGCTGGTGGTCAGCCTCGATGGCGCGGTGGGCGTGATCTGGGGTGTCGTGTGCGCAGCCGTCGGGTGTCCGGCGGCGAGCGCCGGGGCCGGCGAGGCCACCATGAGCACGGCGGCGACGGCGAGAATCTTTGACCAGGCTGGCTTCACAGGCACGCAACTCTAATTCACGGAAGGAATCCGGGGCTCGCCGACGAATAGGGCTGTTTGCGCTGCACCGGACGGGGGCGCCGCCGGCGGGGCTCACCGGGGCGCTCGCTACCGTCCCGGTCACCGATGCCAAGCCGCTTCGCCAACCAACTGGAGCGCCTGCGCGACTCCGACACGGGGAAGGCCGCCGGCCTTGCCGCGGCGATGATCGTCAACAACGTGATTGCGCTGGTCACGTCGGTGGTCTTCGCCCGGCTGCTCAGCGATTACGGCGCGCTGGCGGCGCTGATCAGCTACCTCACGATCCTCACGGTCGCCGGCCAGGCGATCCAGGTCTCGACCGCACGCGACGGGGCACTCGGGCGGCTCGGCGAGGGAGAGGCGCTGCTGCGGACGCTCGAGCGCTGGAGCAGGACACTGGTGCTGTTCACCGTGGGCGCGACGGTCATCTCGATCCTGCTGCGCCAGCCGATCGCGGATCTGGTGGGCGTGCACTCGCACCCCTGGGCGGCGGCTGCCGGCATCCCGGGCGGATGCGTGTACCTGGCGCTGTGCACGCTGCGCGGCGGGCTGCAGGGGATCGGTGACTACCGCAGCGTCGGCCTGAGCCTGATCGGAGAGCAGGGCGTGCGGCTCATCGCCGGCGGCGCGCTGGCCGGCCTGGGCATGGGCGTCGGCGGCGCCTACCTCGGCAGCCTGGTGGCCTACGTGGCGATGTCCGTCTACTGCGCGGCGCGGCTGCACGCCCAGCTCGCGCCGGCCGGTCGTGGAGCCTGGTCGCTGGGCCGTGGCGTGGTGGCGGCCACCGGCTTCGGCAGGCACGTCTGGGTCTCAGCGGTGCCGATCAGCGCCCTGGCCGTGGTGCAGCTGCTGCAGAACGTCGACCTGATCACCGCCAAGCATCGCTTCTCGGAGAGCGTCGCCAGCGCCTACTCGGTTGACGCGGTGGCCGCGAAGGTGCTGATCTGGGTGGCGATGGGTGCGAGCTTCTACCTCGTGCCGGAGACCTCACGGCGACGCTCCGCCGGTGAGGACACGCGTGGCGTGCTGCTGCGCACGCTCGCGATCGTCGCGGTCTGCGCGGTGCCCTGCCTGCTGATCTTCGCGTTCGGCGCGCATCCGCTGATTGAGCTGGTGTTCGGCCGGCGCAGGGCGATCGCCACCGACGCCGTGCTGCCGCTGGCGGCGGCCTTCACGGTGCTGGCCGGCACCTATCTGGCGGTGCAGTACCTGCTGGCGCTGCGCCGCAGCCGCTTCCTGCTGGCGCTTGCGGTGCTGGCGGCGTTCGAGCCGCTCGCGCTGGCGCACTCCTCGCGCAGCCCGGCGTCGTTCGCGACCCTGGTGCTGGCCGTGCAGGTGGTGGGCGCGCTGATCAGCTACCTGATCGCGCTGCGCAGGCCGCCGCAGCTGATCGTGCTTGGCAGCTGAGCCACGCCGCCCGTGGACGCGCGGCCGTCCCCCGGCGGCTCAGAAGAGACCGAGCTGCTGCACCGAAGCCCCGCCGCCGGCGCCTGAGTCAGGCGCCAGCTCCGGTTGCGGCGCAGCCGCCGGCTGCGCCGCCGGGTCGGCTGCCGGCTCCGGGTCCGGGTCGGCCGCCGGCGGCGCCGCCGGGTCGG
>JAJZDA010000137.1 GCA_021851525.1 Actinomycetes bacterium | reverse complement strand
GGTGGTGCCTGCCGGGATGGTGCGCGGCGCGACCGTGACGCCCACCCGGGTGATGCCCGCGCGCCCCATGACGCCCGCCGCGATGACGCCCGCTGACCCCGTGATGCCCGCCCCGGTGACGCACCGAGACCTTGTGGCGCTTGCCCGGAGGATGCCTGCGCTTGACCGGGTGGCGCCGGCGCCGCTTCGCGGGCCGCGTTGGCTGGACGTACTGCAGCGTGAGCGGTCCCGCGGTGATCACCGGCGGGGCCGCGAGGTAGTTCCAGCCGGTGGCCGTGTACAGCACGCTGAGCGTGACCGGCACGCCCTGGGGGTTGGCTGTCAGGAACTGCACCCCGGCCGGCGTCGGCATCACCGTGAGGGTCGTGGTGCGACCCGCACGCACGTTCGCTGTCAGCTGACCGATCAGCGTCGAGCCGGAGACCACGCGCGCGACCACGGTGCCCGCTGCCAGGAAGTTCACGCTGAAGCGCAGCTGGCCGGTCTTGGTGGTGCTCAGCGGCCCGAGCGCGGGCGGCGCCACGTAGTACGTGAGCGACTGCGAGCCGATGTAGCCGTCCTGGGTCTGGACCCACACCTGCACGTCATGCATGCCCGGAACCAGCGTGTTGATCGCCGACCCCGACGCCAGCGTGTTGCCCTGATCATCGGCCCCGTAGAGGCCCGCGATCGCGTCGTCCGGGGCCGCTGCCGCGCTGTAGCTGAGCACCACGTTCTGACCGGGCGCGTAGGTCACGTTGGGGGTCACACCCCCGATGCTGATGCTCGGGGCCCCGGCCGCCGTGAGGATCAGCGGCGTGACCGTCACCGCCGCATTGGGCAGCGTGTAGCTGACCGGCGCACCGCTGGCCGTGGTGCTGAAGCTGGCGCTGGTCAGGGTGTCCTGGGCGGCCACCTCCGCGGTCAGCGGCACGTACTGCAGGCTGATCGTGCAGGGCGTGCCGTTGACGACTGTCAGGCCGCTGACCGTGACGCTGCCCGCCCCCGTCTGGCCGGTCGGTGCGAAGCTGGTGCCGCAGCCGCGGGCGGTCTCCCCCACCTCATCGTCGAGCACGACCCCGGCCGGCAGCCGGTCGCTGAAACCGACGTCATAGAGCGTCGCCCCGGCGGACGTGCTGGTCAGCGTGTACGTCAGCGTGTAGCTCACGCCGACGTTCGCCACATACCCGGACGCCCCCGGCACCTGCTGGGAGGAGCTGACGGCGATGCTCAGCGGCGCGGTGGGCGCGGTGGCCGCGGTGGCCAGCGCCGGCAGCGCGAGCGCCGCCAGGCCGACGCTGACCGCGCCCAGCAGAACGCGCCTGATTGTCGGTCTCAGATTCAAGTCACACCCCTGTCTCAGCTGCGCACAGTCTCCGCGCACGCGCGGACGTCGCACTGCTCAGAACACGGCCGGGGCCCAGAAGGAGCGCGTGCGGCGCCGCTCAGTGCTGGGGACGCGGTTGCTGGGGGTGCGACTCCGGCTGGGCGTCCGGCCCCTTGAGCTCGGCGGTCAGCTGCCGCATCCGCGCCTGCTCCCAACGCGACAGGCGCCAGAGGTCCCGCGCCACCTGGGTCACATCGACCTGACGCCCCGGCAGGTGCATGTTGGACTGGTCGATCAGACGCTGCTCGTCGCCGGTCAGCGCCATCCACTTGGCCAGCACGTCATCTGAGTCAGGCAGCCTCGAGCTGCCGTACGGCCGGGTCTCATCCGGGAACGTCACGCAGTATTCGGCCAGCAGCCGCCGCGTCTGCGGCTCGTAGGAGACGATCGGCCGGTGTGGATAGATCAGGTACGCGTACTCACCGCCGCCGTGGGCGCGCGGGTAGCGGCCCCACACACGGATCAGCCCGAGCTCGCGGTACATCGACCACTCCTCCTCGCTGACGCACGAGCGCAACAGCTCACGCGCGGTCTGCTCGGCGCGACGTTCGCGGCCCGGATCAGCGGCGAACTCCGGCACCCTGCGGCGCCCCGCACGGTAACGGGACCACAGCTCAGCAGCGCGTGGCAGCAGGATGTCAGAGAGCAGGGCCAGTGCGACCAGTGCCGATACGGCAAGCGCGGGTGCCATGCAGCGCCGCCTCAGCCGCCGGCCGCGCGCGGGAAGAAGATCACGCGGTCAGCGTCGCGCGGCACCTCGGCGAAGCTGCGGACCATCCTCGCCTCACGCCGACCGTCGTTGTGCGCGACCGGAACGGCGGCCCACAGCCCGGCTTCGAGCTGACGCCGAAACTCAGCCACCAGCATCGCCTCGGCCTCCGGGAGCTCGAGGTCACCTTCCGCGATCAACACCTCACCGTGGCCAGGTTTCATCCGCAGGAAGCGCACGAGGCGATTATTACAAAGCGACGTGCCACTGCGAAAGGGGTCATGGGATCACCACCAGGCGCCCGCCGGCTGCCCGCCTGATCCTTCCGCCCAGTTCGAGCGCCGCCAGCTCCGCGAGGCAGCGCGATCCGCCGATTCCGCGTGCGCAGAGCGCCGCGGCGGAGTCCAGTCCGCCGGCCACCGCGTCCAGCAGTTGCTGCTGGACGGCGCTGAGCGCCGGGCGGCCGTCGGCAGGCGCCGGCCGCTGCCCGACCCCGTAGAGCAGATCGAGCACGTCCGCGGCGCCGCGCACCAGCGCGGCGCCCTCGAGGATCAGCCGGTTGGGGCCCTGCGAAAGGCGGCTGGTGACAGGTCCCGGGACCGCCGCGAGCCGGCGTCCGAGCTCTGCGCAGAGACCGGCGGTGAGCAGCGAGCCGGAGCGCTCGCTGGCCTCGATCACGACGGTCACTTCGGCAAGCGCGGCGATCACGCGGTTGCGCGCGGCGAACATCCAGCGGCGCACCGCGGTCCCCGGTGGCAGCTCGCTGACCAGCGCGCCGGCCCTGGCCAGCTGGCGGTGCAGCGGCGCCGCGCTCGCCGGATAGGGCCGATCGGCTCCGCCCGGCATGACCGCGACCGTGAGCCCATGCGCGCTCAGCGCGCCCAGGTGCGACTCACCGTCGATCCCGGGCGCCATGCCGCTGATCACGGTCACCCCGCTGGCCGCCAGCGCGGCGCCCAGCGAATGCGCCACCGCAGTCCCGTAGGCGCTAGCCCCGCGCGCTCCGACAAGCGCCACATGTGGTCTGTCCATGAGATCAGCGCTGCGCATTGCCCCGCCGATGTGCAGCACCGCCGGGGGCGCCGCGAGGTCCCTCAGGGACTCGGGATAGCCGCGCTGGCAGCGACAGATCGCCTCCATGGCGCTCGCGTCGATGCGCGCGCGGGCAAGCTCCGCCTGCGGCTCACCGAAGCGCTCGTGCGCAGCCTCCAGCTGTGGCCGGCGGGCCCCGCCCACCGCCGCGATCAGGCGGGCGTCCTCGAGCCTCAGCAGCTCACCGATCCGGGCCCGCTCGGTTTCCAGGTGTCCTGCCAGGGCGGACAGCAGCCAGGTGCGCCGCAGGCAGGCGGTGCAGGCGCTCACGCCGCCACGCGCTCCCCGGCGACGCTCCGCTGCCGCAAGCTCAGCGCCGTGAGCAGGTCATCGAGCCCCACGCGGTCACGGCCGTCCAGATCGGCCAGCGTCTGCGCCACACGCAGCACCCGCTGGCGGCCGCGGGCCGACAGCACGCCGGCGTCGTACGCGTCCCCGAGCGTGCGCGCGGCCGCCGGCTCGAGCGTCACGAAGCGCCGCACCCCGGCGGCGTCGAGCTCGCCGTTGCAGCGCGCGTCGCTCTCCCTGAGGCGGTGGCGCTGGCGCTCACGCGCGCCGGCGACCCGTGCCTGGGCGGCCGCCGAGTCGATCACCGCCGGCGCCCGCAGCTCAGCCTCCGTGGGGCGCTCGACGTTGACCAGCAGGTCCAGGCGGTCAAGCAGCGGACCGCTCAGGCGACGCTGGTGGCGGCGCAGATCCGCGGGCGCGCAGCTGCAGCGTCCGTCAAGGCCGGCGTAGCCACACGGGCACGGGTTGGTGGCGGCGACCAGCATGAAGCGCGTCGGGAAAACCAGCGCGTGCTGGCCGCGCACGATCGTCACGCGGCCATCCTCGAGCGGTTGGCGCAGCGCCTCGAGCGTCGCCCTGGAGAACTCCGAGAGCTCATCCATGAACAGCACCCCGCGGTGCGCGAGCGTCGCCTCGCCCGGGCGCGGCGGGGAGCCACCGCCGACCAGCCCGGCGGCTGAGATCGTGTGGTGGGGAGCACGGAACGGCCGCTGCTCGGCCAGCCCGTCGCGGTACGTGCCCCCGATGCTCTGGATGCGCGTCACCTCGATCGCCTCGGCCCGCGTGAGCGGCGGCAGGATCGACGGCATGCGCCGCGCAAGCATCGTCTTGCCGGTTCCCGGCGCCCCCTCCAGCAGCAGGTTGTGGGCGCCGGCAGCGGCGATCTGCAGCGCCAGCAGCGCCAGCGGCTGGCCGCGCACATCAGCGAGGTCGGGCGACGCGCCGGTGCGCCGGCGCGCCGGCGGCGGTGGCGTTGGCGGCAGCGCGTCGTCGGGCGCCGTCACGGCTGCGGCCGCCTCACCCAGTGATCTGACGCCGATCACCTGCAACCCTTCCACCAGGCCCGCCTCACGCACGCGGTCCGCCGGGACGATCAGGCGCGCCACCCGCTCGCGCGCCGCGCCCTCCGCGACCGCCAGGGCCCCGGGCGCGCCGCGCAACTCGCCGCTCAGGGCGAGCTCTCCAAAGACCGCCGCGCGCGCCAGCGCGCGTCCGTCCAGCTGCCCGCTGGCGGCCAGCAGGGCGAGCGCCATGGCCAGGTCAAAGCCCGGTCCGGCCTTGCGCATCGAGGCAGGGGCGAGGTTTGCGGTGATCCGCCGCTGCGGGAACTCGAGCCCGGAGTTGAGCACCGCCGCGCGGATCCGCTCACGCGACTCACGCACCGCCGTGTCCCCCAAACCCACGATCGTGAAGGCCGGCAGCCCGGGACGGACGTCGACCTCCACCAGCACGGTGCGCGGCTCCACCCCCTCGATGGCAAATGTCGTAACCCGTGCAAGCACAGAGGCGACGCTAGCCGCGCAGCTGTGACGTCTGCGTGACGCCTGGTGGCAGCTGTGTGACAATCTCGGCCGCCGCCGGCGCTTTGTCACAGAGACGGCACATGGCGCATGAAGCCCGTCGCACTTCTCGGCGTAGCTTCAGCGACATGGCAGACGACCGCAGGCGCACACTCGGGGGGACCGGGGAACGGCTCGCCGCCGAGCACCTTCGGCGACGCGGCTTTGAGATCGTCGAGCGCAACTTCCGCACCAGATGGGGTGAGCTTGACCTGGTGGCCTGCGACGGCGCCGCGCTCGTGTTCTGCGAGGTCAAGACACGGATCGCCTGGAGCACCGGCCGCGACCCGCTCGAGTCCGTGCATGCGCGCAAGCGCCTGCAGGTGCGTCGGATGGCAGCTCAGTGGCTCTGCGAGCGCCCGCAGCGGCCCCGTGCCCGCGAGCTGCGCTTCGATGCGATCGGGATCACGCTCAGCGCCTCCGGAGAGCTGTTGCGCCTCGACCACGTCGAGGCAGCCTTCTGAGGCGAGCCCCCACCGGAAATGTCAGGCGCCGCTGTCGCGACCGGCGTTCCGTCGGGGCGACGGGATCACGCGCGGGGTCTGTCGGGGCCGTGACCACACGGCCCCGACAGACCAGCCCCGGCTAACGACGACGAACGATCAGCGAGATGGTCTCACGCCGCGAAACCCTGCCACCCCGCGAGACAAACGCCAGCACGTCAACGACCAGCCGGTGATGACGAGCCCGCGCGAGATCCACACGACCCGCACGGTTCAACAACACCCGCACCCCACGGACCCGCCCCGCGGCAACCGAGAAGTGCCCGATCCCGACCAACACCATCCGCCGGCGCCGCAGACGCCGCCTGCCGTGATGCACGATCACGATCCGGCTCACCTCAAGCCTCACAACCCCGCTGCACTGCGCGCCAAGACAACGCAACCGCACACTCAAACGGTTGCCACGCACACGCGCACCCCGACCCAACAACCGCACACGCGGCAGCACCACCGCCGCACGCACCGGCAACGTCGAGCCCACCGGCAACGTCGAGCTCACCGGCAACGTCGAGGTCGCCGGCGTCACGCTGAGCACCCCCGCAACATCGATCGACAGCGCCTCCGTCACGCTCTGCGGATTGCCCCCCACAGAACTCGCCCGCACCGTGAACGACGCACCACCAGCGACAGTCGGCGTCCCGGAGATCACCCCGGTCACCGGATCAAGACTCAACCCAGCAGGCAGAGCCCCACCAACCACAGACCAACCATACGAACCCCACGCACCACTCGCAGACAACGCCGCCTGATAACGCGAGCCAACACTCGCCCCCGGCAACGACACCGTCCCAACAGCCAACGGCGCCTGCAGATCCAACACATACCCGTTGTAATCGCCCAACGAATCCTCAGACACGCCGAACGCCGCACACGACCCGGACGCACTGCAGCCAACCGAGTGCAGCTGGTTGAACGGGTTCGTGGCGGTGCCGCCGACGGGCGCCGGCGTCTCCTGCGGAGCTCCGATCGAGCCCCCCGGCTGAACCTCGACTGTGAATCCCTGGTACTGGTTGTCGGTGGGCGTGCTGTAGCCAACCGTGTAGAAGCCGGCCGCCAGGCACGGTCCCGCCGCCGTGCAGCTGACGCTCCAGAGCTCGGCATCCTGGATTCCCGCGGCCGAGTAGGACACAGCGCCCGCGGGCAGCGGCACCTCGGTCACCGGACCGGGCACGCCGTTGACGATCGCCATCACCGCCGGGTGATAGTTCCCGTCGCTGTCCTCGTAGATCCCGCCGGCGACACACGTGCCAGCCGCCGTGCAGCTCAGCCCAAACCAGCTTGACGCGTAGCGGGCGCCCGTATCAGCGCTCGGCATCGGGGTCTCGACCGCCTGCGCCGGCACCCCGCCGGTGATAGCGACCATCATCGACTGCCGGTATCCGGAAACCTGGTTGTAGTGGCCGACCGCAACACAGGCGCCGCTGGCCGGGCACGACACCGCATAGAGCGACGGGTTGGGGCGACTTGACGCGCCCACCGGCGACGTGATCTCAAGAGCCGCGGCCGGCACCCCGTCGGTGAACGCCACAGACATGGCCTGCCTCACACCGCTGCGGTCGTCGTAGTAGGTCCCGACGGCCACGCACACACCGGAGTCCTGGCAGCTAACGCCGCCCGTGAACACGCGCTGAGAAGCGCTACCGCTCGCCGCCTTGCTCGGCAGCGTGATCTGCACAGCCGCAGCCGGCACCCCGGCGGTGATCGCCACAGACATGCCCTGCAGGATGCTGTAGGGGCTGCTGTTGTCGTAGTAGGTGCCCACCGCGACACATGTGCCGGTCGCCGGGCAGCTGACCCCGGTGAGCGTGGCATCCACATTACCGGCGGAGTGGTTGGAGGGCGCCTGAATCTCAACCGCCTGAGCAGGAGCACCCGCGTTGATCGCCACCGACATCGCCTGCCGTACCTCGCTGCCATCACTGTAGTAGCCGACCGCCACGCAGCTCCCGGAGGCCGTGCAGCTGACATCCTCCAGAGAGGCATCCTGACTGCCGGTGTCGTAGCCGGGCGGCAACTGCACGGCCACGGCCGGACCCGGCACACCGTCGGTGATCGGAACCACAATCGGGTAGTCCCCGGCAGACGTGTTGTAGTAGCCCACTCCGACGCACGAGGACGCCGAATAGCACACGGTCTTGGAGATTACGAAGCCGTAGTTTGAAGTCAGATCAGCACCGGCCGGCAGCGTGACGGGACTGGTCGACTCCAGCGAGGCCGGGCCGGTCTGGGCAGCGGCACGATGCGCCCCGGCCAACAGCAGCACAAGCGCGACGCCCAGCACCAGCACCACCGCGTGCCACGCCCGTGGCCCACGGGCACCCGCGAAGCGAATTGACATCACGTATTTCCCCCTTGGAGCGCGGAGCAACCCCGCTCCGCAGCAGACTGTGACCAGCGCAGTCTACACACAATCAACCAAAGCCGCGCAATCGGACCGCCCCGACCGGAACCACCGGCCGGCACCGGACGCCGCCACACCGAACCACCGCCGGTATCCCGCCCGGGGCCGGTATCCGACCCGGGGCCGGTTTCCCACCCGGGGCCGGTCTCCCACCCGGGCCTGCGCAGACGCAACTGACCACGGCAACCCGCCCTGCATGCTCACACTCGCACGAGCGATGTCTGTCGGGGCCGTGTCCTCACGACCCCGACAGACCAGCACCGGCTAACGACGCCGCCGATGCCGAACGATCAGCGAGAGCGTCTCACGCCGCGAAACCCTCCCGCCATGCGACACAAACGCCACCACATCAACGACCAAGCGGTGACGACGCGCCCGCGCGAGATCCACACGACCCGCACGGTTCAACAACACCCGCACCCCACGGACCCGACCCGCCGCAACCGAGAAGTGCCCGATCCCGACCAACACCAGCCGCCGACGCCGCACACGCTTGCGGCCGTGACGCACGATCACGATCCGGCTCACCTCAAGCCGCACAACCCCGCTGCACTGCGCGCCAAAACAACGCAACCGCACACTCAAACGGTTGCCACGGACCCGCGCACCCCGACCCAACAACCGCACACGCGGCAGCACCACCGCCGCGCGCACCGGCAACGTCGAGCTCACCGGCAACGTCGAGCTCACCGGCAACGTCGATGTCGCCGGCGTCACGCTGAGCACCCCCGCAACATTGATCGACAGCGCCTCCGTCACGCTCTGCGGATTGACCCCCACAGAACTCGCCCGCACCGTGAACGACGCACCACCAGCGACAGTCGGCGTCCCGGAGATCACCCCGGTCACCGGATCAAGACTCAACCCAGCAGGCAGAGCCCCACCAACCACAGACCAACC
>JAJZDA010000136.1 GCA_021851525.1 Actinomycetes bacterium | reverse complement strand
TCCAACGCATCCTGATCGACGAGGCCCGCACGCCGCTGATCATCTCCGGCGCGCCGGAGGAGGCGGCGGAGCTGTACGTGCGCTTCGCCAAGCTCGCGCCGATGATGCAGCTGGGCAAGACCCCGGACGGCCTGCTGCCCAACGAGCGCAAGTCATACGTGGCGGACTTCGACTACGAGATTGACGAGAAGTATGAGACCGTCTCAGTCACGGAGCTCGGCGTAGCCAAGGCCGAGCGCTTCCTGGGCATCGACCATCTCTACCGCGCTGAGAACGGTCACCTGGTCAACCACCTCTACCAGGCGCTGAAGGCCGAGGCGCTGAAGAAGCGTGACATCGACTACGCCGTGATCAACGGCGAGGTGATGATCATCGACGAGCACACCGGCCGGATCCTCGAGGGGCGGCGCTGGTCTGAGGGGCTGCACCAGGCGGTTGAGGCCAAGGAGGGCGTGCGCGTGCAGGAGGAGAACCAGACGCTCGCCTCCGTGACCCTCCAGAACTACTTCCGCAAGTACGACAAGCTCGCGGGCATGACCGGCACGGCGCTGACCGAGGCCACCGAGTTCATGAAGATCTACAACCTGCCGGTGGTGCAGGTGCCGACCAACCGGGAGATGATCCGCGCCGATCGCAACGACCAGGTCTTCAAGACCAAGGAGGGCAAGTGGAGCGCGGTTGTGCGGGAGATCGAGGAGCGCCACGCCAAGCGCCAGCCGGTGCTGGTCGGCACGATCTCCGTGGAGGTCTCGGAGCTGCTCTCCGAGCGCCTCAAGCGCCGTGGGATCGCGCACTCGGTGCTCAACGCCAAGCCTGAGCACGCGCAGCACGAGGGTGAGATCGTGGCTGAGGCCGGCGCCCCCGGGGCGGTGACCATCGCCACCAACATGGCCGGGCGCGGGGTTGACATCAAGCTCGGCGGCAACGCCGAGCACCTTGCAGAGATCGAGCTGCGCAAGCTCGGTCTGGTCCCCGGCATGCCCGAGTACGAGGAGCACCTGGCCGGGATCCTGCCGGAGATCGATCGACGCGTCGAGCAGGCCCGCACCGAGGTCATGGAGGCCGGCGGGCTCTTCATCCTCGGCACCGAGCGCCACGAGTCGCGACGGATCGACAACCAGCTGCGTGGCCGTGCGGGCCGCCAGGGTGACCCGGGTGAGTCACGCTTCTTCCTGTCCGCGGAGGATGAGCTCGTGCGGCTCTTTGCGGGTGACCGCATCTACCGGATCCTCGATCGTCTCGGCTCGGTCGATGAGGAGGGCAACGAGGAGCCGATCGAGGCCGGCCTGCTGACCAGCCAGATAGAGAAGGCGCAGAAGAAGGTGGAGGAGCAGTACTACCTGATGCGCAAGCACACGCTCGAGTACGACGACGTGCTCAACCAGCAGCGTGAGGTGATCTACACCTACCGCGACGAGATCCTCGAGGGTCGCGACATGGGCGAGCCCGCCCGCCAGGAGATCGCCAACCTGCTGTCGCGGCTGGTCGACGAGTACACCGCCGGTGACTTCGTCGAGGATTGGGACGTCGCCGGGCTGCTGACGCGCATCACCGAGATCTTCCAGCCCAGCGATGAGGTGCTGGGCCTCGATCCCGACCGCGTCGACCGGCTGGAGCTCACCGATCAGCTGCAGGAGGAGGCGCTGGCCCAGTACACGCTGCGCGAGCAGGAACTGGGCGAGGAGATGATGCGCGCCCTGGAGCGCTTCCTGCTGCTCCAGATCATCGACCAGCGCTGGCGTGAGCACCTGCACGACATGGACTACCTGCAGCAGGGGATCCACCTGCGCAGCGCCGCCCAGGTCGACCCGCTGGTCGCCTACAAGAACGAGGCCTTTGAGCTCTTCGGAGATTTGATGAACCTCGTCTGGTCTGACTTCGCGCGGATGATCTACCACGTCCAGGTGGTCGTGGAGGAGGCCCCGCAGCAGCTGCCGCCGATGCTGCCCACGCACACCGCCAGCCAGGCTTCCAGCTCCGCCACCGGTGGTGGGCGCGTGAGCTACTCGAGCGGCGCCTCGGCACCGGTCGGCGCGCAGGCGATGGCCGCCGCCGCGGGCGCGGCCCCGCTCGCCGGGATGGAGGCCGGGGAGCCCGCCGCGGTGCAGCAGCGGCACGTCGATGAGAATGAGCCGGGGCGCAACGATCCGTGCTGGTGCGGCTCCGGCAAGAAGTACAAGAAGTGCCACGGCGCCTAGCGCGCCGCTGAGCGGCGGACGCTGAGCGCCGGCGGCAGGGGAGCCGCCCGCTCCGGCATGCCCGTGTCCCGCGGCTGCCCGGCGACGCGAATCGGTGCCCGGCAATCCGCCGGTGACGCCTCCCGCTCGCCGGCCATCTGCAGGACAGACCACTAGCCTATGCGCAGGTGAGCACCCAGCCTCCTGACCTCAGAGTCTCAGACCAGGACCGTGAGCGCGCCGCCTCCGCGCTGAGCGTGCACTTTGCCCAGGGGCGCCTCGATGAGGCGGATCTGGATCAGCGGCTGAAGGCCGTGTACGAGGCTCGCACCGAATCACAGTTGGCGGGACCGCTCGCGGACCTGCCGGCGTTGGCTGAGTCGCAGCTCGAGGCTCGCGCCGAGTTCGCGGAGCGTCGCCGCACCTTGGAGCGGCGCCTGCTCCAGCAGGCGGGCGGCGGTCTGGTCCCGTTCGTGGCCTGCACGCTCATCTGGGCGGCGTCGGGCGCCGGGAGCTTCTGGCCGGTCTGGCTGCTGCTGATCTTCGTGGTGCCGCTGGTGCGCAACGGCTGGGCGCTGTACGGGCCCGATCCCGATCTTGACGCCGTGGAGGCCGACCTCGATCGCCGCGCCGCACAGGCGCGCTCGGGTTCAGAGGGGCGTGCGGGGCAGCGCCGGGCGCGCGCAGCGGCCCGCACCGCGGACCGCCATGCGCGCGCCGCCGAACGCCGCTACGGCCGCAGGCCGCCTACTGCTTGACGTAGCGGACCTTGCTCGGCGTGATGATGAACTTCTTGCGCTGCTCGTCGGGCCCAAGCCACGGGTAATCCTGGCCGATGTACTTGTGAGCCAGGGAGTGGATGTGGTCGACGGCGCCGTCGACCGTGCCGGTGACGGTGCCGCGGATCTCAGCGAAGTGGTACGGGTTCTGCTGGTCCATCACCAGCACCGTGACGCGTCCTTCGCGGTCCAGGTTTGACGGCCACTGACGGCCGACGGCGGAGTTAACCGCCAGATCTCCGTCGACATAGTCGATCCACACGACTGTGCTGAGAATCGTTCCGTCGGGGTTGTGGCTCGAGAGCACAGCGTGGTTGGGTGCCGAGAGCAGTTCCCGTACGCCCTCGTGGTTCAGGTCGGTCATGGCCGGAACTCTAATGGCTGACGCGTCCGCCACAGCGCGCCGCGCGGCGCCGCAGCCGCCGCGAGCGTGAGCCCTGCGCCCATGACAGGCAGCTCACGGGCGCGATCGTGAACGGTCCGGAGGTCTGCGGACGCCGCGCGGGCGCAGGGGCAGCCACCGCGACCTGGGCCGGTCGCCGCGCGGGCGCAGGGACAGCCACCGCGACCCGGGCCGGTCGCCGGCCGCTCACCCGGAGGTGCTGGCGGCGGAGGCGTTGACCAGAGGCACGTAGGGGCGGCAGGGCTCGTTGCGCAGGCCTGGGCAGGGCGGCAGCGGCGTGGGCACGCTGACCCCGGGCACCACCGGCAGGATCAGGCTCGACGGCGTCTGCGGGGAGAGCTTGACGGAGACCGCCGCCGCGGTCCCCGGGCTGGCGTGCGCGAACGCCCACAGCGGCTGCGAGCCGCCGGGCGCGGAGATCGTGACCCTGATCCGCGAGCCTGCCCGGTAGACGTGGCCCTCGTAGTAGAGCGGGATCACGACCTTCACGAAGCGCCCGCGCGGGAGCCCTCGCACATCAGCGGCGCGCAGGCTCAGCGTCGGGGCCAGCAGCGTGCTGCCGGGGGCCAGCCGGCGCTCATCGGCACGCACCCAGCCATCCTGCACGAAGGTCTCCATGCCGTCGGGGCGAACCTCGCTGACGGTCGCCTGGAGGTCGACGTTCGGCGTGCTCGCCTGCACCCAGAGATGCACGGCGCCGCCACCTATCACCGTCGTGTTCTGGGTCAGCGGTGCGCTCACGTAGGAGAGCGCGCTGCCCGGAGGGTTCTGCGCCCAATTCCACGACCACGCGTCGGCGGCCGCCCACAGTCCGTCGGCCGCCGTGTTGCCGGAGGCGAAGTCAACCGCGGGCACGGCCCCCGGGTTCCAGGTGAAGCGGTCGGTCTGCGGTGTGGCCTGGGGGCTGGTGGCCAGCTGGCCTGCGGCCCCCAGGTACCAGGTGGTCGCCTGCGTTCCGGGGATCGGGAAGCGGGTGAACGACTGCTCGAAGCCGGGGTAGGGCGCGCCGGGCACGGCGGTCCCCAGCGGTGAGGTGCCGGCACCGTTGTCAAACAGGATGCGCACCCGCGGCTGGGCGTTGAACGTTGCCAGGGCGCGGCGGTAGGTCTGGATCTGCCAGATCGGGTCGGGCGGCAGGTCGACGTTGGCGATGCCCATCGCCTGCTCGTAGAAGAGCGGCGCTGCCAGCGCCACCATGCCGGCGTCGGTGGCCGGCGCACGGTGCCCCACGTAGAGCGAGAGGAAGTCATACCAGCGCTCCAGCGTGGCCGGATCCAGCGAGTCGATGTGGGCGCCGTTGGTGAACGTGAACCACGCGTGACGGCTGGCGGTGAAGTGCTGCGCGAGCGCCGGGCAGTGCCCGCCGGTCTGCTCGTCCTCCCACTGGCAGGCCAGGAACACCGCGGTGCGGATCCGGTGCACGAAGCTGATCGGGTCCAGCGTGTTGGCCACCGCCGGCCGGTAGTGGGAGTTGGCGCGGATCATCGCGCTGACGCTGGGTGCCTCCGGGTGCAGGGCCTGGTTTTGCCGGCAGGTGAGATCGCCCTGGCGGATGCGCTGGTAGGCCCACGCCTGGCCGGCGCCCGGTCCCGCCGCCTGCGCGTCGTGCTGGCGGCTGGCCGCCCAGGGCACCGCAAAACCGGTGTTGAGGATCCCGCCCGGGTAGAGCGTGGTGATGGTCGAGTCGATCGTCGACAGCGGTGCGATCGCCTCCAGCGCCGGGGGGTTCAGCTGCGCGGTGAACAGCTGGCTGATCGCGCCGTAGGAGATCCCGATCATCCCGACGCGGTGGTCAAGCACCCACGGCTGGTGGGCGATCGTCTGGATCACGTCATAGCCGTCGAGGTTCTGAAGCGCCTCAAAGTAGCTGAACGCGCCACCCGAGCAGCCGGTTCCGCGCATGTTCACGTCGACCACGGCGAAGCCCATCAGGTTCGCCAGCACCGCGATCCCGCTCTGCGGGCCCGCGGGGTCCGCGTAGCCGTAGCCGGAGTACTCGATCACCGTCGGGTAGGGCGGGTGCGAGTAGCTCGGTGGCAGCGAGAACCCGTGGGGCAGCGATGCGAGGCCCGCCGGATGGTCGGGAGGGTGCACGTAGATCGCGAGCCTGGTGCCGTCGCGCGTGGTCAGGTACTGGTAGCCGTTGTCCGCGATGCGCTGCCGGTAGATGCCCGGATCCCATGGTGCGGCGCGGTCCCCGTGGACGGTGACCGGCGCGGAGAGCGGGCCGTGCGGCGCCAGCCTGACGCGGTAACCGGCCCCAGGGTTGAGCCCCGTGAACAGCAGAGCACCGAGCCGGTCCGCGCGGCGCGCCTTTAGCGGCCGCCCGGCTGGGGAGAGCAGCACGACCCTGGCGTCAGGCGTCAGGCCGGTCACGTACAGCTGGCGGGCGCTGCCATGGGCCACCGGCGCGCCGCTGCGCGCCTGCGCCGCGTGAGCGCCCGGGACCCAGGCCAGGCCTGACCCCAGCGCCAGCGCAATTGCCGCCACCGCCACCGCCACCGCCACCGGCGCCGGGCGGCCGCGCCGCCGGGAGCCCCGCGGCAGCGCCGAAGCGGCGCTGCGCCGGCGCGCAGTGAACCCGTCAGAGATTTCTGCCAGCTGTCGCATGCGACTCAATGCTACGGTTGCCAGCCGATGCCTAACGCACCAACAGAGCCGCTCTCGCAGCGCCTCACCAACATCCGTGAGCAGCTAAAACTGCTCTCGGACTATCTTTGACCCGGCTGGGCTCAGTGAGCGCGTCAGCGCGCTCGAGACCGAGATGGGCGCGCCGGGCTTCTGGGACAACCAGGAACAGGCGGCGAAGATCAGCGCAGAGCACGCCAGGGCCTCACGCAAGCTCGAGGTCTTCAAGCGGCTGAGCGGTGACGCTCAGGACCTGGAGGCGCTCGCGGAGATGACCGATGAGGATCCCTCGCTGCGGGCTGAGCTGGATGACCAGGTGACCGACGTTGAGCGGCGGCTCGAGGCGCTGGAGGAGGAACGCCTGTTCTCCGGGCGCTATGACGCGGGTGACGCGTTCGTCACCGTGAACGCCGGCGCCGGTGGCACCGACGCTCAGGATTGGGCGGAGATGGTGCTGCGCATGGAGATGCGATGGGCGGAGAAGCGCGGCTTCAGCGTGGAGCTGCTGGAGGCGTCACCGGGGGAGGAGGCCGGCATCAAGTCGGCCACGTTCCTGGTCAAGGGGGACAACGCCTACGGCCTCTACGGCAGTGAGAAGGGAGTGCACCGGCTGGTGCGCCTCTCGCCGTTTGACTCCGCCAACCGCCGCCAGACGAGCTTCGCCGGCGTGGAGGTCTCGCCGGTGGTGGAGGACGTCGGTGACGTGGAGATCGATGAGGACGACCTGCAGGTCGACACCTATCGTGCCAGCGGGGCGGGCGGCCAGCACGTCAACAAGACGGACTCCGCGGTGCGCATCACGCACCGGCCGACGGGCATCGTCGTGCAGTGCCAGAACGAGCGCTCACAGTCCTCCAACCGCGCGGAGGCGATGGCGATGCTGCGCTCCAAGCTGGCGGAGCGCGCTGAGCGCGAGCGTCGCGAGGAGATCGCGCGTGAGCGCGGCGAGGCCCAGGACGTCAACTTCGGCTCACAGATCCGTTCCTACGTGCTGCACCCATACACGATGGTCAAGGATCACCGCACCGACTTCGAGATGGGCGACGCCAGTCGCGTGCTGGACGGCGACCTGGACGGCTTCGTCCGGGCGTACCTGTTGAGGGCCGCCAACGCTGCGTGAGCCCGTGGCGGCCCTGAAAGCGAGTCTGAACCAGATGCCACACATGAGCCGCCGGAGGGCAACGTGAGCGAGACCTTCCCGGAGCAGTACGTCCCGGCGCAGCAGCCGACAGCCCCGTACCTGGAGGCCGTCACCGCCTACGGGTTGCGCGGGTCGACCAGATTCCACGTTCCCGGTCACAAGGGCGGTGCCGGTGCTGACCCGGGCCTGCGCAGCGCGCTGGGTGAGAACGCGCTGCTGCTGGATCTGCCGCAGGACATCCAGGGGATCGATGTGGGGCCGTCGCCCACGCCCTACGAGCGTGCCGAGACGCTGGCCGCAGACGCCTACGGCGCGGCCCGCTGCTGGTTTCTGACCAACGGCGCCAGCCAGGGCAACCACGCGCTGTGCCTGGCGCTGGCGGGCCCCGGGACGCGTGTGCTGATGCAGCGCAACTCACACGCGAGCGTGATTGACGGGCTGGTGCTCTCCGGGGGCAGGCCGAGCTTCGTGGCTCCGGAGTATGACCCGGAGCTGGGCATGGCGCATGGGGTTGAGCCCCGTGCGCTGGAGCGTGCGCTGCAGCGCACGCCGGGCTCGGTGGAGGCGGTCTTCCTGGTCTCGCCGACGTACTTCGGCATGGCCACGGACATCGCCGGCTGCGCCGAGGTGGCGCACAGCGCCGGGGTTCCGCTGATCGTCGACTGCGCCTGGGGCTCGCACTTCGGGTTTCACGCCGAGCTTCCCGGCTCACCGCTCGCGCTCGGCGCCGACGCGATGCTGGCCTCCACTCACAAGATCGTCGGCAGCCTGACGCAGTCGGCGATGCTGCTGGTCTCAGGCAGCGGGCGGGTTGACGTCGACGCGGTTGCGCGCACGGTGCGGCTGCTGCGCTCGACGAGCCCCAACGCGCTGCTGATGGCCTCGCTCGACGCCGCCCGCCGGCAGCTCGCGGTGCACGGTGAGCTGCTGCTCGACCGCACCATCCGCGCCGCCGCGCAGACGCGCGCGGCGATCGCCGCGATCCCCGGCTGTGAGCTGGTGGGGGAGCAGTTCGTCGGCAGGCCCGGGATTGCCGGCTGGGATCCGCTGCGCCTGGTGATCGACGTGCGCGGCACCGGCCTGACCGGTTATCAGGTGTCCAACGCGCTGCGCGCCTCCTATGACATCCACGTGGAGCTGGCCACGCACGCCACCGTCGTGCTGGTGCTCGGCATGGGCCAGCCCGTTGAGTCGCTGGAGCGGTTCGCGCACGACCTGGCGGAGACGCTCAAGCTGGTCTCCTCGAGCGGTGGGCCGAGCAACCCGGTGCCAAAGCGCACAGTGCTCACCCAGCCCCCCGTGGACCTCGGGCACGAGACCGCCGTGTCACCGCGTGAGGCGTTCCTGGGGCGCAGTGAGGCGGTGGCCGTCCAGGACGCCGTCGGTCGGATCTCAACGGAGGCTGTGGCCGGCTACCCGCCGGGTGTGCCGACGCTGCTTCCCGGAGAGCTGGTCACCGCCGAGGTGGTCTCGTATCTGCGTGAGCTGATCGCCGCCGGCGCCCGGCTGCACGGCGCGGCCGATCCGACCTTCTCCACGCTGCGCGTTCTGGTCTGACGGCCCGTCGCGGGCCCACGGCTGGGCTGGACAGGCCCCGGATGGCCCGGTCGCGTCCCCGCGCCCGCACGTCACGCTGAGGCGCCGCGGCCGTGGCTTTGCGCGAGCGCCATCCCGGGTGACCGGCTCTGGGTCAGCCCGGGGCGAGCGCAGAGGCGGCTCAGCGCCGCCGCGCGCGGCCGCCGAGGGTGGGGCGGTGCTGGCCGCGGGCTGGGCGGTGCT
>JAJZDA010000135.1 GCA_021851525.1 Actinomycetes bacterium | reverse complement strand
CTGTCCCTGCGGCCGGGCGGCGGACGTGCGCGCCGCGCTCGAGCCGCAGCCGACCGTCGCCGCGGCGACGGTCGTGCCGGCGGCCACGGCCAGTGCCAGATCACGGATCCTCATCGTTGCCTCCTTGTGGTTTGCCAATCGGTCAGCTCGTGGGTGGTCAGGTGCTGGCCAGTGCCTCGGTGGGCGGCAGGCGGGCGGCGCGGATCGCGGGATTCAGGCCCGCAACCGCTCCCACGCAGACCGCGCCGCCGACGCTGGCGGCCACCACCGGCAGTGGGAGCACCACCGGCCAGTGCTCCCACAGCGCGTAGGCGGCGGCGCCGAGCAGCCCGATCGTGGTGCCTGCGATGCCGCCCAACGCGGAGAGCGTCACCGCCTCGCCCAGGAACTGCAGGCGAATCTGGCGGCGCGTGGCGCCCAGCGCGCGCCGCAACCCAATCTCCGGCCTGCGCTCGAGCACGGCCACGAACATCGTGTTGGCGATGCCGACCCCGCCGACCAGCAGCGAGACGGCGGCCAGCCCGATCAGGAGTCCTGAGCTGGTCGCCTGCGCCGCGCGCTTGGCCGCCAGCGCGTCCGACGGCTGGCTGACGTTCACAAAGCCGGGATCCTGTGGATACAGCGTCGGGCCCAGCAGGTTCGACACCGCGGACAGCCGGCGGTCCGGTGCCCGCACGTACACGATGCTGGCCCGTCCGCCCCAGTGCAGGTCACTGCGCGCCGCGTCCCAGCCCAGGAACACCGCCCAGTCCAGGTCGGAGGTCACCGGCATCGGGGCCGTGATCCCGATCACCGTGAACAGGCGCGTGCCGATCACCACCCGCTCGGGCTGGCTGGGCGTCGAGGCGTGCACGATGCCGAGGCTCCCGGCTGCCTGGTAGCCGAGCACCGCCACCGGGAAACCCTCCGTGGAGGGTTGCAGGAAGCGCCCTCGGTACATCGAGCCGCTGACCACCGCGAGCAGATTCGGGCTGCTGGCCAGCACGTTCAGTCCGACCGTCTGCTGCGGGTTGATCAGTGAGCTGCGTCGCACCACGGCGGAGGTGTTGCCCAGCTGTGCGGAGGCCGTGACCGACGGGATGCGTGCCGCCATCGCGGCGGCATCGGCGGGGAAGGAGACGGGCAGGTTCGGCTGG
This sequence comes from Actinomycetes bacterium, assembly GCA_021851525.1. Taxonomy (GTDB): domain Bacteria; phylum Actinomycetota; class Thermoleophilia; order Solirubrobacterales; family Solirubrobacteraceae; genus Palsa-465. Next base: position 8,204 of record JAJZDA010000135.1, on the reverse strand, counting down.
GGCTCGGCCTCGGCCTCCACGAGGTTGCTGCCCAACGCCGCCAGCCTGGCCAACAGCGCCGCATTGCTGGACCGGGGGATCGCCACGACCAGCACCAGCGTTGCCATCCCGATGGCTATGCCGAGCGTGGAGAGCACCGCTCGCAGGGGGCGCGAGCGCAGGCCGAGCGTCGCCAGCTGCAGCACGTCGATCGCGGTGAGGCGTCCCGGCTCAGGGAGCGATGGGTCGTCCGCGGGGCGTCTCACGTGCGTCGGGCGTCTCAGGTTCGCTGCGCGTCTCACGTCCGCAGTCCCTCCGCGCCCAGGATGCGTCCATCGGCGATCTCCACCCGCGCCGGCAGGCGCCCGGCCACACCGCCGTCATGGGTGATGATCACGAGCGTGGTGCCGGACTCGTTGAGCTCCAGCAGCAGCTCCAGCACGGAGCTGCCCGTGCGCGAGTCCAGCGCGCCGGTCGGTTCGTCGGCCAGGATCACCAGCGGGCCGTGGGCCACCGCCCTTGCGATCGCCACCCGCTGGCGCTCACCGCCTGAGAGCTGATGCGGGAAGTTGGTGGCCCGGGCGGCCAGCCCCACGCGCTCCAGCGCCGCCTGCGCCATGGCTCGACGCCGGTGGCGCGGGACGCCGTTGTACAGCAGGCCCGAGGCCACGTTGTCCGTGGCGTTCAGCCGCTCGGACAGGTGGAAGTGCTGGAAGACGAAGCCGAGGTGATGCGAGCGCAGCGCCGCCAGCCGCCGGTCGGCCAGCTCCCCGGTGCTGCGGCCGTTGAGCAACACCTGCCCGCGGGTCGGCGCGTCAAGCGTTCCCATGATGTGCAGCAGCGTGGACTTGCCGGAGCCGGAGGCGCCGACGATCGCCACGGCGTCACCACGGGCGATCCGCAGCGAGACATCATCGAGCGCGACGACACCGCCGGGATAGGACTTGGTCACGTCCCGTACCTCCAACGCCGCCGGGACCTGCGCCGCCACCGCGTCGTTGCCCGTCATGTGGCGGTGACCACCCTCATACCCGGTCGCAGTCCAGGGCCGGAGACCTCCGCGCTGTCACCGGCTATCAGCCCGACCTTGACGGGCAGCTGCTGCCCATCCGGCAGCTGCAGCGCGTAGCCGCCGCTGGGCCGGGCCAGCAGCGTCTCCACCGGCACGGCCAGCACGTGCGGACGGCTCTGCGTGGTGACCACCACGCTCACCGGACCGGAGCTCGGCAGCCCGGCCGGCTGGGTGACGGTGGCGCGTGCCAGCAGGGCGTTGCCGCGCGGGGTGACAGCGGTGATCCGGCCGCTCACCGGCGCGCCGCCGGCAGCGCTGACCTGCACCACCTGACCGGGACGCAGCGCTCCGCTGCCGCCAAAGCTGATCACCTTCGTGGTGCCGGACAGCGACACGATCGGAGCGTTCGCGTGAGCGCCGACGGTGCCATGCACCGCCGCGATGCGGGCCGGCCCGGCCAGCACCACGACCTGTGCCGGGGCCAGCTGACCGGTTGGCGTGATGCCCGCCGCCGCCTGCCACCGGCGCACCGCGGCGGCCAGCGCCGGCGTGTAGGCGAGGTCCGCGCCGGCTGTGGGGCCCGAGTAGTACCCGAGGGCAGCGAGGTTCTGCGCCACCAGCGCAACATCCTGTCCGCGCATCTCCGTGCTGCTCGGCCGTGTCACGCTGAGCTGGGCGCGGCGCAGAGCCTGCGTGTCGGCGCGGACGGTCGCCAGGTCGGCACGCAGCTGGTTGCGCGCGGTCTGGAGCGGGTCGGCGACCGAGGCGCGGTCACCGCGCGCGGTGAGCAGGTCCTGCGTGACGGTCTGAAGGTCAGCGGCGATCGTGCCGCGCTGCTGCGCGCATGAGGACGGTGCGGTCGTGAACGACTCGGTGACGCCGGTCGCGCTGCCGTGCGCGTTCTGCGCGACCAGGGCGTAGACGTAGGTTGTGTCGGGCCGCAGCCCGGTGAGCTGCGCGCTGACCGGGACCGGGGTGTCGCCTGTCCCGGCATCACCGCTGGGTGTGCTCGAGCTGAGCGCGGCGGTGGTTCCGTAGATGAAGTGGTAGACCGTGTCCGATCCGCCGGGCGTCACCTGCCCGGCCAGCAGCACCGTGGTGGTTGTCTCGCCGCTGTCCTGCTCCCCGGTGACGGCCGGCGCCAGCGGCACGGAGGGCGCGCCGGTGCTGGTCGTGGCGGTGGCAGTGCTGTCAGCCGCGGTCGTGCCGGAGCCGGCCGCCTGCGTCGCGGCCAACACGCCGCCGGCGTCATGGGCGCGCTTGGCGGTGCCCCGCAGGCCTGAGGAGCCGGTGCCCGCGGAGGTGGCCGGCGGCGCGGATTGGGTTGAGCTCACGGACTGGGTCGAAGGGGAGCCGACGGTCGCCGAGGAGGCGGCCGGGCACCCCAGCCGTTGATCGGCGGCCAGCTCGGCACGGGCGGCTGCCAGCGCGGCCCGGTCGGCGCTGAGCTGCGCTTCCGCGCCCAGCAGCGTGGCGCGCCCGCTGCTGTCACGCTGCAGCAGGTCCTGGTGCAGCGTGAGCCGGTCCGCGCTCACCTGCTGCTGCGCTGACTGAAGTGACTGCAGCGCCGTCAGGACGGCCGTTGACGGTCCGTTGGCGACGGTGCCGGGGCGCGTGCTCGCCGCTGGCGAGCGCAGCGTGCGGAACAGGGCAGTGGTGCCGTAGAAAGCTATGACGGGCTGGTCATCGACCCAGAAGAGGGGCTCGCCGCGAGCCACCGTGCTGCCCGCCGCCGGCAGAGCGGTGAGAGTGCCCCCGGCCGGGTCGCTGATCGTGCGGCCGGTGGTGAAACCGAGCGTGCCGTTGAAGCCGGCGGTCACCGAGAGGGTGGTGCGGACGATCGTGGCGGTCTGCAGTCTGGGGCCCGCGGCGGTGTTGGTCTGCCGGCCGCCGGTTGCCGCCAGGGTCCCCAGGACGGCGCCGAGGATCGCCACGGCGCCGAGCAGTGCGGCCAGCAGCGCCCGTGCGCCAAGCCGTCGTTCACGCGGTGTCTTGTCCATGGGCCCCACGGTTCCAGGCCCGTGTGGCCTGACCGTGCGGAACTTGTGTGCGTCCTGTGTGGATCGGGCCCGTCCGCGCCCGGAGGGCTTCACCGCGGCGGGAGGCGTCCATACCATCGGGCCGATGCCGAGTGAGATCATGGTGGCCGAGGACGATCCGAAGCTCGCAGAGGTTCTTCGTCGCTACCTCGAGCGCGAGGGCTATCGCGTGACCCTCGTGGGTGACGGGCGCCAGGCGATTGACAGCGTGCGCCAGCGCCCCCCGGATCTCCTGATCCTCGACCTGATGCTGCCGATCGTGGACGGCTGGGACGTGTGCAGGGTGCTCAAGCGTGAGACGGACATCCCGATCCTGCTGCTCACCGCGCGCTCCACGCAGGACGACATCGTGCTGGGGCTCGACCTCGGCGCCGAGGATTACGTGACCAAGCCGTTCGGTCCACGCGAGCTCATGGCCCGCGTGCGCGCCACCCTGCGCCGGCGCGCTGCGGCAGCGGAGGCCGCCGCAGGGCCGCTGACGGTCGGACCGCTGACGATCGACGCCGAACGTCACCTGGTGGCGCTCGCCGGAGCCGCGGTGGAATGCACCCCGGCTGAGTTCCGGCTGCTCGAGGTCCTCGCGGCAAGCCCCGGGCGCGTGTACACGCGCGCGCAGCTGCTTGACCGCCTGCACGGCTTCTCGACCTACATCACCGAGCGGACGGTCGACGGGCACGTCAAGAACCTGCGCAAGAAGATCGAGCGGGATCCTGGCCGCCCTGAGCTGCTGCTCACCGTGTACGGCGTCGGCTACAAGCTGGAACACCCGGGGGCGCCAGGCGGGGAGACTGACGATGCGCCGTAGCCTGATCGTGCGCCTCTCACTGCTCACGCTGGTGGTCGTGGTGCTCTCGGTGGCGGCAACGGCCTGGCTGGCGACGCTGATCGTCAACCAGGGCATCCACCAGGCCGACCATCGCTCGCGCGGGGAGGTGGGGACGGTCTACCGGGCGCTGCTGCGCTACGGCGCCACGCATCGCAGCTGGGCCGGGGTCACGCCGTTGGTGCACGCGCTGGGCGTGAGCACCGGGTTGCAGATTGAGCTCGACGCTTTCTCTGACCGCAGATTGGCGGTCTCGCGCGTCGGTGCGCGGCGTCTACCGGTCGGATCACCGGTCGCGGTGGTGGACCCGCTGCACGTTGATCCCGCGCTCTACCCCCACGCCCCGGCCAGTCGCATCGATCCCGCCGCCGTCGGGCCCTACCGGCTCAGCGCCGGTGACCGCGGTCTGCTGGACCAGATCGCCGAGCCGATCCTGCGGTGCGTCCGACAGAAGGGGGGAGGAGGCTCTGTGCGGGTGGGTGCGTCCGGTCGCCCCGTGATCGTCAGCCGTGAACCGGCGATCGGGATCGCCTGCGGCACCCAGAAGCTCGACAGCTTCGTCCTGCCCAGCCAGCGCCCGGCGTTCGGCGAGCTGACCGCGCTCACCGAAGTCTGCATGAAAGCCGCGCTGGTGCCCGCGGGCTCGGTTCAGATCTCCGCGAACTTCGCCGTGTCGCTCCCCGTGCGCCAGACCGCCGGTCAGCGTCTCACCGTGCAGCGCTGCCTGGACTCCGCCCGCCGCGAACAGTTGGGCAGCTGGGTGGCCGCGCCCGCGGTGCTCTACATCACCGTGCCGCCACGGCAGAGCAGCGCGATCGTGCTCTCCGCTGGCAATGAGCTGCGGATCGGCGAGGTCGCCGCGCTCGTCATCCTGTTGGCGATGGGCGCGACGCTCGCTGCCGGCTGGCGGCTGGTGCGTCCGCTGCGAGCCCTCACGGCGGCGGCGCGGGGCGTGGAGGAACATGGCTTCACCGAGGTGGTGGAGGTCTCCGGTGACGATGAGATCGCGCACCTCACGCGGGCCTTCAACCAGATGGTGCGGGTGCAGGCGCAGATGCAGGAGCAGCGCAAGGCCGCGATCAGTGACATCGCGCATGAGCTGCGCACCCCGCTGGCGAGCATCCGCGCCTGGCTGGAGGCGGCGCGCGACGGCATCGCCGACCCTGACGAGGCGTTTGTGAGCTCACTGCTCGAGGAGGCGGTGCTGCTGCAACGGACGGTTGACGACCTGCAGCTGCTGAGTCTCGGCGACGCCGGCCAGCTGGGCCTGGATCGCAGGCAGGTGCCGCTTCTGCCGCTGCTGCGCCAGGCCTGCGCGGCGCTTTCCAGCGCAGCCGAAGCGGCGGCCGTGGCGATCGACCTCAGCTGCCCGGACGTGGGCGTGCTGGTCGATCCCGACCGGCTGCGCCAGGTGGTCCAGAACCTGCTCTCCAATGCGGTGCGCCACAGCGACCGCGGCGGCACGGTGGCCGTCCGCGCCGTGGCCGCTGACGACCTGCTCCAGATCGAGGTGAGTGACCACGGCGGTGGCATCGCCGCGGACGATCTGCCACACGTCTTTGACCGCTTCTGGCGCGCGGAGAAGTCGCGCTCACGGGCCGCGGGGGGCAGCGGGTTGGGGCTGGCGATCGTCCGGCAGCTGGTCGAGGCGCACGGCGGAACCGTGAGCGCGCGCAGCGTCCCACACGAGCTCACCGTCTTCTCCGTACGGCTGCCGACCACGGTCACGGCAGCCGACCGCGGCCTGCCGGCCGCGCATTAGATCCCTGGGTCCCCTCAGCAGGTCTCCGGCTCCACGTGCTGGGCTGTGCGCTGCGGCCGGCGGTCTGGTTGTGCGGAGGCTCGCCTCAGCCCCGCCGGTGAGCGCTGACCTGGAGGACGCGGACGAGCTCACGCCTGCCCGCGCGTGCACGGGCCGCGGCACCGTCTGAGCCGCCCGTCAGGGGCTCCCCCAGCGGCGGCCAGCGGGCCGCCGCGCCTGAATGCGGCGCTAAGGCTGACTGCGTAACCTGCGCTGGCGATGGATCAGCCAACGGTGGTGATGAAGTTCGGCGGCACGTCGGTCGCCGACGCGGAGCGCATCAAGCGCGCCGCGCGGCGGATCGTCGCGCAGCGTGAGCGCGGTAAGCGCGTCGTCGCGGTGCTGTCCGCGCGCGGACACACCACGGATGAGCTGATCCAGGCCGCGGAGGAGGTCTCGCCCAACCCCGACCCGCGGGAGATGGACATGCTGCTCTCCACCGGGGAGCGCATCTCCTGCGCACTGTGCGCGATGGCGATCAATGATCTCGGCCACCGCGCGATCTCACTGACCGGCTCGCAGGCGGGGATCGTGACCGACACCTCTCACACCAAGGCCAGGATCCTCGACGTCCGCGCGGACCGCATCCGCGAGGCGCTGGACGACGACATGATCGTGCTGGTGGCGGGCTTTCAGGGCGTCTCCACCAGCCGTGACGTGACGACGCTCGGGCGCGGCGGCTCGGACACCACGGCGGTGGCGGTCGCGGCGGCGCTCGGGGCCGAGGTCTGCGAGATCTACACCGACGTCAGCGGCGTCTTCAGCGCTGACCCGCGGATCGTGCCGGACGCCCGCAAGCTCCCGCTGGTCTCCTTTGAGGAGATGCTGGAGATGGCCGCCTCCGGTGCCAAGGTGCTGCAGTTGCGCTCAGTCGAGTATGCGCGCACGCACGGGGTGCGGATCCACTGCCGGTCGAGCTTCGAGGAGGCACCGGGTACCTTTGTGATTGGAGAAGAAGAGACGATGGAGCACCCGCTGATCACCGCCGTGACCCACTCCACCGAGGAGGCGCGGATCACGCTCACCAACGTGCCCGACCGTCCCGGGGCGGCCGCCTCGATCTTCAACGCGCTGGCGGAGGCCGGCTGCAACGTCGACACGATCATCCAGAACGAGCCCAAGAGCGACGGCGCCAGCGCCGAGCTGAGCTTCACGATCCCCTCGGAGGACCTGCGCTCGGCGGAGAGCGCCCTGGCTCCCGTGCTCGAGGCCCACGGGATGCGGATCGGGACAGATCAGCAGATCGGCAAGGTCTCGATCGTCGGCGCCGGGATGCGCTCGCATCCGGGTGTCGCCGCCAAGGTCTTCCAGACGCTTGCTGAGCAGGAGATCAACATCGAGATGATCTCCACCTCACCGATCAAGATCTCCTGCATCATCCGCGCCCAGCGCGTGCCGGACGCGGTGCGCGCGCTGCACGCCGCGTTCGGCCTGGCGGCCTCGGACGTGCGTGAGGAGTTCCCCGGGCAGGACGCCAGATGAGCGGGTCCGCGCAGCGGATCGCGGTGGTCGGGGCGACCGGCGCCGTCGGCACCGTGATGCTGCAGTGCCTGCGTGAGCGCGGCCTGGACCGCGACAATGAGATCGTCCTGTTCGCGACCGAACGCTCCGCGGGGCGCGTGATCGACGGGCGCACTGTGCAGGCGCTCAACGACTCCGCGGATCTGAGCGGGATCGACATCGCCCTGTTCTCCGCCGGTGGCGGAACCTCGAAGCTGTGGGCGCCGCGCTTCGTGGCGGCCGGCGCCACGGTGATCGACAACTCCTCAGCGTTCCGCCGCGATCCTGACGTGCCGCTGGTGGTCGCCGAGGTCAACCCGCACGCGCTGCGCGCGCACCACGGCCTGATCGCCAACCCCAACTGCTCCACCATGCAGCTGATGGTGGCGCTCGCGCCGATCCACCGGGAGGCGGGGATTGAGCGCCTGGTGGTCTCCACCTACCAGTCGGTCTCCGGCACCGGGCAACGTGCGCTGGAGGCGCTGGACGCGGAGGCGCGGGCCGCGCTCGGCGGGGAGCCGCTGCCCGCGCCCGAGATCTACCCGGAGAACATCGCCTTCAACGTGATCGGCGCCGCGGGGAACTTCGTCGACGGTGACGACCACACCGACGAGGAGCGCAAGATGATGTTTGAGACGCGCAAGATCCTCGAGGATCAGTCGATCGGCGTGGCCGTGACCTGCGTGCGGGTGCCGGTGCGGATCTCCCACTCGGAGGCGGTGAACATCGAGACCAGAGAGCCGCTGAGCGTCGAGCGCGCGCTGGAGCTGCTGGCGCAGGCGCCCGGGGTGGTGCTCCAGGACGTGCCCACGCCGCTGCGCGCGGAGGGCCGTGACGAGGTCTTCGTCGGGCGGGTGCGCCGCGACCCCTCGCACCCCCGCGGGCTGGCGATGTTCGTGGTGGCCGACAACCTGCGCAAGGGCGCGGCGACCAACGCCGTGCAGATCGCCCAGCTGCTGATCCGCGACGGGATCGTCAGCGCCGCGGCCGCCGCTGGCGCCTGAGCGCCGGGCCTCGGGAGCGCGCGCCGCTGGCGCCTGAGCGCCGGGC
>JAJZDA010000134.1 GCA_021851525.1 Actinomycetes bacterium | reverse complement strand
CGCGGCGACGGCGGGTTGGCGCCAGGTGGCTCGGAGCGCTCGGCCATGCGACCCGGCCGCGACCGTGATGCGCCCGCCCCGCACCCGGACACACGGAAGCGTCCGCGCGCGGACGCGGAGCGCGCGGCAACGAGGGGTTGGCCGGTCGCTCGCAGATCCGAACGTGTGACGGCGTGATACCAACACGCGCGAATCTGCGCCATCACTGAGCCGGCTTCGTCAATTCAGCGGCGCTGGGACACATGTGCGGGCGGCGAGCGGCGATCTTGGTCAGATGCATCCCGCAGACAACCCGTCCCAGCCCGGGCCCGCTTTTCAACCCTCGGCCCCTTCCCAGCCCGGGTCCTGCTCCCGGCCCGGGGCCCCAACCCAGCCCGGGCCCAGCTCCCAGCCCGGGCCCCCAACCCAGCCAGGGCCCCCAACCCAGCCAGGGTCCTGCTCCCAGCCAGGGTCCCCAACCCAGCCCGGGGCCCAACGGGCCACACCCCTGTCCCAGCCCACACCCCGAGGGGCCACAGAATCGCCCGCTGCGCCGCCGCCGAGACGGGCGGCGAAATCGAGGCCTCAGGAGGGCCCGAAATTCGCCGCGCGGGTGTGGACCCCGCTGGAGGGCGATTTTGTGGCCCTACGGGGCGGGGTTGACCAACGGCTTGCCATGTTTGGCCACGCCCAGTTCGGCCTCGTGACCAGGCGTCAGTTGCTGGCCGCCGGGATCAGCCCAAAGGCGCTGCGGGTGCGCCGGGAGCGCGGGCAGCTGGTAACCGTCGCACCGGGTGTATACGCGGTTGGCCACAACGCCCGGCGCGATCTTGCGGCGGAGGCGGCCGCCATCCTCAGCGCACCGCCGGGATCCGTACTCAGCCATCTCACCGCTGCGCGCCTGTGGTCGCTGCTCCCGCTGGAGGGCGCACCAGGCGAGGTGAGCGTGCTGATTCCCAGCTCAACCGGGCAGCGGCGTGCGCGGCTGTCCGTACACCGCACGGTGCTCGCCGGCAGAGTAGCCAGGTGCTTCGTGCAGCGCCTGCCGGTGACCGACCCCACACAAACACTGCTTGATCTCGGCCCGCTGCTGACGCGACGTGAATGCGAGCGCGCGCTCGACGAGGCGCTGGCACGCGGCCTGGTGACCCTCGCCACGCTGCGGCGTGCCGCCGACCTGAATCCAAGAAGACCCGCCGTGGGATTGCTGCTTGACCTCTGCGACGTGAGAACCACCTCCACGATCACCCGGTCCGAAGCGGAGGAGCGACTGCTCAGCCTGGTGCGGGAGGCCGGCCTGCCACAGCCGCGCGTCAACGCTCGGTTGCACGGGTTCACAGTCGACTTCCACTGGCCCCAGGCGGGGCTCGTGGTCGAGCTTGACGGATACAAGTGGCATGTCTCGAGATCCGCCTTTGATCGGGACCGCCGCAAGGACGCGACAATGGTCGCGCACGGACTGGAGATGCTGCGCCTGACCTGGCCGGACGTGACGACCAGACGACTCGAGACCGCGGCCCGACTCTCAGCGAGGATCACAGCTCGATTGCTCGCTGCCCGGCAGCAAGCACACCGCTGAGTAGCGACGGCAGCCGCCGGCGGCAAGGCAGCGGGAGCACCAGCGGGCAGCGGCGCGGGCCATCCCGCGTGGCGTCGCCGGGCACCAGAATCGCCGGGCACCACGAGCCGGGGCACCAGAATCGCCGGGGCCGGACGCACTGGGACAACGATCGGGCCTTCACACGATCTTGATGCGCGAGCGGCGCTTCTGCACGTGAGCTTCACAGGCGCGGGATGACCATGGATGCCATGGACATCGTCGCAATCGCACTGGGAATCCTGATGTTCGGGCTGCTCTATCTGCTGATCGAGGGGATCGACCGGATATGAGCGCCGCGGACGTCTTTGGGCTGGTCGTATCGCTGGCCGTCTGCGTGTACCTGCTGTACGCGCTGCTGCGGGGAGAGAAGTTCTAGGTGACCTTCTACGGCTGGCTCACAATCTTCCTGTTCGTCGCCGTGCTGACCGCGGTGGCGATCCCGCTCGGCGGCTACATGGCCGCCGTGTACAGCGGCGAGCGCACGCTGCTTGACCCGATCATGCGCGGCCCCGAGCGGCTGCTCTACCGGCTGATGGGGGTCGATCCCAACCGTGAGCAGGACTGGAAGCAGTACGCGCGCAGCGTGATCACCTTCTCATTGGTCGGCTGGCTGCTGCTCTATTTCATCCTGCGCACGCAGGGACTGTGGAACTTCACCGGCCTGAACCCGATGGGCTTCCACTCGGCGCCTTGGAACGTCACCTTCAACACCGTCTCGTCGTTCCTGACCAACACCAACTGGCAGTACTACGGCGGCGAGACGACGATGACGTACCTCAGCCAGATGGCTGGCCTGGCGGTCCAGAACTACGCCTCGGCGGCCGTCGGCATCGTCGTGGCCGTGGCGCTGATCCGCGGGATCACAAGCCGCAGCGGCACGAGCCTCGGGAACTTCTACCGCGACTTCACGCGCACGATCCTCTGGGTGCTGCTGCCGCTCTCGCTGATCGTCTCGATCCTGCTGGTCTCGCAGGGCTCGATCCAGAACTTCTCCCACTACCTCAGCTTCCGCGGGATCCAGAACCTCACGCAGACGATCGCGATGGGGCCCGTCGCCTCGCAGGAGGCGATCAAGCTGCTGGGCACCAACGGCGGCGGCTTCTTCAACACCAACTCCGCGCACCCGTTCGAGAACCCCAACGGCTTCACGAACTTCCTGGAGATGCTGAGCGTGCTGATGATCCCGGCGGCGCTGGTCTTCACCTACGGCAGGCTGGTCGGCAGCCGCCGCCAGGGCTACGCGATCTTCTCGACGATGATGGTCATGTTCCTGGGGGCGGTGATCGTCTGCTACATCGCCGAGGCTCACGGCTCACCTGCGCAGCACGCGGCCGGACTGCACACCGGCGTGCTGGCCGGGTCGACCGGCGGCAACATGGAGGGCAAGGAGCAACGCTTCGGGATCGCCGGGTCGGCGCTCTTCAACGTCGTCACCACAGCCACCTCCTGCGGCGCCGTGAACAGCGCGATCGAATCGTTCACCGGAATTGGCGGCGCCGTTCCGTTCGCCAACCTCAGCGCCAGCGAGGTGATCTTCGGCGGCGTCGGCACCGGGCTCTACTCGATCCTGCTGTACGTCCTGCTGGCGGTCTTCATCGGCGGGCTGATGGTGGGGCGCACGCCTGAGTACCTGGGCAAGAAGATCGGCGCCCGCGAGATCAAGCTGGTGGCCCTGGGGATCCTGATCACACCGCTCTCGGCGCTGTTTGCCACGGCCATGGCCACCGCCTCCAGCGCCGGGCGCGCATCGATCGACACCGCGATCACCGGGCACGGGCCACAGGGCTTCTCAGAGACCTTCTACGCCTACCTCTCGCAGGCCAACAACAACGGCTCTGCGTTCGCCGGGTACAGCGGCCTGATCCAACCCAACGCCGGCAACCTGGGCGCGCACGGGATCACCTTCGCGGACCTGCTCGGCGGCTTCGACATGCTGTTCGCCCGCTACGCCCCGATCCTCTTCGCGCTGGCCGTCGCCGGATCGCTGGCGGGCAAGCGCGTGAGCCCCGCCGGCCTGGGAACGATGCGCACCGACAACCCGACCTTCGTGGTGCTGCTGATCGGGATCATCGTGCTGGTGGGCGCGCTGACCTTCTTCCCCGCGCTGCTGCTCGGCCCGATCGTCCAGGGACTGACCGGCCACCTCTATTAGCCAAGGAGATCCAGAACCATGCTCAAGGACCTGATCACCTCCGCCAGGGGAATGCTGCTGGTGACGCTGCTGTGCGGCGTGCTCTACCCGCTGCTGGTCACCGGGATCGGGCAGGTCGCCTTCCCCGGCAACGCCAACGGCCAACAGGTGTTCGTCGGCGGCCGGCTCGTCGGCTCGAAGATCATCGGCCAGGCGTTCACCGACGCCAAGGGCAACCCGCTGCCGCAGTACTTCCAGACCCGCCCCTCGGGCACCACGCCCGCGGACAACGCGGCGGCCACCAGCTTCGCCAACTACGGCCCCAACAGCACCGTCACAGAGAAGGCGATCGCCGCCAACATCAGCGCCTACATCGCGCTCAACGGCCGCTACTACCCGGGCGGCCTGACGCCTGCGAAGGTGCCGGTCGACGCTGCCGACACCTCAGCGTCGGGAGTCGACCCCGACATCTCGGTGCGCAACGCCCGGATTCAGGCGTACCGGATAGCGGCGGTCCGGCACCTCTCGCTCGCGAAGGTGCGCCACCTGATCTCCACCTACACGTCGGGCCGTGGCCTGGGCTTCTCCGGTGAGCCGGGAGTCGACGTGCTGGAACTGAACCTCGCCCTGAACCGTCTCAGCTAGGAACGCAATGAGCACTGACGCCATCACCCCCACCCCCGGTCCCGCGCCCGCGGCCCCGCAGGAGCGCCAGGCGATCTCCCTGTTTCGCAGGGACATCGTGGTGCGCGCGCTGAGCGACAGCGTGCGCAAGCTCGACCCGCGCGTGCAGGTTCGCAACCCGGTGATGTTCGTGGTCGAGCTGGGCGCCGCGATCACTACCGTCACCTGGCTGATCCAGGCGCTGGGCGGCAGCACCGCGGGCCATGGCTCGGGCAGCGACCCCGCCTGGTACACGCTCACGATCTCCGTCTGGCTGTGGCTCACCGTGATCTTCGCGAACATGGCAGAGGCGTTTGCCGAGGGGCGCGGCCGCGCGCAGGCCGACACGCTGCGGACGTTGCGCCAGGAGACCGTCGCCACGCTCGAGGACGGCTCCACCAAGCGCGCCGACGAGCTCACCCGCGGAGATCGCGTGGTGGTGGTTGCAGGCGAGCTGATTCCCGGCGACGGCACCGTGATCGAGGGCATCGCCTCTGTCGACGAGTCGGCGATCACCGGTGAGTCCGCGCCGGTCATCCGTGAGTCCGGCGGCGACCGCAGCGCCGTCACCGGCGGCACGCGCGTGCTCTCTGACCGGATCGTGGTGGAGATCACCCAGGAGCCTGGGCAGTCGTTCCTCGATCGCATGATCGGCCTGGTGGAGGGAGCCGAGCGCCGCAAGACCCCCAATGAGATAGCGCTCAACATCCTGTTGGCCGGGATGACCCTGATCTTCATGATCGTGGTGGCGACGCTGCGCCCGTTCGGGCTCTTCGCGCACACCAACATCTCCGACACGACCCTGATCAGCCTGCTGGTGGCGCTGATCCCGACCACGATCGGGGCGCTGCTCTCAGCGATCGGGATCGCCGGGATGGACCGGCTGGTGAGGCGCAACGTGCTGGCGCTCTCAGGCCGCGCGGTTGAGGCCTCCGGCGACGTGGACGTGCTGCTGCTGGACAAGACCGGCACGATCACGATCGGCAACCGCCTGGCTGCCGAGTTCATCCCGATGCCCGGCGTGGCCGAGGCCGAGCTGGCGGAGGTGGCGCAGCTCTCCTCACTGGCCGACGAGACCCCCGAGGGACGTTCGATCGTGGTCCTGGCCAAGCAATACGGCATCCGTGAGCACGACATGGCGCGCCTGCACGCTGAGTTCGTGCCGTTCACCGCGCAGACGCGGATGAGCGGCGTGGACATCGACGGACAGCAGCTGCGCAAGGGCGCCGGGGACGCCGTGATCAGGTTCGTGAGCGCCGCCGGTGGTAGGCCCCCCGCGGAGCTGCAGCTGACGCTCGATCGCATCGCCCGCGAGGGCGGCACGCCGCTGGCGGTGTCCCGCGACTCACAGGTGATGGGCGTGATCTACCTCAAGGACACGGTCAAGGAGGGCATGCGCGAGCGCTTCGAGCACCTGCGCGCGATGGGCATCCGCACGATCATGGTGACCGGCGACAACAAGCTGACGGCGGCCAAGATCGCGCAGGAGGCGGGCGTCGATGACTTCCTCGCCGAGGCCACGCCGGAGGCGAAGCTCGCGCTGATCCGGGAGCAGCAGGCGACCGGGCGGATGGTGGCGATGACCGGCGACGGCACCAACGACGCGCCGGCGCTGGCGCAGGCCGACGTCGGCGTCGCAATGAACACCGGAACCCAGGCGGCGCGCGAGGCCGGCAACATGGTCGACCTCGACTCCAACCCGACGAAGCTGATTGAGATCGTCGAGGTCGGCAAGCAGCTGCTGATCACCCGCGGGGCGCTGACCACGTTCAGCATCGCCAACGACGTGGCCAAGTACTTCGCGATCCTGCCGGCGATCTTCGTCACGACCTGGGCCTACACGCGGGGTGGGCAGGGACCGCTGCACGTGCTCAACCTGATGAGCCTCGGCTCACCGCGCTCCGCGGTGATCTCCGCGATCGTGTTCAACGCGCTGGTGATCCCGCTGCTGATCCCGATCTCACTGCGCGGCGTCAGCTACCGGCCGGTCGGGGCCAGCGCGCTGCTGCGTCGCAACCTGCTGATCTACGGGCTCGGCGGGCTGATCGCGCCGTTCATCGGGATCAAGCTGATCGACCTGATCGTGCACAACCTGCTGGGTGCCTGACGGGGCGCTGCGCCGATGGCACGCGGCCACCACAAGATCTTCCTGGGCATGGCGGCCGGAGTCGGCAAGACCTACCGCATGCTCCAGGAGGGTCAGGCGGAGGCCGAGGCCGGACGTGACGTGGTGATCGGCTACCTGGAGCCCCACGACCGTCCCGACACCGCGGCGCAGGCGCAGGGCCTCGTGGCGCTGCCGCGCCGCGGGATCAGCTACCGCGGCAACCGCATCGAGGACATGGACCTGACCGGCATCCTCGCGCGGCGCCCGGAGCTCTGCCTGATCGACGAGCTGGCGCACACCAACGCTCCCGGGGGCGCGCACGAGAAGCGCTATGAGGACGTCGAGGAGGTGCTGAACGCCGGCATCGACGTCTACTCGACGGTCAACGTCCAGCACCTGGAGAGCCTCAACGACCAGGTTTGCGAGCTGACCGGGATCCGGGTGCGCGAGACCCTTCCCGACGCGATCCTCGCAGCCGCGGATGAGGTGGTGCTGGTCGACATCACGCCGCGCTCGCTGGTCGACCGGCTGGTGGCTGGCAAGGTCTACCGGCGCGAGGCGATCGGACCCGCGCTGCAGAACTTCTTCAAGCTTGAGAACCTCAGCTCGCTGCGGGAGCTGGCGTTGCGCCAGGTCGCCGAGGACGTCGAGGCCAAGCGGATGCCCGCCGAGGGCGCGCTCGCCCCGCGCGCCGGTCAGCACCGCGAGCGGCTGATCGACACCCAGACACCGCAGGTGATCGGAGACCGCCTGCTGGCGCTCGTGACCCCGCGCCCGCAGACGCAGCGGACCGTGCGCCGGGCCTGGCGCTCGGCGCAGCGGCTCGGCGCCGAGCTCGACATCCTCTGGGTGGCCCGCGGCACCCCGACCGCCGCGCAGAGCGAGCAGCTGGACGCGCTGCGCCGGCTGGCGAGCGTGCTCGGCGCCCACCTGCTGGTGGAGCACGGCGATGACCTGGTGGCGGTCACCGCGCGCGTGGCGCGGGAGCGCGGCACCACCTATGTGCTGATCGGCACGCCGCGGCGGCGCAACGCGCTCTCACGGCTGCTCACCCCGAGCCTGCCGAGCCGCCTGCTGCGTGCCCTGCCGGGCATCGACCTGCGGATCGTCGCCGACCGCGCACGCACCACTGAACGTGAAATCCCGGAGGTTGAATCATGAGCTGGATGCGACGTGACCGCGGCACCACGCCGCCGTATGTGCCGGGTGTGCACGAACGCATCCTCTTCCCGTTCGACGCGCACGGGCTCTCCAACAGCGCGCTTGACGCGGCTCTGCGCCTGGCGCGTGCCGAGGGCGGGACGCTCGTGCCGGTGTTCCTCGCGCGCGTGCCGCTGCAGCTGCCGCTGGACGCGGCGCTGCCGCGCCAGTCGCAGCTGGCGGTGCAGATGCAGGAGGCGGTCGAGCAGCGGGCGGCCAGGCAGGGCGTCGCTGTGGACTCCCGGATCGAGCGGGGGCGCAGCTACCGCCACGCTCTGCGCCAGACGATCGCCAACGAGCGCTTCGACATGATCGTGCTGGCCGCGGCCGCCGGGCGCGGCGCCGGCTTCGGCGCATCGGACGTGGCCTGGGCGCTGGCCAACGCACCCGGGGAGATCGTGGTGCTCAGGCCCGCGCTAGCTTTGCCTGCTTGAGCGCCGCGCACATCCTCGCGATCTTTGCCGCCGGCGTCGCCGCCGGCACGATCAACACGGTGGTGGGCAGCGGCACGCTGATCACCTTCCCGACGCTGCTCGCGTTCGGTTACGCACCGGTGGTGGCGAACGTCTCCAACACCATCGGACTGGTGCCAGGGTCGGTCTCCGGCGCGGTCGGGTATCGCCGCGAGCTGCGCGGCCAGTCGCGGCGGGCGCTCACGCTCGGGATCGCGGCGACCGCCGGCGGCACGCTCGGCGCGGTGCTGCTGCTGGTGCTCCCGGCCTCCGCCTTCAAGGACATCGTGCCGTTCTTCATCGCGCTCGCGCTGGCGCTGATCCTCGGCCAGCGCCGCCTCGGCGCGCTGCTCGGAGCCCACCGCCACCGCGACGGTGAGGGGGTCGGTCCGGGGGCGCTGGCCGGCGCGTTCACCACCGGGATCTACGGCGGCTACTTCGGCGCCGCGCAGGGGATCCTGATGCTGGCGGTGCTGGGGCTCACGGTCGACGACGAGATCCAGCGGCTGAACGCGCTCAAGGTGGTCACCACCGGGCTGACGAACCTCGTCGCGGGAGTCGTGTTCGTGTTTGCCGCGCCGGTCTCCTGGGGGCCCGCGGCGCTGATCGCCGGCGGCTCTGTGATCGGCGGCGTGCTGGGCGCGCGTTACGGGCGGCGCCTGCCCCCCACCGCCCTGCGCGCGCTGATCGTGGTGGTCGGCGTGGTTGCGATCGTGCGCCTGCTGTGAGGGCGCCGGCCCGCTGGCCGGCGCCCCCAACCGAGGTCCGATTCAGGCTCAGCGCAAGCGCGGCTGACGCATCCAGCGCCAGCCGCCACGCCCGTCGCCCGCGTGAGCGCCCTGGCCCGCGTGCTCAGCGCCGTCGCCACGGCCCTCCGCTCCGGGGCCCGGCACCCAGGCGACGCCGCGGTAGACCACGCCGTCGACCGGGGCGCGCAGCGTCGTGAAGCGCTCGCCGGCCGGCAGCGTGTCGGCACCGAGCGTGTCGGTGACCGCGACCACCGCGTTGGGGTCGGCGCCCTGGTCACCGCTGCCGCTGACCGTTGAGGTGGCTGCGTAGATCGTCACCGTGCCGTCCGCGTTCACGCGCCCGCTGATGTTGCGCAGGCCGTCTGTCGCCGGCGCCCACGGCAGGCCGCTGGTGCCGCCCATGCCGTCGCCGTTGTCGCCGGTCGGGTAGCCCGGGACCGTGTACGGCTGACCGAGGTTCAGGCCGCTCTGGATCACGTAGTCAAGCTTCCACTGCTGCGCGGCCGGGT
>JAJZDA010000004.1 GCA_021851525.1 Actinomycetes bacterium | reverse complement strand
GGTCGTGCCGGCGGTCCCGGTCGTCCCGGCGGTGCCCGTCGTCCCGGTCTTGGTCGTGCCAGTCTTGGTCGTGGTGCCGGTCTTGGTGACCGTGCCGGCGCCGCCGCGGGTTCCGGCCAGCGTCAGCCTGAGGCCCTTCACGGTCGCCGGCGTGATGAACCCGCGACTGTCAACCAGCACGCAGTTCTTGGCCTCGCAGGAGATTGCCGACCAGATGCTGGTGGAGCGTCTGCGCGCCGGCTTGGCGACGTTCCAGACGCCGGTCAGCGGCGAGGTCGAGTTGATCACGTTGTCAGCCCCGTCGACCGCCACACAGAAGCCGATCGTCGGACATGAGACCGAGTCCAGCAGCTGCGCGTTGCCGACCGGGACGGAGGTCTGCAGCGTGGTGTTCACCCAGGCGCTGGCCGGCCCGGCGGGGGTCGCCGTGGCCGACGCCAGGCCTGTGGTGGCGCTGCCGTAGCCGACACCCACACAGCCCCGGGCCGACGGGCAGCTGACCGATGCGAGCAGCCCGCCAGAGGCGCCGACGGCCTGCCAGGCGCTGACACCGCCCGTCGGGTTTGTGGCGTAGTAACGCGTGCTGCCGCCGATGACGCAGAGGTTGTTGCGCGGGCAGGCGATGCTCGTCAGCACCGGCGCGTTGGGCAGCGCCGAGGTGGTCCAGGCGGCGGCGCCGCCAAACGGGTTGGTGCTGGAGATCACCTGTCCGGCGTTGTCGATCGCGACGCACTCGGTGAGCCCCACGCAGGCGATGCCGGCCAGCCCCGCCGGCCCGCCACCGGACGCGGCCGTCGCGTCGATCTTGATCGGCCGGCTCCAGAAGCGGGCACCGCCCGTCGGATTGCGGCTGACGATCACGTACCCCTGGTTGTCGACGATCGCGCAGAACGTGATGGTCGGGCAGGAGACGCCGGTGAGCGAAGCCCCCTTGATCGGGTCGACTGTCACCCGCTTCCAGAACGGGCGCGCCTTCCACGGCTTGGAGCTCCACCAGATGTGGCCGGTCTCATCGGCCGCCACGCACAGCTGCTTGCCGAAGTCCTTGACTGTGAGGTTGTTGATCGCGCAGGAGACCGCATCGAAGGCTCCCGACCTGGCGGGATTCTCGAACGCGATGGAACGGCCCCAGCGGATCGTCGGGCCGGTGCTGGTGGTCGCCGCCTGCGCCAGCTGGGGCAGCGCGCACAGCAGCGTGACGAGGCACGAGAGGGTTAGCTTCAGGAGCGGGCGCACGATCTGTGAAGAAGGGTGAGGCAAGTGCGTAGTTCTAGCAAGTGGACGGCCGCCCGTCGGCATCAAACCGTGCAAAGCCGCCGGTCTGCGGTGGTGGTCGTCATCGGCTAGAACCCATGCTAGGCGCAAATGTTGCGCGGCTCCCGCGCCGCTGGCCGGCGACCGCGAGCGCGAGGCTCACCGAAGGTCGATCCCGGCGGCGTCGGCCGCCGAATCCAGCGCGTCGACCAGCTCGTCAAAGACCGAGCGCAGCGACTGCTCCTCGCGCTCCCACATGACCTCGCGAAACAGGCGCCGCAGCGGCGGGAAGCCGCGTGCGCGCTCACCCTCCCGCAGCTGCGCCGCGAGCGCACCGAGCGCCGCCCGGAAGCCGTCGGCCAGCTCGCCCAGCTCAGGGTGCGCCGCGCCGCTGGGCGCGGCCGCCAGCTCGAGGCGCAACGCGTGGATCGCGTAGACCACCCGCCGCAGGGCGTTGAGCGCGGCCGCGGCGGCCGCGGGGTCGAGCTCGCCGCGCCGCGGCTCTCCCTGCGCGAGCGTGACCAGCGCCTCCGCGTCGGTGAAGCTGACGCGGGCACGACGCGCGTGCGCACGCACGGCGGCCGTCGCCGAGCGGGTGCCGTTCACGAGGTTGGACAGCACGTCTTCCAGGTAGCGGTGCTGGGCGTCCACCAGGTCGGCCAGCAGCGGGCCCGCGGCCAGCGCCGACCACGTCGGCCACAGCGCGTAGGCCGCCAGGCCGATGCCGCCGCCGATGATCGTGTCGATGCCGCGGTCAAGCGCGGTGGCCAGCGTGTCACCGATGATCGCGTGCAGCAGGAACACCAGCACCGCGGTGAACATCGCCGTGCCGAGGGCGAAGCTCGCCGGGAAGACCGCGTAGCTGCAGTAGGAGAGCAGCCCCACCACCAGCACCAGCCACCAGCCACCGGGATTCAGCGCCACCGCGATGAGGCTGGCGATCAGCACCCCCAGGCAGGTCCCCAGCACGCGTTCAGCGCCGCGCGTGAAGGTCGCGCCGAACCCGGGGCGCAGGACCGTCGCGGCGGCCACGACCGCCCAGTAGCCGCGCGGCAGCGCGACCCGCTGGGTGAGCAGCTCGGTCCCGGCAACCACCGCCGCCAGGCGCACCGCGTGGCGCCCGGCGGCGGCGCGCAGCGAGGCGTGGGCGCGCATCTGCCGGTAGTCCGTGCGCAGCCGGTAGGCCAGTCGCGCAAGCGCGCCCCGGGAGCCGAGTGTGGGGCGCCCGACCACCAGCAGCCGCACCTGCGGCTGGTCGATGGTGGCGGCCATGCGCGCGGCTGCGCAGACCTGCCCGACGAGCGCGCCGAGGCGCTGATCGACCCGCGACCCCGGCGCCTGGGCGCGCTGCGCACCCCACTCTCCAAGCTCGCCGGCCGCGGGCAGCAGCCGTTCGGCCGCCCCACGGGAGCCCTGCAGCACGGCGACGATCTCCCGCAGTACGGCGCGCAGCCTGGCGAGCGCCTCAGCGGGCGGCGGCACCTCAGCGGACCGCGGCACCTCGGCCGGCGGCGGCACCTCAGCCGGCGACAGCGCCTCGGACGGCACCGGCGCCCCGGACCCCTGCTGCGGGCGTTCACGGCGCGCCTGGCTGAGCGCCGAGGAGAGCGCCGCCAGCTCCAGGCGGATGCGCCGTCCCTCACCGACCAGGCCGATCAGCGCGCTGCGCTCCGGGTCGGCGAACAGCGCCGGAGCGGCCAGCAGATCGGCCGCCTCCTCCAGGGAGCGTGCCGAGGCGGCGGCGGAGCCGTCCAGCTGCCCCGCCAACTGATCGAGCTTGAGGTAGGCGTCGGCGATCGCGGCGCGTTGCCGGCGCCAGGCGGCCGGGCGGCCGACGAGCGCGGCGAAGGCGGTCTGGGCAACACCGCCCGCCAGCACCAGCCCCGCCAGGCCCGCGGCGTTGGCCAGCCCCTCGGGGAAGCGCCCGAACACCACGAACGCGATCACCGCCTGCGTGCCGGGACTGACCCCTCGCCGACCGAGCGCGGTCGCCAGGCCGGCGGCCAGGCAGATCAGGCACAGCACGCCCAGATGCAGCCACGGCCAGCGCCCGGTGAGCGTGCCCGCCAGGGTGCACAGCGGCAGCACGGTGGTGGCCGCGGCCATCGTCGCCAGCGGCGGCGTGGCGGGACCGTCCCCGGCGCGCCAGGCGATGCCGACGAGCATCGCGCCGACCCCGAGCGTGACCGCGTCGGTGGGGCTCCCGAGCGCCATGCCGAGCGCCATCATCGCCGCGACCGGCAGCGCGGCGACGATCCCGGCGCGGGCGGAGAACTTCGCCCGGTCAAACGCCCGCGCCTGCCTGAGAGCCTCGCCGAGGACCGTCGGCCCGCCGACCTCCGCGCTCACGAGAACGGCGGGCTGGGGATGTAGGGGCGCAGCGGTCCGGGGTTGCCGCGCACCGCCAGGGCACCGTAGGCGCAGAACGGGATTCGCGCCTCCAGCAGGACGTCCAGCGCCCACCGCTGATCGGCGGTCAGAAAGCCGACCACCACCTCCGGCTCATCGCGCAGATGGTCAAGCGCGCACCACAGCAGCGCGGTCGCCGCGCGGTCGTCAAGCGCCGCCAGCGCCCACACCCCGCGCCCCGGCAGGGCGGCGACCCAGCCGCGGTCCTCGAGCGCGAAGATGGTCGCGCCGCGCGCCAGCACAACGCCGAAGTCAGGCGTATGGGCGGCACCACGCACGGCCCGGGAGATCGGCGCCAGCGCCTCCAGCCCGTCTGCGCCGACGACCGTGATCCGCGGGTCACGCTCGGGGATCCGCGAGCCATCGACGGGGCCCGCCGCCCTGAACGTCGGCTGCAGGCGAAACCCGGAGCTGGCGTAGAGGCGCATCGCGCGCGGGTCGTTGGAGGAGACGATCAATCCGTCCTGGGTCCGCGAGCCGTAGCTGAGCGCCGCGTCGACCAGCGCGCGGCCGTCACCGCCACGGGAGACGCTGGGGCTGACCGCCAGCAGCGAGAGGATCCACACCCCGTCACGCAGGATCGTCTGGCTCACGCCGATCACCACCCCTGCGGCCTCTGTCACGAACGCGCCGGCGGGATCGGTGATCAGCGGGTGGCGCATGCGCTGCTCCCAGCTGTCGCGCTGCCGGCGCTCGGAGATGTCCACGCCGAAGGCGGCGGCTGAGACCAGCGCCGCCTGGCTCACGTCGGCGTCGGTCATCGGCCGCGCGGCAACGCGACTCATGGGATCAGCACGACCTTGCCACGGGGGTGCCCCTCCTCCAGCTCGCGGTAGGCGTCGCGCACCTGCTCAAGCGGGTAGCTGCGATGCACGCTGAACTGCACGCGCCCCGCGAGGATCAGCTCGAGCACCGCGGCGACATCCGCGGTGCGGCCGGCCGCCCCGCCGTCGGTCCGCGCCCCGTACCGGGCGGCGGCGTCGAAGTCCACGATCGTGTCGATCCGCTGCGGCGCCACGCCGAGCTCCACCCCGAGCGCCACATAACCACCACCGACAGCGTCCAGCACCGCCGCGAGGCGGCCGCCGGCCGCCTCGGCTGCCGCGCTGACCCGCTGCGCCACACCCTCGCCGTAGCTGACGGGGATGATCCGCTGCTCACGCAGCCAAGCGTGGCTCTCAACCCCGGCAACGCCGATCACCACCGCACCGCGCTCGCGCGCCAGCTGGCTCACGAGCGCTCCCACACCGCCGCTGGCACCCGCCACCAGCACGATCTCACCGGGCTCAGGCGCCACCGCCCGCACCATCGCCGAGGCGGTTGTCGCGGAGACCCACAGCGAACCGGCCACCTCCCAGCTGAGCGCCGGCGGGCGCGGCAGGGCGCTGGCGGCCGGCACCAGCGTGTGGTCGGCCTGCGCGCGCCGGCGCCCGGTGGAGCCGAGGATCTCATCGCCCGCAGCGAAGCCCTGAACCCCCGGTCCGACAGCCTCGACCACGCCGGCCACGTCGGTCCCCTGGGTGCTCGGCAGGGTGATCGGGAAAACGCCCTCCATCAGCCCCCGGCGGACCTTCGTGTCGAACGGGTTGAGCCCGGCGGCCCGCACGGCCACCAGCAGCTCACCCTCTCCGGGAACGGGCTTCTCGGCCGGCAGCAGCTCCAGCACCTCCACCCCGCCGTAACGATCAAAGCTGACTTGACGTGACATCTGGGTCCTTTCTAACGGAAGTTCTCGGCCAGCTCCAGCAGCCTGCGGCGCACCAGCGCCGGGCGCTCCTCGGCGATGAAGTGCCCACAGTTGTAGACCAGCTCGCAGCTGTACTGGTCGGCGTCGGCGGTCCGCGCGCAGGCCAGCGAGTGATGGATCGCGCGGTCCTGAACGCCGAACAGCGCGAGCGTCGGCACGACTGAGCGCGGCGGCCGCGGCCCGCGCAGCTGCGCCCACACCTCCTCACGCCAGAAGCTGCGGTAGGTGTCGGTCGCGGCACGCGCGCAGACCGGCGCCCGGAAGCGCTCGCTGAACCAGGCGATCTCCCGCGCGGAGATGGCGCCGCGGTCAACCAGTGAGCCACGGATCACAGCGGCCACCAGGCCGCTGTGACGCATCAGCGGGTATCCGGCCACGGCGATCAGCGGCTGGTATGCGAGGAATCGCCAGATGTGGGGAGCCAGCGCCCGCCTCGAGTTCCACGGGTGCAGGATGTTCAGCGCCAGGTAGCGCTCGACGCGCTCCGGCGCACGCAGCGCCAGCAGGTGTCCGATGTATCCACCCCAGTCATGGCCGACCAGCAGCACGCGCTGCACGCCGATCGCGTCGAGCAGCGCCAGCAGGTCGCTGACCGTCTCCTGCTTGAGCCAACGGTGCGGCGGCGGGCCTGACCAGCCGTAGCCGGGCAGGTCCGGTGCGATCAGCCGCAGGCCGTCGGGAGGATCGCTCAGCAGATGCCGCCAGGTGTAGTGGTGACCGGGCCAGCCGTGCAGCAGCAGGACCGGGATCCCGTCGGCGTCGCCCGCCTCCGTGAGCTGGAAGTCGACTCCGCGGGCCAGCACCCGCCGCCGTCTCACGCCCGCGATCGGCGGCGGTGAGGGCACCGGCGCCAGCGGCAGCGGGAGCGGGGCCGGCGCCTGGCCCATCTCAATCCTCGGCGTGCTCCGCGCTCAGCAGCGTGCGCATCTCCAGCAGCGCCACGGCCGCGATTGCGAGCGCGACCACACGGTCAGCCCACCACCAGCCGAACTCCCGGAACAGCAGCAGGCCGACCAGCGCGAGCACCGCCGTCCCCGCCCCGATCGCGCTGAGCGTGCTGTCGCCGCGCAGCGCGTGACTGGCCAGCGCCTCCGCGACGCGCCGCTTGGCGAGCGCCAGCGGGATCAGCACGACGATGCTGACCCCGGCTGACAAGAGCGTCAGCGCGCCGCTGCCGGGATGGGTGCCGGCCAGCAGCTCACGCACCGACTCAAAGGTGAGCACCAGCGCGATCAGGCCGAGCGCGGTGGCGACGCCGAGGGCGGCGCGCTGCTCAACCTCGCTGGCGCGGTGCGGATCGGTGCGCTCGGTCCGGAAGCGCCAGATCAGCACGACCGAGCCGGTCACGTCCGCGAGCACCGAGAGCCCGGCGGCGAGCACCCCCAGCGAATGCTCGGCGATCCCGGAGGCGACCGACACCGAGCCCGAGAGCAGACCGAAGCCGACAGAGGCCCAGGAGAGTCTCAGCGCGCGATGCAGGTGCGCGTGACGGTCGATGGCTGCCACCTGCCGATTGTGCCTGACTCCGGGGCGCGGACACGGTGCTAGGGCCGCGGCGACCCTCCCGGCCGCGGCCCACTGGAGCCGCGGCGAGCGCTTCGCGTCAGGCGTGGGAGATCATCACGTGCTTGATCTCGGTGTACTCCTGCACCGAGTAGATCGACATGTCCTTGCCGTAGCCGGACTGCTTGAAGCCGCCGTGCGGCATCTCCGACATGAACGGCAGATGGTCGTTGATCCAGACCGTCCCGAACTGCAGCACCCGCGCGGCGTCCATCGCCCGCGCCACGTCACGCGTCCAGACACTGGCGGCCAGCCCGTAGTCAACGCCGTTGGCCCAGGCGATCGCCTGCGCGTCGTCGGCGAAGCGCTGCACCGTCACGACCGGGCCGAAGACCTCACGCTGGACGATCTCGGACTCCTGGGTGACGCCGCCGATCACCGTCGGCGCGACGAACGCGCCGGCGCCCTGGGGCGCGCTGCCGCTGAACAGCACCTGGGCGCCGCCGGCCACGGCGCGGTCGATGAAGCCGTGCACGCGCTCACGCTGCTCACCGGAGACCACCGGCCCCATCTCGACGCTGTCGCCCTGCGCCGGGTCGGCCACCTGCAGCGACCGGATCGCCGGCTCGAGCACCTCCAGCAGGCGATCATGCACGCGCTCACTGACCAGCACGCGTGAGCAGGCGGTGCAGTCCTGCCCGGAGTTGAGGTAGCCGCCGAGCCGGATGCCCCTGACGACCGCCTCCAGGTCCGCGTCGTCGAAGACCACCATCGGCGCCTTGCCACCGAGCTCCAGATGCACGCGCTTGAGCGTGTCAGCGGCGCTCTTGGCCACGAGCTTGCCGGTCGACACGTCACCGGTGATCGAGACCATGCGCACCTCCGGGTGAGCCACCAGCCCGGCGCCGACATGCTCACCGTCGCCGGTGATCACGTTCAGGACGCCCGGCGGCAGCAGCTCCCGCTCGGTGGCCAGCGTGACGAAGCGCAGCAGCGAGAGCGGCGTCAGCTCCGAGGGCTTGAGCACCACCGTGTTGCCGGCGGCCAGCGCCGGGCCCAGCTTCCACACGGCCATCTGCAGCGGATAGTTCCAGGGGGCGATCTGGCCGACCACGCCGATCGGCTCGCGCCTGACCATCGAGGTGTAGCCGCTGACGTACTCCCCGGCGGCGCGGCCCTCGAGGTTGCGCGCCGCCGCCGCGAAGAAGCGCAGGTTGTCCGCGGAGATCGGATTCTCCTCGCGCGCCAGTGAGATCGGCTTGCCGACGTTGGCGGACTCCAGCCGCGCCAGCTCCTCACCGTGCTCATCCAGCAGGTCGGCGAGCGCCAGCAGCACGCCGGCGCGCTCACCGGGAGTCGAATCCCGCCAGCTGGCCGCCGCAGCGGCGGCGGCCGAGACGGCCCGCTCCACGTCGGCGACGCTGCCCTCCGGGACCAGCGCGATCAGCTCATCGCTGGCGGGGTTGCGGACCTCGCGCGTGGCGCCTTCAAGCGCGCCGACCAGTTCGCCGCCCACGACGTTCAGCTGTGTCTGGCTCATCCGAGCACCACCGCCTCAGCGCCGCGCAGCACGGTGCGCATCTTCTCCACGATCTCATCGAGGATCGCGTCGTCGGAGATCAGCGGCGGGGCGATCTGCATGACCGCGTCACCGCGGTCATCGGCGCGCGCGATCAGGCCGGCGTCGAGCATCGCCTGCGGCATGTAGCCGCGCAGCAGGCGCTCGCGCTCATCCGCGTCCAGGCGCGTGTTCTGATCGTCCTTGACGAACTCCACCGCCCAGAAGAAGCCGGCGCCGCGCACGTCACCGATGATCGTGAACTCGTCCCTGAGCGTCAGCAGGCGCTCCTGCAGGCCCGCCTCGTGCTCGTTGACGTTCTCCAGCACGCCCTCACGCTCGAAGATCTCGAGGTTCTTGAGCGCGATCGTGGCGCTCAGCGGATGCCCGCCGAAGGTGATCCCGTGCAGCAGCGTGCGGTTGTCCTCGTAGAACGGCGCCGCCACCCGGTCTGAGACCAGCACGGCGCCCATCGGCGCGTAGGCGGAGGTGAGCCCCTTGGCGACGGTGATCAGGTCCGGGGTGGCGCCGAAGCGCTCAACCGCGAACCACTCGCCGATCCGCCCGAAGCCGGTGATCACCTCGTCGGCGTGCAGCAGGATCCCGTAGCGGTCCGCCAGCTCGCGCAGGCCCGGCCAGTAGCCGGGGGG
This sequence comes from Actinomycetes bacterium, assembly GCA_021851525.1. Taxonomy (GTDB): domain Bacteria; phylum Actinomycetota; class Thermoleophilia; order Solirubrobacterales; family Solirubrobacteraceae; genus Palsa-465. The sequence goes on along the minus strand of JAJZDA010000004.1, from coordinate 43,213 downwards.
CGGCACCAGGCAGCCGCCGGCGTTCTGCACCGGCTCGGCGACGATCACGGAGATGGTGTCGGGCCCCTCCTCGAGGATCGTGGCCTCGAGCTCCGCCAGCAGCTTGGCGGTCAGCGCCTCACCCTGCAGCTCGCTGCGGAAGGCGTTGGTGTTGGAGACGTGACGGACCTGCAGCGCCGGAGGCCCGAAGATCTCCTTGTAGGCGGGCACGCCGGTCAGCGCCAGCGCGCCGAGCGTGACCCCGTGGTAAGCGGTGCGACGCGCGATCGCCTTCAGGCGCTGGGGCTCGCCGTTGGCCACGTGGTACTGGCGCGCGATCTTCCAGGCGGCCTCCACCGACTCCGACCCGCCGGACGTGAAGAAGACCTTGTTGATCGGGTCGGGGGCGAGCCCGGCCAGCCGGTCGGCCAGCTCCAGCGCACGGGGGTGCGCGGTGCTCCACATCGTGTTGAAGGCGAGCTCCTGCAACTGCTGGGTGGCCACGGCGCCCATCTCCTCACCGAACGAGTAGCCGATCTGCGCGCAGTAGAGGCTCGAGAGGCCGTCGACGTAACGGTTGCCGTGGGTGTCGAACACGTACGCGCCCTCGCCGCGCTCCAGCACGAGCAGTTCGGCGCCGTCGGGCCCGTAGGCGCCGTTGCGCGTGAAGTGAAGTAGGGCCGAACCTTGCGCGACTGACATCTCTAGTCCACCACTTTCTCTCTCTGATGCGTTCGGAGCGCCTGCGGGCAGGAGCCGCCGCTCACTGTAATCACGGCTGCGCTGCAGTCTGCTGCAGCCGGCCACGCACGGCAATCGCCCGCGCGGAGCAAGGCGGCCCGGCGGGTGTGACGTTCCGACAGGACGGAGCCTTGGCGGGGCGGTGGCGGGGCCTTTGCGGGCAGTGAGGGCGCGCGGGGGGCGGGGGCGGCACGGGGCGGGGTCGCGGTGCGGGGCCCCCGCACCGCGCGCGCTTCACTAAAGTCGCGCGGCGAGCGATGGCAGAGCTTCCTCACGTTGTGGTTGTGGGCGGAGGGCCGGGCGGCCTGGCCGCGGCCGCGAGGCTCAGCGCCCGCGGGACCGCAGCCGTCCGCGTCACGCTCTTTTGCACCGGTGGCCGAGCGAGCTTTCTGGCGGGCGCGATCGACGTTGCCGCCCGCGGCGCCCAGCCGCGCAGCTTCGGCACCGAGATCCTCCTGCCGGGAGTCGAGGTGCGCCCGCAAGCGGTGCTCGCCGCCCACGCGGACGGCGTGGCGCTGGCGGACGGCAGCGTCCGCGCGGACGCCGTGATCGCCGCTCCGGGACTGGCGCTGCGAGGCGCGGCGCGGCTCCCGTCCTGGCCGCGGGCGGTCTGGGCCTGGGACCCGGGCGGCGCGGCCGCCTGGCACGAGGGGGGCGTGGGTGACGCGGGTGGCGTGGGTGACGCGGGTGACGTGGGTGCGGCGGGTGACGTGGGTGACGCTGCTGACGTGGGGCGCGGCGCCACGCTGGTTGCGGTGTGCGGACTCCCGTACCGGTGCCCGCCCGCACCCTTCTCACTTGCCAACCTCCTGGCCGGCGGCAGCGGACAGGCGAGCGTCACCGTCGCAACACCGGAGCCGACGCCGCTGGCCGCGGTCGGCGCAGACGCGCCGGCCCACCTGATCCACGCGGCTGCTGAGTCAGGCGTCGAGCTGGAGACCGGCTTCATCGTCGACCTCGACGCCAGTCAGGACGGGCTGCTGCGCAGCCAGGACGGACGTGAGCTCCGTTACCGCCGCGCCTTCCTGATCCCGCCTCACGAGCGTGCCGCCTGCCTGGCCCACCTGGAGGGCCCGGGTCCGCTGGTCTCAGTCGGTACCCACGGCCGCGTGCAGGAGAGCATGCTCTACGTGATTGGCGATGCGGCGGCGACCGGCCTGCCGCGCGCGGCCGGGATCGCCCGGGGAGCGGGCGTGCTGGCGGCGGACGATGTGCTCGAACGTCTGGGCGTGTGCGCCCGCGAGGAGGCGCAGCCGCTGGCGGCGTCTTGCTACGTCTTTCACCGTGACGGGCGCGCAAGCCGGATCCGGACGCGCTATCCGCCCGGCGGGCCGCAGGTTGAGGTAGACCCGCCCAGCCTGGAGCTGGCCCGCGAGCGCGAGGCGGAGCTGGCGGCCTTCCTGCGCGGCGCCCGCGGCGTGGCTGTCGCGGGCGGCTGAGCCCGCGGCGGACCATCCTGCGCACGTTGCGAGCTGGTGGCACGGGCGTCAGCGCAGGGCTTGGCGCACGTTGCACGCTCTCACCGGCAGCGGCCATGATGCGGCTTGACCGCCGTGAGGCCGCTGGCCTACGTTGTTGCGGTGGCGTGGGAGATTGAGCTGACCGAGCAGGCGCAGAGCTGGTTCGGCAACCTCGGCCAGCGCGACGCGTCCCGTATCGCGGCCTCACTCGATGAACTGCAGCGCAGCGGGCCGGGTCTCGGCAGGCCGTTCGTCGATTCGGTCAAGGGCTCCCGTCACCACCACATGAAGGAGCTGCGTTCGGTCGGCGGAAACCTGCGCATGCTCTTCGCGTCAGACCCCCAGCGCCGCGCGATCGTGCTGATCGGCGGCGACAAGACCAACGATTGGCGCGGCTGGTATGCGCGCAACATCCCGCTGGCTGACCGCCTCTACGACAAACACCTCAGAAGCCTGGGCGACAATCAAGCATGGCCGACACTAAGAACTGGCGAGAGATCCGCAACCAGCGAGCGCTGAACGAGGAGCAGGTCAGCGGCTACCGCCTGCTGATGCGAGCCCAGGCGCGGTTGCATGAGCTGCGCCGCGCACGCGCGCGGGCGGGCGCCACGATCGCCGAGGCGCTCCCGGACACGCTCGGGGAGCTGCCGGAGGATGACCTGGGCGCGCTGATCGCGCTGGCACGCCAGGTGGCGGCGCTGGGCGGGGAGTTGGAGCTGCGCGCGAACTTCCCCGACGCGAGCCTCACGCTGCTGCACGGCGCTGAGCTGCTTGACCCTGACGCGGACCCAGCGGCGCAGTGAGTGACCGCCTGGCGCCCGCCGCGGAGGCGGGCGCCAGGCGGTCACTCCGCGCCGCGGGCGGCTGGATCGGCGCGCCCCGGGGCCACCGGTCAGCTCCAGGCGGCCGGAGCGTCGGCGGCTCGCGCATGGCAGACGGGATACGCCCTCAGCCCAAGCGAAGGTGGGGCCCACACACGCCGACGGATCCGTCCCCGAGGGCCGCGTCAGCGTGCCCCCGGGGATCCTCGTGCCCCTCGTCTCTCAGGCGCTCCGGTCGCTCAGGCGATCCGGATCGGGATGCGGCGCAGGCCGCGGTCGATCTCAACGCCCAGGGTCCAGTAGCGGTGCTCAGCCATGATCGCGGTGATGTGGATCGTGATTAGCCAATCCCCGTCGCCGATCGAGCGCATGCGCTTCATCCCAGGCCCAGGCAGCGTTCCCAGCGGCGAGGCGAACGCGTAGGCCACCGGCCTGCGCGGGGTGTAGACCTCAACCCTGTAGAAGTGGCCGGTGCTGAGGACGTAGCTGCCGCCCTGCTGCCGGGCGCCGACGATCACCAGCGCAGCGGTCCGGTAGACACCGCTGACGGCGGTGGCGATCCCGGCCCGGCTGATCGCGCTCACGCGATAGGTCACGAGCCCGTGATGGCGGCTGTAGCGGATCCTGCAACCCCCGGAGATCCCGGAAACGCGATCTGTGGCGGTGCACCGCACCCGCGGGCCCGGGGCCAGGTACGTCCACCCCCGGCGCACGCCGGTGAGCCTGAGGCGGGGGCGGGAGCGGTCGATGTTGATGTGGGAGACCACCACGGTCGCACTGCCGCCGTCACTCGCGTGAATCGTGCGCCTGAGCGACTGACCCCGGCCGTTGCGGCTCAGCCGCACAGCAGCTGGGCAGCGCCCGACCAGCGCCGCGCTCCCGGGGGTGCAGTGGAACACGACCGTGACCGGTGTGCGATACCAGCCATACCGCGTCCGGTGGGACGCGGAATGGATCGTGGCCGTGATCCTCGGGTCGATCACCGCCGCCGGTGCGAGCACCGCGGAGCCGGCGGAGGCGGAACCGGTGAACGAGCCGTCACCGCCGTAGCTCGCGGACACCGACACGCCCGCCGGCGCGCTGTAGGCCAGCACCGCGACCCCGTCCGCGAGCGGCGCGCTGCCGACCGGCTGGCCGCCCACGAAGAACTCCACCGTGCCCGACGGCGAGCCCGCGCCGGGGGCCACCGGCGAGACCGTAGCGGTCAGCGACGCATTGCTGAGCGCCACCGTGGTCTGCGTCGCCGCCTTGGCGACCGTGATCTGATAGCTGGCAGAGGAGGCCGTGAACATCCCGCCTCCCAGGAACGCGGCGGTGACCGTGTGGACACCCACGGCCAGGCCCGTCAGAGCCGGTGAGCTCACAAACCCCTGCCCGTCAACCGGCACGGGCGCGCCGAGCTTCACGCCGTCAAGGGACCATTGCACCAGCCCACCTGCGGCCGGCACGCCGGCGCCCGTGACCTGTTCACTGACAGTCTCAGTCTGGCCGAACACCGGCGCAGCCACCGACGGGCCGCCGGCCGCTGTCGTGACGCGCAGGTTCACCGCCGTCAACGCCACCGGGTACGGGGCGGCCTTTGAACTGCTCAACGGCGCCAGCGGCGTGCTGGCCGTGACGCTCGCCTGCCCTGAGGACCAACCCTGTCCCTGCTGCACCCAACCGGCCGGCGGGCTGACGGCCGGCAGCGCCTCCCCCGAGGATGCGAAGGAGGGCGCGAACACCCACACATCCGGCAGGGTCTGCGGCGGGTCAGAGAAGCTCACATCAAAGACGTTCCCGGTCACAGACAGGGGCACAACGGGCGCGGCGCCAGGCCCGTGCCCATCCACCGACCAGCCCGGGCCACTCACCGTGATGGAGCCAGCGTTCGCCAACGAACCCGCGCCGGCCAGCTTCCCGGCCAGGTCGATCGTGCCGCTGTTGACCAGGCTTCCGGCGGCCGTGTCATCCAACTGCAACAGCCCTCCGGCCCCCACAGCCACTGTCGCCCCGCGATCAACCCTGAACGAGCCCGCGAACTGGCCGGCCACCGCAGTGCTCGCTGAGATGGCCTCAACCGAGCCACCCGAGCCGTCAGGCCCCTTGTCGCCGCCACCACCACCCACGCCGGCGCCAGCATCACCGCCAGCCGCGCCGCCCAGGCCGCCCGTTGCGCCGCTGAATGAACCGCCCTGGAGGGTGACGCTGGGGCCGGCACCACCCGAGCCGGCAAAGTCTCCGCTGCCGCCACCGCCAACGCCGGCACCACCACCGCCGCCGCCCGGGCCGCCCTGGCCGCCCTGGGCGCCGCTCACCACACCGCCGCCGCTGACCGTCACGCCACCGCCCGCACCACCCGGGCCCTCGTCGGCGCCGCCACCACCGCCACCACCGCCGGCACCACCACCGCCGTACTGGCCGCCCTGGCCGCCCTGCGCGCCGCTCAGCACTCCGCCGCCGCTGACGGTCACACCGCCGGCCGCGCCACCGCGCCCGGTGATGTCGCCGCCGCCGCCACCACCAACCCCGGCGCCACCACCACCAAACTGGCCGCCGTGGCCGCCCTGCGCGCCGCTCACCACTCCGCCGCCGCTGACCGTCACGCTGCCACCGGCACCGCCCGCCCCGAAGGCGCCACCACCACCACCGCCAAGCCCGGCACCGTCACCACCCGTGCCCGCACCGCCCTGGCCGCCCTGGGCGTCGGCGACCGTGCCGCCGGCGACGGTGATCGTGCCCGCAGACTGACCCGGGGCCCCGTCGCCTCCGCCGTCACCACCGATTCCGGCACCACCACCCGCGTAGGTTCCTGAAGCGCCGCTGCCGCCGGTCACCGTCAGGATCCCGTGCTGGCCTGCCGAGGTGTCTTCGACCGTGAAGCTCGCCGGGTTTGAACCACCGGGGACGTTGATCGCAGCCAAGCCCGCCGCGCTGCCGTCGGTGCCCGGATCAGTGATCGACAGCTGCCGGCCGCAGAGGTCGAGCGTGATGCTGACGCCGCCGGGCACCGCGAGGTTGTGGCCCGGATAGGAGCTGGTGGACTCGGTGAGCGCGGTGGTCAGGTAGTACGTACCGGAGGTGTAGGCGTCGACCTGCAACGCAGGCCAGCTGGACACCGGGACCTCCGTGCCGATCGCCGAACAGCCCGATGCGACGGTGTCGCTCAAGGCCACCACGCCACCGTTGGCGAGCATGGCCAGCGGCGTGCCCGTCCCGATCGCCGCTCCCGGAACCAGATCCGCCGCTGTGGTCTGCCACTCGTGGCCCGCAGCCAAGGCCGGCAGTGCCTCTCCCGAGGAGGCGAACGAGGGCGCGAACACCCAGACGTCCGGATGAGCCGCGGAGCCTGAGAACTGAACTCTAAAAGCATTCCCGGTCACCGACAGCGAGTCAGCCAGCGACACCGGAGTTGAGCTCGATGTCAAGGCCCCCGTGGCGGACTGTCCGTCCGCGGACCACACCGAACCGTGCACCGCGATCGAACCCTCGTTGCCGAGGGACGCCTTAACGCTGGTCGCCAACGCTCCGTAGAGATCGATCGCGCCGCTGTTGCTGTTCGACGCTCCATCCAGCGTCAGCGTGTTCCCAGCACCGATTGACGTGTCGCCGGCGGCCCCCACCGTGACCGTCGCGCCCTGATCGACGGTGAACGACCCCGCGAACTGACCGGACACGGTGGTGTCACCGGAACTGGCCTCAACCGAGCCACCCGATCCGCCAGACCCCAAGTCGCCTCCACCACCACCCACGCCGGCGCCGATCATGCCGCCCAGGCCGCCCCGTGCGCCGATGAGGGAGCCGCCCTTGAGGGTGACACTGGGGCCGGCACCGCCCGCGCCGGCGAGCTCTCCACTGCCGCCGCCGCCAACGCCGGCACCACCACCAAAGGCGCCACCGCCGCCGCCCTGCGCGCCGCTCAACACACCCCCGCTCACGGTCACGCTCCCACCGGCACCGCCAGTGGCTCCGAGTGCAGCGGCACCACCGCCGCCACCGCCGCCACCAACCCCGGCGCCACCTCCACCACCGGCACCACCGCCACCGCCATGCGCGTCACTCAACACACCGCCGCTCACGGTCACACTCCCACCAACACCGCCAGAGCCTTCGGCTCCATCGGCATTACTCCCACCACCACCACCGCCAATCCCGGCGCCACCTCCATCAAAGCCGCCACCGCCACCGCCCTGCGCGCCACTCAGCGCGCCGCCGCTCACGGTCACGTTCCCACCAGCGCCGCCAGCGGCTCCGGATGTTGGACCAGCGCCACCACCACCGCCGCCAACGCCTGCACCACCACCGGCGGTGAAGCCGCCACCCCCGCCACGCGGATCGGTCACGGCGCCGCTCTGGATGACGATCGTGCCCGCAGATTCACCCGCGGCCCCGTTGCCTCCACCGTCACCACCGATTCCGGCACCGCCACCCGAGCTGGATGCAGTGCTGCTGCCGCCGGTCACCGTCAGGGTTCCGTGCTGGCCCGCCGAGGTGTCTTCGACGGTGAAGCTCGCCGGGTTTGAACCACCGGGGACGTTGATCGCAGCCAAACCCGCCTCGCTGCCGTCGGTGCCCGGATCAGTGATCGACAGCGCACATCCGTTCAGGTCAAGCGTCACGCTGGCGCCCGCCGCGACCTTCAGCTGCCCCGCGCCATCAGACGCGACCCCGTCCTCGACCCAGGTCCCCGAGGGGTCAGTTGACGCCTCCAGATAGAACGTCGCCGACCCCCCACTCGGCACCGCGCCGACCAGGGCCTGCAGGTCAGTCCAGGTCGAGACGCCCGTCTCACCCGCAGGATGCGCGAGTCCGCAGCCAACGGCCGCCAGCGAGACCCCCGGCGCGCCGCACGCCACAACCAGCCCGGCCAGCAAGCCGCCCAGCGCAGACCGTCGTAGGAATCGAACCGAACAGAACAGACTGGCCGAGCGCATCACACATCCCCCATTTTTAAGAGACCGGGCCCCTCACACGGCGGGCTCCTGCCGGCCCACCACCGACCATGGTTCTACCACTCACATCCAGCCGACAACAACGCCGATAGCTGTCTAGTCAATGCAAGCTGCGGATGGACGCAGACCTCCGGGCCGCTGGGCGACGGCTGGCGATGCAGGCCCGACGTGCGCTGCGCCCGCGCTGACGGGGCGTTGTTGTGCGTCGCCGTCGGCGCGATACTCACCCCGCGTGCATCGACAGTCGTTGAAGCCGGTGGTTAGGGAATGGGCCAGAGCGGGCGCGCTCTCGCTCACGTACGGTTCGGTCGGGATGGGGTGGGCCCTGGCCGCTGGCCCTCACGACGTGACCCGGGCGATCATCTACTGCACCGGGTTCACGGGCCTGACGGCCGCGCTGACGGTGGTGCCGTCGCTGCGCAAGGCGCAGGAGGCGCCCACCCTCCCGGCGGACCTCGACGTGAGGACCAACCGGCACGCTGAGGCCGTGGTCCTGCGTGATGCCCTGATGGTCGCTGCGCTGCTCGGGCTCGCGGGCGCGCTGGCCGGCGACGCGATGTTCTTGGTCGGCCTGCTCGGCTTGATGACCGGCGCGCTGTGGACGTGCGCAGCCATGATCCTGCGCCATCAAGAGCTCCACCGCTTGCACGGCCGCGTGCTGGCCGGTGAGCGTGCCTCGCGCTTGCGACCTGGGACCGCCAGGTTCTACGTGACGTCCGCCGCTCGCAGCAGACCAGCGGGCTGAGACCGGGATTGATCGGCGGCGCGGCAGGACGGACCGGCGGCCGATCTCCGCGTCGCGCGGCCCGGCCGCAATATCGCCCAGCTGGCCGATGTTCCCGGCGCGGACGCGACCTAGCCTGAGTTGCTCTGCCCACGGACGGGCCTCAGGACGGATGAAGTGCGACGCGGCGCCGCCGGCCGCGCGTGCCGCGCGTGCCGCGGTTGGATCGCGCCGCCTCGAATCGCGCCGCATTGGATCGCGCTGGGGTCGGATCGCGCTGGGGCTGAACAACGGAAAGGGAGTTCTTGTGACTGATGCAGTCAATCGCCAGGCCGGCTGGTCCGGGCGCCGGGCAGTGCTGGCCGTCCTGGCCATGCTGTGCGTCGGATTTGCCGCTCTGGCGGCGGCATCGCGCGCCAGCGCGGCTACGAGCGGCGTGGTCTGGGGTCAGACCCCGACCCTGACGGCCGCAGGCGGGTTGGGAAGCCTCGTGGTCCCGACCGGCATCACATGTTCGACGACGGGGAACTGTGTCGCCGTCGGCGTTGAGCGGTCGGGGAGTTCCGGCGGGTCGTTTGTCCTGGTCGAGCACAACCACGTGTGGGGTGAGCCGGTGGCCCCGACGACCGCGCCGCCCCTGGCGGCTTCGGGTGCGACCGCTCCTGACGCGTTCAGCGCGGTCTCGTGCATGGACGCCGCCTCATGCGTCGCGGTCGGGTATTACGCCAACAGCAGCGGCGGCGAAGCTCCGCTCGTCATGCCGTTCACGCTCAGCGGTACCGGCGTCAGCTTCGGCACCCCGCAGGCGCCCTCCCTGCCGAGCGCACCCGACGCGGCCGCCGGCGCCGCAGCGCAGCAGTCGATGCTGACCGGCGTCTCCTGCCAGGCGACGAGCTGCACGGCGGTCGGTTATTACCAGGACGCCGCTGCCAAGCAGATGCCACTGAGCACGACCGGGTCACTCACGGGCACGTGGACGGCAACCGAGATCAGCGGCCTGCCCAGCGGCGGCTCCGCCGCCACTGGCGCCAATCTCACAGCCATCTCCTGTCCCCCCGCAGGCGCGTGCCAGGCGGTGGGAAGCTACGCCGTCCCGGACGGGGCCGTGGTCAACAGCACGCCCTGGACGGTTACCCTCGGCGGCCCGGATCCGACGGGCGTTGCCGCGCCGGCACCTGCTGGTTCCAGCGCAACCACGTGGACCGCGCTGGCCCCGGCCCCGTTCGGCGGGGTCACAACCGGCCTCACGACCGTCAGCTGCCCGAGCGCGGGCAGCTGCGTGGCTGCCGGCTCGTACTCAACCAGCAGTGGTGCCTTTGGTCTGGCCATACCGATCGTGGGCGGGATCCCGCAGGCACCATCATCGATCGCCGGCGGGACCGTCAGCTACGGGGCGGTGGTGTTCTCCGTCGCGTCGCTCTCGTCGATCAGCTGCTTTGACCTTGAGGACTGTGTGGCCGTCGGGCTGACGGTCACACCGAGCCTGACAGAGGTGCCGACGGTCACAACCGAGACGGCTGGAACCTGGTCCGCGTTGAGTGATCTCCCCAGTGGCGGCGCAAGCACCATGCTGACGACGGCGCTCTGGTGCCAGGACGCCACCGACTGTGTGGTGCCAGTCACGATCGGAGGGGGGTTGTCCTACTCGTCGTTCTTCGACGTTTCGGCAGCGGCGTTGACCGCGGGCACCACGGACCTCCCGGCGGCCACCGTCGGCCACCCCTACAGCGCCAGGCTGACCGCGCTGGGCGGCAGCGGCCAGGCGGACTGGGCCGTGACAACCGGGTCGTTACCGGCCGGGTTGTCGCTGGACGCCGCGACCGGCGTCATCTCAGGTACGCCGACCAGCGCCGCGCATAGCCTGTTCATCGTCACAGACACAGACGCTGGCCCGCCGGCGCAGACCGTCAACGACGCGCTCTCTCTGACGGTCGCCCCGGCGCCGGTGGCCACGGTGCCTCTGTCCGCCACCGGCTCGGCGCCATCGGCCAACCCGACACCGGTTCATGCCGCGGCCACGAGACCGGCGGTGCGGATCGCCTCACTCAGGGTGCGCGGACGGGTGGCAACAGTCGTGCTGGCGTGCCGTGGGGCTGCCTGCGCGGGCACGGTGAAGCTCATGGCGGTCGAGCATCTCAAGGGCAAGCTCACAACCGCGATCAGCGCCATCATCCGGCGCGGCAAGACCAAACACGCCAAGCCGAGGACGAAGCGGCTGACGCTCGCTCAACACCGCTACGCGATCACCGCCGGCAGGCGGGAGACCTTGAGGCTCGTGCTGCCCGCGCGGGACGCGAAGCTGCTCAGGCGGCTGAAGCGGATCGGTGCTCAGCTGACGGTCACCCCGACCGGGAGCCGCAGGCCAACGGTGAACAGGGCTGTCACGTTCAGGGCCGTGAAGGTGAAGCGGCGCAGGAGGAAGTAGCCGGCCCGCGGGTTGCGGTGACCGCGTGTCGCCGCAACCCGCAGCTTCAGCTCCAGATACCGCGCGGAGTTCCAGGACCTGAGCGGGGTGCCGGGACCCGCGCGGAGCTTCGGGTCCAGCGGAGTTCGAGGACCCGAGCGGACCGGATTGATCATGGGTTCGACGACGGCATGCCGAGACTCGGTCAGATCCGCTGCGAACTTCGCGAACCGCTGCGGGTTTAGCCGGAGCCGCGGGCTGGGGGTTGGGGGTTGGGGTTGGCGGCGTGGGACGACGCGAAGCCGCCAACGGCGTCCTACATTGTGCGCTGGCGTGTCGGAGTCTCGTTGGCCTAACAATCTGCCGCTGCAGCTGACGAGCTTCGTCGGGCGCGCCGCCGAACGGCGGGATGTCGCCGAAGCTCTGAGTGGCACGCGGCTGCTGGCGCTCGTGGGGGCGGGCGGCGTGGGTAAGACGCGGCTCGCTGCCGCGGTTGCCGGGGATCTGCGAGAGGAGTTCCCCGACGGCACGTGGTGGGTGGAGCTCGCACCGCTCGAGGACGGCGCCACGGTGGCTCCCGCCCTCACGGGCGTACTGGGCGTTCGCCCCCTCCCTGGCCGATCGCTCACCGACGCGGCCGTCGACCATCTGCGCGAACGCCGTGCTCTGGTCGTGCTGGACAACTGTGAGCATCTGCTGCCGGCGGCCGCCGAGCTGTCGGAGGCCCTGCTCCGAGGCTGCCCGCGCGTGGCGGTGTTGACCACCAGCCGTGAGCCACTCGGGGTTCAGGGGGAGGCGGACTGGCTGGTGCCACCGTTCGGCGTGCCGGCCACCGAACGCGACGGATCGGCGGATGTGGACGCGGTGGAGTCCTCAGACGCGGGACAGCTGTTTCTGGACCGGGCGCGGCGCGCGTCTGCCGGGTTCACGCTGAACGCGGAGAACGCGGCATCGGTGGCGCGAATCTGTCGCGAGCTGGACGGCATCCCGCTGGCGATCGAACTCGCAGCCGCGCGTGTGCGAATGATGCCCGTGGAGCAGATCGCGTCGAAGCTCAGCGAGCGCTTCCGGCTGCTGACAGCTTCAGCGCGGGGCGTGGCGCCTCGACACCGGACGCTGCGCGCGTCGGCTGACTGGAGCTTCAGGCTGCTTGCGGAGCAGGAACGCTCGCTCTTTCAGCGACTGGCGGTGTTCCACGATGGTTGGTCGCTGGAGGCCGCCGAAGCGATCTGTGGATACGGCACGATACGTGGGAAGGACATCGTGGACCTGCTCACCTCCCTGGTCGACAAGTCGCTTGTGGAGGCCCACGAGAGCAACGGTGAGGCGCGCTACCGCCTGCTCGAGACGATCCGCCAGTACGGGCTGGAACTGCTCGAGCAGAGCGGCGAACACAGCGCTCTGCGCGGCCGTCACCTGGACTTCTTCCTGGGGCTCGCCGAGGCGGCGGGCGTGGAGCTCGAGACACCGCGCAACCTGAACTGCCTTGCCCGGCTGGAACCCGACGGCGCGAACCTTCACGCCGCGATCCTTCACGGCCTGGAGCGCGATCCGGGCAAGGCGCTGCGGCTGGCCGTCGGCCTGACGATGTGGTGGAACATGCGCGGCCGCTTCCTGGCGGGGCAACGCACGATCGAACGTGCGCTGGCCGCCTCCTCGCTGGAGTCGCCGGCCATGCGTGCCAGGGGACTCTGGTCGCGCGCTCACCTCGCTTCATATCGCGGCGATTACGGCTCCGCGATCGAGAGCTTTCAGGAGGCGCTGGCCGTGTCCACGGCGTGCGGCGACACGCCGACGCAGGCACGAGCGAGATTCTCCCTCGCCGCGATCCAGATGGCCCAGGACCCGGTCGGCAGCCGCTCCGGCTTCCTGGAGTCGATCAGGCTCGCAACGGAGTCTCAGCAGGATTGGACGTTGATGTCGGCGCTCACCACCTACGGCTGGTCCTACCTGATGACCGGCGAATACGAGGCGGCGCAGAGCGTCCTCGACCAGGCCCTCCCGTCAATCGAGCGGACCGGGCTCGAGGGCGAAGCCTGGCGGGCCATCGGGCTCGGCTGGTGTGCCCAGGCCGGCGGCGAGCGTGAACGGGCGCGTGAGCTGTTCCGATCAGGCCTGGCGGCCGCCCGCAGGCTCGGCGACCCGGTGACCGAAGGTTTTGCACAGGTCCTCCTCGCGCGGCTGGAGCTGCTGGAGGGCGAGGCGCAGGCGGCCTGGGTGCGGCTCCAAGCCAGTGAGGCGGCGGCGGTCACCAGCGGGGCGTTCATGGTCCTGCCCATCACCCGGATCGAGCTCGCGCGCGCACACGCGGAACTTGGCCGACTGGACGCGGCCCGCGCCCCTCTGGAAGAACTCGTCCTCAGCGGCATGGACCACGGGTGGACACTGTGTGAGGCGCTGCTCGCCCTCTCCGAGGTGGCAACCGCGATGAACGACGTGGACGTGGCGCTCGCGCGCTCACGGGAGGCGCTGGCACTGGCCGAGCGCCTGTGCACCGATTCGCTGACCGCGCGGGCGCGTGAGCAACTTGGCCGCCTGGCGATCGCCGCGGAGGGGTGGAGCGAGGCGGAGGAACTCACGCACGGCGCCCTGGACCAACGCATCCGGCGGCCCGCGATGGACCGCGTCCCGGAGCTCCTGGAGATCCTGGCTCAGGCAGCGGCAGGCCGCCATGACCACGTCCGCGCGGCGCGCCTGCTCGGTGTCTCCGGGCGGCTGCGATCCGAGTTCCGCCTGGCTCGGTCAGAGCTGCTCGCGCCCGCGATCACCGCACTCGACGCGCTGGTTGTCGCTGAGCTCGGAGTCGAGGGCGCGGCGGCGAGCCGCCGCGCGGCGGCGGCGATGCCCCCCGCCGCGGCGCTCGCATGGGTACGTCGCTCTCGTGGAGTGCGCGGCCGGCCCGCGCGAGGCTGGGATGCGCTGACGCCGACGGAGCTGCAGGTGGTTGAGCACGTTGCCGACGGCCTCACCAACCCGCAGATAGCCGAGCGTATGTTCGTGACTCGGGCGACAGTCAAGACGCACGTCTCACACATCTTCCAGAAGCTCACCGTCAGCTCGCGGGCTGAGCTTGCCGCGATGTTCGCGCAGCGCGCCTGACCCGCGCACCGCACGAGCGAACTGAGAGCGCCAGATTGCTCGTAGGATGATCAGCCATGGCAGCACGACCAAGATGGGCTCAGCGAGATGATCGATCGGGACCGACGTCCAGCGCGCGAGCGGCGATGAAGGCGCGATGGGCGACCATCTGATCGTCCTTCACTCCGCGGTGCGGGGCTGCCCTGGTTACAGCCGCCACGACGCCCCATCGGTCCTGCTGGCCGGCGTTTCCGTGGCCCGCAACTGCGAGCACGGTCGCGCCGTGACCGCTCAGCTCACTCGCCGGCACGAGACGCTGGGGGACGCTCTCGAGGCGGGGGTCTTCGGCCTGCGCGCCGCAGGTCTGCCTAAGGGCGTGTGCCGCCAGGCGCGCGCGGCATGCGAGGACTACTTCTTCAGCCGATTGGGGCTGACGCCAGGCCATGAGCTGGGCGGACACGTCGAGTTCGATGAAACGCAAGAGCTGATGCCCGAGGGGATGTATCGCGCTCTGGCGCGCGTGGTCGACCTTGTGGTTGATGGTGAATACGACGAGCTCCGTGAGCTGTCGGGCGACCGGCTCGACGTTGAAGACCTGTGCAGACGAGTCGAGGTCGACTGCCCGGAGCCGCTGGTGCTGCCGCCCCATGAGATCTATACCGTCGAGGCGATCAGCAGGTCCGACGACCCGGAGCTGCCAGGTTGGGCTTACTTCCTGGATCTATGGACCGAGAACGGCCCGGCGCGACTGCACATCGAAGGCGAGCTGGAAGAGTCCGGCAGCGGCTTCACGGCGACGCTGAACGACATCCTGCCTTGAGAGCCGCCCTCACCGCGCCGGCCGCTCGGCGGTCACGGTGCATCCGTTAAACGCGGAAAGCCCACCCGTGGATGGACTTTCGGCCATCAGAAGATCAGGCTGCTTTCGCGGGAAGGGGACGTTCAGAAGAAGGTCTCGCCCTCTGGTTGCCATCGCTATCTGACAAGACCAGGATAGCTCACACCGCCACGTTTTTCACCTGAGACAGCCGTGCCACCGCAGCATCGCCGTGATCTCGCCGGCGCCATGCGGGCCCCGAGGGAAGCGACCGTCAGATAACGTCGCTGGCGATGAGGCTGTTCACCCGGTTGTCCGCGGCGGAAGCCGAGCAGGCGATGCGCGGCACCCTGCGCGGCGACTTGCTCTGGTTCGACAGCCCCGCCCTTGATGAGGCAGGGCCGGGCGTCTGGGTGGCGATCGACATGCCGGACGTGCGACTGGCCAGGTTCGAGTCCCACGCCGATCCAGGACGGGGCCACCGCGAGTTTCTGATCCCGTCGCGGGTCACCAACCTCCTGCCAGCCGAGCCGGCTCAGCTCCCGGGCTGACCCGCGCGGACCGGTCGCCGGCTGCCGGTCGCCGGTCGCCGCCACGGCGATGGTCAGTGGAGGAGGGCAGATCGCAAAGCAACGGTCACGGCACAGTCGGCAGCGGCATCTGCGCGCCCTGCGCAGATGCCGACGGTCTCGCTGGCTCAGGAACACACCGCAGCCCCAGTCGCGTCGGACCGGCCATTCCACGCCATGCAGGTTGAGGTGAGCATCTGGTCGGGCGGGTCTGAAACGCGCCCGGGCGGAGCGGGTCGAGGAGAGTCGAGCGAGCAGGCAAGCAGCGTGACCTTCCCCTTCCCAAGCCGAGCCGTTCCCCGCCGGACGGCTCGCCGACCGGACGGGCACACGCCGCCCGTCGACGGCCGCGACCGCCGACACGGACGCCGGCACCTGGCGGCATGGACGACGCCTGGGACCACGGTCCGAACCCTCAACAGCCCAGCCCGGCACAGCCCTCAGCGTGTGGCTGAAAAACGCGAAACCTCTGTCGCGAACACGAAGCCGATCTCAGGTGCCGCGGGCACGGTCGAGCTTGACGGTGTGTCTTGGACCCTCAAGCTCGGACGTCACAAGATCACCGGTCGTCTCGAGCGGTGGCCTTTCGAAGTCGAGGCGATCGGCACAACGTCTTGCCGGGTCAACATCCATCGCGCGAGCGACCCGGATGTTGCGATCTCCTTCGATCTGCCTGACACGAGCGCTGCCGCACTGGAGGCTGACCTGGAAGCCAGGGGCTGCGGCTATCGGGTGCTGCTTGACGAGGCTCAGGACAGAAAGGCAGAAAAGCAACTGGGTGCATGGTGGGTAGACCTCGCGCCAGGCCTCATGCTTGTTGGCTGTCACTGGACGGGCTCGAAGAGCAAGGGCGAGTCTGGGGATCTGCGGGCCACAGCGGCCGGGCTTGAGTACAGGGCGCTGCTTGGATCGAAGGTGCGGATCGCCTGGGCCGCCATCCTCACCGACGAAGGATTCGCCGCACAGAAGGCAAAACGTCTCGCCTAAGGGCTCAGACAGCGACGGTCGACACAACCCTAGACCTGCCCCCCCCCGACGTAGCTCTCACGACGCAGTTTTACGACTCAACACGCGCGGACCGCTCCTCGTCGACAATGCTCTACCGGAGGGCCGCGGCCACCGACGTCGCGCCGAGCTGAGCGCTGCTGCAGCGACGCATCCGATGACCGGCTCCGCCCTCCCTACCGCGCTTTGCGGGTGCATCGGCGCACGGCGTGGAGAGACACCTGGCGATCAAAGCGGGGCGTGGTTCGGGCTAGGCCCCGACCGCTCTCTCCGTTGATGATCAGGTCGGCTCGTCTGTCGGGCTGTTCACGAGCGATGTTGTCGTCTTCGCTGGCCATCCATTCCCGCCATCGGGGGAGGGCTTCCGCGCCGTCTCGGTGTAGGCCGCGGCGAAGTCTCTCGGCCCGGTCGGTGTGTATCCAGACGCTCGCTGTGAGATACGGTCTGAACGCTTCGCGTGACGCGCTGACTCCCTCGAGAATCAGGAACGGGGAGGGCGCCACCTCGTGCCACTCGGCCAGAACGTTGCGCTCCCAATCGAATCGCTGGTATCGAGCCGGACCGCCATCGGCGAGTGGACGCAGGACTTGGTCCAGCAGCCGCCGGTACCAGTCGAACTGGTTCTCCCAACTGGCGAAGTCGTCTGTGTGAACGACGGGCAAGCCTCCCAGCGCCTCGCTGACTCGTGCCGCGAGCGCGCTCTTGCCGACGCCGCCTGGGCCGTCGGTAGCCCGCACCTTGCAGGATAAGCCCGGCGTGACGGGCTTGGCGCGCAGCAGTTCGGCAACCATTTCGACCGCGCGCTCGGCGGGAACGATCTCCACCCCGGCAGCCTAACCGCGCAGCGCACGACCGCAGGCTGCTGCTAACCCGCGACTCCTCGGCTTCACGGCTCAAGCGCCATTTCCGCGCAACCCGGGTGGATCGGCTGGCGCGGGATGGCGCCCGTCGTGTGATGAAAGCTGGCCTGATGTTCAACTTGATAGCGTGATATCATCGCGGCATGGCGCAGATCCTGATCAGGCAGCTCGAGGATGATGTGAAAGCAAAGCTTCAGCGACGCGCGCGCCGGCACGGCCGCAGCACCGAGGAAGAGGTACGTGACATCTTGCGCAACGCGGTACGCGACGAGGGCCAACCTCCCGCCAAGCTCGGCTCCAGGATCGCGGCGCGTTTCGCGAAGGTCGGATTGGACGAGGACATCATCGAACTCCGTGGCCAACCCGTTCGCCCTGCGCAATTTGACCAATGATCGTGCTGGACACAAACGTGGTCTCAGCGTTGATGCGGCGTGACCCCGAGCCGGTCGTGGTCGCATGGCTCGACGAGCAGCCGGCGGAGTCGATCTGGACCACCTCGATAACCGTGTTCGAGGTGCAGACAGGTCTCGAGCTGCTCGAACCCGGTCGCCGTCGACAGCAACTCGAAGACGCCTTTGAGCAGCTACTCGCCGACGAGCTCCAAGGCCGGGTGCAGCCATTTGACCAACCAGCCGCACTCGCCGCCGGCGCCATGGCCGCCGAGCGTCAACGCACCGGCCGGACACTGGAGATCCGTGACGTGCAGATCGCCGGGATCACCGCTGTGCGCAAAGCCACGCTTGCCACCCACAACACCCGTCACTTCGAGAACCTCGGGATCAATCTCGTCAACCCCTGGTCCTCATAGCCAGCACACCGGCCGACACCTGCGCGCCTTCCGCGCAACGCACGTCTGTGGGCGGCGAGTGCAAGAGGCGCCTCTTGGCATGAGAGCAGGAGCCCCGGCCGCTCTGGAAGCCATCGCTCTCTCGTCTCACCGTCCACAGACGTAATGCTCCTTGTTGCTTCGTCAGGGGGCGTAACGGCGGTGGAGCATTAGGGCATTGCCTTCGGTGTCGTTGAAGAAGGCCATCTTGCACACGCCGGTGTCGTGCTCACCGGTGAACTGGACGCCGCGCTGCTCGAGCGCGCGCTTGGCTTCGGCGACGTCTGCGACGCGTAACGCCAGTGGTGCGGTGTGTGGAGAGAACGTTGTCCCCATGCCGGTGGGGTCGATGAGGTAGACGGAGACGTTGCCGGTCTCGATCTCCGGCCAGTTCTCTTCCCAGTTGGGGCTGTGCATACCGAGCGTGTCGCGGTAGAAGGCCCTTGCTCGCTCCATGTCCTTGACCGGGATCGAGACGAAATCGGTGCGCTGCACGCTCGCGGCCGGCGTGCTTGTGTCGGTGTTGGTCATGCCCTCATGATCGCAGCGGCACGATGCCGCGGCTTGGAAAAATGCGACCGATCGTGCCCCTACCGATCACACCTCGCTCAGCCTCCGCGCTCACCGGCATGATCCGCGTGGCTCCTTCGCCCGATCTGGCGGATGTCGTCGAGCAGCACTGGGTCGTTCGTTGGGACCGCCGCCAGATGCCCGCGCTCCGCCGCGAGCTGCTGCCCGACCCGTCGGTCAACTTGGCAATGGAGCCTGGCGGTCTCCGGCTCTACGGGGTCGGCTCCGCGCACGGGGTGCGCGAACTCCACGGACACGGGATGGTGATCGGCACCAAGTTCCGTCCCGGGGGGTTCTCGGGCTTGCGACCCGGCCCGGTTTCGGCGATCACCGGACGCGCGCTGACGATGTCTGACGCATTCGGCTCCGCGGGCGCGGAACTCGACGACGCCGTGGCAGCCGCACAATGGGACGTGAGCGCGACCATCCACGCGGTGAGCAGCTTCCTACGCGCCCAGCGACCGGCTCCTGACCCGCAGCGAACGCTCGTGATGGCGGTTCTGGAAGCCATGCGCACCGCAGAACCCGACGTGCGCGTCGCCGACCTAGCCGCCCGCTTTGCCATGGCGCCGCGCACGATGCAGCGCCTGTTCGCCGAGCACGTCGGCGCTTCCCCCAAACAGGTCCTGCAACGGTTACGACGGCAGCGGGCAATCGATCACCTCGACAGCGAGCCGGTGCAACTCGCTCGGCTCGCGGCCGCACTCGGCTACTTCGACCAAGCGCACATGGCGCGAGACTTGCGCACCACGCTCGGCCGCAGCCCTTCCGCCCTGTCTGCCCCCCGCGATCATCACCAGTAAACGATGAGACACCACTCGCCCGCCGTCCGCGCATTGCGCGCATCCTGGGCGAGACGTCGAGATGCCTGTGGTGTGAGCGAAGCGGGTCCCCTATTGTGTATGACACAATAGGGGTGCGAAGCCGATCCGGTTCAGCCGCAACGCGCGACGCCACAAGATCGGCAAGGCGCACGCCTACCACGTCATGTCCACTTCCGAGCCGACAATCGTGACCGACCCGCAGACCGATCAGCAGGCGCTGACCTGAATCGCGAACGACACCCGCCAGCGCGAGCTCGAGATCGTCGCGATCGAAACACCCGACTGTCTCCTGGTCATCCACGTGATGCCCACCGCGCTTCGTAAGAAAGGACGCAAGCCATGACACAACGCATCGGGCCTGTTGGTCCCGACATCAACCTCGACGAGGAAGAGGTCCGCCTGCCCGACGGCTCGAGCCTAAGCGAGGAGGCAGCCGCACAACTCGCTGAGCGCGTAATCGAGCAGCGACGCGCAGGCCGCCCATCCCTGACCGGCAGCGGCGCGCACACGCCGGCGCTGACCGTCCGCGTGAGGCCTGGTGTGCGGTCAGCGCTCGAGGAGATCGCCCACAAACAAGGTCGCCGGTTGGCGGACGTCAGCCGCGAAGCTCTAGACGAATACGTCGCAAGACACACCTGATCCGCTCGCCAGGCCGGCCGAGCAACGCGCCTCAACACAGTCAGATGCACCTTCCGCGCCAAGCACGTCTCACGACGCAGGGTCGGAAACGCCGCAACCGTGACCGATGCAGGTCGCAGTGACACCCCGGCCCATTACTGGGCGTATAGGCTGGCTTGGATGTCCGAGTCGCCGAGGCCCAACTACCGCACGCAACTCAAGGACGGCCGCGCCTGGCGCATCGGAACCGACGAAGACGTCGCATGGATCAATGCCGTCGTGACCGACGATCGGTCGATCACGACGAGCGTGCCACCGATCTACGCTGCGTACGCAACCATCGCGTTCCCGCTCGACCTTGAGTCGGGCCGTGAGCAGATGCGCGAGGCCGAAGATCGATTTGATGACGCCCTGATCCGGGTGCTGGGTGCGCAGACCGCGCCGCAATCGTGGTGGCTAGGCTTTCTTGACACCGGCGCCAGCGATGTCGTTCTGCCCGAAGCTCAGCGGGTGCTGGTTTATGGATGCCGGTACGTGCTGGTGCAAGCGGGAGCGCGTGAGGCGGGCGCTTGGCGCGGCAATGACGGCCGCTGGTTCACCGCACTGCCCGAGTTGATGTTCCCGGCGGACAGGAGCTGGATCGTTTCGAGTCTCTGGGACGATGCATGGGCAGGAGTCGGCGGTTCCGCCGACCTCATCTCCGCGCTTTTCGATGAGCCGGAACTGCGCGCTAGGACCGAAAGAACGAATCCCTTGGTCCCAGATATGTGGCCTTCGAGCCTGCCCGACGTAATGCACGAGCGCCTCAAGCGCTAGCCAGCGACGGCGCCCTCCATTCCCGCACGCATGTGAACGCAACCCGCGCGAAGCGCGCATCTCGGCGAGGTTCAGAGAATGCGCGAGGCGAAACGGAAGCAGGGGCCGGTCACGGCTTGGTGGTCGGTGGGTCCCAGGGGTTGATCAGCGCGATTGCCGTTCCTTGGAAGTCTTTGGTGTTGCGGGTGGCGAGCACAGCGTCGTGGACGGAGCACGTGGCGGCAATCTGGGCGTCGGCGATTCCGATTGGTCGCCCAGCCCGTTCGCGGGCGGCGACGATCAAACCATATGCATCGGCGCATGCGCTGTCGAACGCGAGCACCAGCCCTTGTAGGTCGTCGGCCACGAACCGGTCGATCGCCTCGCTCAGTGCGGTCCTGCGCTTGCCGTCGGGGAGCCGCGCGACGCCGAAGCGCAGCTCCGCCAAGGCTGTCGCCGCGATCGCGAGTTCGCTCTGCGTGTCGATCCACGCGATCACGGTGGGGTGTGGTGTGGGCTTGGCGAGCTCCGAGACGACGTTTGTGTCGAGAACGATCACGCCGTGAGGTCGGGTATGCGTGGCAGCTCGTCGCGCGGCGGGAGTTCCAGCTCGTCAAGGCCCAGGCCGGCAAACCTGTTGTGGATCAGGGTGCCCAGTCCTGTGCGGGGTTGCGTGGCCAGTGATGCGCGGAGGATTTCCCTAGCTTCGGCCTCCATCGATCGCCCGTTCTGCGCGGCGCGAACGCGCAGCCTCGTCTTCAGGTCCTCATCGAGATTTCGAACTGTCAGGGTGGACATCGTCGTTCGCCTCCTGCTGTCAGCAATGCAGTCAATGCTAACAGGCTGACGACGAACTTCCGGCCGGTTGTGCTCGCCGCGCAATCCAGGGAACGGCCGTCTCCGGCCGGTACGCCTGTGGCGTCGCGAAAGCGCGACTTGCATGGATGGCTGATGGCGGGATCAGCCTGGCTGGTGATCCGCTCCAGGTGTCGGTACAATGTCCGGACATGGCGACTAGCATTCGTTCCCGCAGAATCGATGTCCGTGTAACGGATGAACAGGACGCGGTCATCCGCGAGGCCGCGGCAGCCTCCGGCCAGACCGTCTCCGCGTTTCTGCTCAGTGCGGCCGAGGGGCGCGCGCGAGCGGTGCTTGACGAGCGCCGGCACCTGATGATGAGCGACCGTGCGTTCGCCGCGTTCGCGGCCGCGCTCGATGATCCCGGCCAGCGGGTCCCGGCGTTGGACGAGCTGCTCAGCCTGCCACGCATCACCCATACGTGAGCGAGTTCTCGCTCGTCCCGCTGCGAGCCGAACACGACCCCAGCGGCTTTGCCTGCGGCAACAGCGAGCTTGACCGCTGGCTGATCGATCACGCGCTCGCCAGCCAGAAGGCCGACCTGGCACGCACCTACCTCGTGATGGACACCGAGTCTGTGGCCGCCTACGTGAGCCTCACGACCGGGTCGATCCGGCCCGACGCCGCTCCGAAGCGCTACGCAAGAGGGATGCCCCGCTACCCGATCCCTACGATCCTGATCGCACGACTCGCCGTCGATCAGCGCTACCAGCGCCACGGGCTCGGCAGCCGCCTGCTCGCAGAAGCGCTACGCCTCGCGGTTGCGGCCAGCGACACCGCCGCCGCCCGGCTCGTGGTCGTTGACGCCATCGACGACCAAGCGGTCGCGTTTTACCGCCGCTGGGGCTTTATCGACGTCCCCGAGAACCCGCACCGGCTGTTCCGCAAGATCAGCGACATCCGCAACTCGCTCCAATCAGCCCGCCACGGCGGAGAGGAGCGTCTCCTGAGAAAAGCGGGACGGTAGGTTCGCCCACCGGCGTGGAAGGACCGGAAGGAGCTGTCACAGCGATGATGGCCGTTAGGCTGCGCCCATGGTGGGCGGTAACCCCGATAGCTCCGAGTGGGGCGACTTCCTTAACCGGCGAACGGCCGAAGGCTTGGAATGGGCCCGCTGGGCGGTTGAGCGCTGGTCGGCCGTGATGGAAGCCCTCAGTCCTTCAGCTCAGCCGGTTCACCGACCCGCCAGTGCGCCGCTCCTCATCAATGCCGCTACCCGTGAAGAGACTGAGTTCTTGACCGACCGTGCCCTCAGCGTTTGCCGGCCTGGAGGTTGTCTGCGCGCGACGCTCAGGCGCGATCTGGGTGCTCGACCCTGAGGTTCTCGACTGGAAGCCGGCACCGGACGCAGGCGTAGCGCCCCCACAAGCGCAGGGGCCTGGTCACCGAGGGGGCATGCGCGTCGAGATTGACGAAGACGACCTCTCCTTGATCGTGCCATGGCTGGGCGGAGCGCCGGACTGCGAGCGGTACCCACGCGCTGAAGTAATCGAGTCCAACGCAGCTGTCGCGGTGGTCCCGTTGGCGAGGACATCGGCCGCCCGGGATACCGCACAGCTGTCGGCTACATACATCGCGTGCCTGCTGTCTTACGCGAGCCGCTCGGCGCTCGAGTGCTCGTCGACCTCAACGGGAACCCGCAACAAGCACTCAGGCAAATCGATTCTGCGCAGAGCGAGCCGTAGCCGCGACCGTTACGCCCCCGACAGGGCCAACAATCTTCCCTGCCACCAGCGCATTGCAGGGGGTCATCGTCTCGGTCGTGTGATGGGCGCGCTGCCGAAGAAGCTGGTGTCCCGTTAGCCGATCCTGCCCGGACAGAAAGAGAGGGGCGGCTCGCGTGGCGGACTGGTGCCGCCGGCGCGAAGCGTCAAGCTTGGGGCTTGATCGCAGGACGTTGTCGATTTCGCGCTTCTTTGTTCGACGTGGAGGTAGAACACCCCAATCTATGAGGAGGTCGTGATGCGCTTTATGGTGTTGGTTCCCGGTGGTCCGGAGTCGGAGTCCGGGCAGATGCCGCCGCGCGAGGCGCTGGAAGCGATGACGAAGTACAACCAGCAGCTGTCCGAGGCTGGTGTGTTGCTGGCCGCGGATGGCCTGCGTCCGACGTCAGACGGCGCGAAGGTCCGTTTCGAGGGTGAGCGGCCGACGGTGATCGACGGTCCGTTCACCGAGGCGAAGGAGATCGTCGCGGGCTACTGGATCTGGGAGTGCTCCTCGCGAGAGGAGGCGCTGGAGTGGCTCAAGCGAGCACCGTTCGGAGGCGGGATCGAGATCGAGCTGCGGCCGATCTTCGAGACCGACGACTTCGGCGAGCAGCTCACCCCGGAGCTGCGTGAGGCCAACCGGCAGCTGCGCGAGCAGGCCGTGTCGCGGAATCGCTGAAGCGGTGAGCGAGCCCACGCTGCAGCAGACGATCGACGCCGTGTGGCGGATGGAGTCGGCCCGGCTGATCGCCGGGCTGACTCGCCAGGTCGGCGAGCTGGCGCTGGCCGAGGACCTCGCGCAGGATGCGCTCGTGGCGGCTTTGAAGCAGTGGCCCAGGGACGGCGTTCCTGGGAATCCGGGTGCGTGGCTGATGGTGACAGCGCGTCGGCGCGGGACATGCGCGTTGCGCTGACGCTGCGGCTGCTAGGTGGGCTCACGACGTCGCGGGTCGCCCGGGCCCAGTTGATCTCTGAGGGCGCGGTAGCCCAGCGGATCGTGCGTGCCAAGCGGACGCTGAGCAGCGCCCGGGTTCCGTTCGAGATCCCGGCTGCCGACGAACGTGCCGAGCGTTTGTCTGCCGTGCTGGAGGTGATCTATCTGATCTTCAACGAGGGCCACTCGGCCGCCGGCGGCGAGCACTGGACGCGACCGGAGCTTTGCCGGGAAGCGATGCGCCTGGGGCGCATCCTGGCCGCGCTTATGCCTCGGGAGGGCGAGGTCCACGGCCTGCTGGCGCTGATGGAGCTCCAGGCCTCCCGGCTGCCGGCACGAACCGCCCCCGACGGCCACCCGGTGCTCCTGGCTGACCAGGACCGGGCGCTCTGGGACGGCATCCTGGTGCAACGCGGACTCGCCTCGCTGGCGCGCGCAGAAACCCTCTCCATCCCCCTGGGAACCTACGCGCTGCAGGCAGCGATCGCCGCCTGCCATGCTCGCTCGCCACGCTTCGAGGCGACCGACTGGCCACAGTTCGTCTCCCTCTACGACGCTCTGGCAGCTCTCACCGCCTCGCCGGTCGTCGAGCTCAACCGCGCGGTCGCGGTCGGCATGGCGTACGGCCCTGCGCCAGCGCTGGAGATCATCGAAGGCATCCTCGATGAGCCGGCGCTACGCGGCTACCACTTGCTGCCCGCTGTTCAAGGTGACCTCCTGGCTCGGCTCGAACGCCACGACGAGGCCCAGGCCGCGTTCGCCCGCGCCGCCGCGATATGCCGAAACGAGCGCGAGCGCGCGCTGCTCCTAGCGCGCGCCAGCCCCTAGCAGGGCCAGCTTGCGGACCCTCTCCCAGAGAGGGAGTCCGGGCACATCCCTGACATAGCCAAACGTTAACCCGCCCCTCGAGAGCCGCCGGCGCTCACCCCCGGGACCGACAGGGTGTACCGGAGGACTTCCCGACGAGTCCGAATGCTCGTCGCACGAGCGGAGCGGGACTGACGGCAGCCCACCCAATCTCCCTCCTCCTCGCCAAACTCGAGACTGACGCCTGGTCGCCATTGCGATACCCGCGATCGGTAAGCCTCGATGGCTAAAGCGATTGCCGGCGATACGGTTGCGCCGTGGGCCGACCTGCGGACTCGTCGCCTTACTCCTCGCCATTGAAGACAGAGCGCAGTTCCACGAGTTCGTCGGCGGTGAAGTCGATCTCGCCCGAGACGGAGATCATCGTTGTGTCCCAGCGCCGGTTTCCGCCGTGGCGGGGCGTGAGCTGCACGCCGATGCTCACCTGGTCCTCGCGACTGCCGGTGCGCTGCTGGAGCTCATAGTGGCGAAGTTGAAGCCAGAGAGAGAACATTTCTTGATTGAGGCGGCCAGCGACCCCGAACCCCATGTGCACGCCACCCGGGAGTCCTGTAAGGCGCCGCATGCGGACCGCGTCGGCGTCGTCCGCAACGACTTCCATCCACTCCATTAGGAGGTGACCAAGCTCAACCCGTTGACCGACCGGCACACGGTCGAGAGCGGCGAGCGCCTCCTGACGTGTTGCTTCTGAGGCGCCGGACATTGGGCTGATCGCCAGGTCTTCCATGATTGCTCGGACGAGACGCAGCGCATTGAGGTCGCCCGGGTCGTGGCCTACGGGCTTCAGCGGAAGAAGCGGTTCTGAGTAGGCGCGACCGCCGGCGCCGAGCTGCGTTACATCGACCGAGCCTGGGGTCGCTCGCGCATCGGCCTGTGCGAGGTCGTAGTAGCGCGCGGGCTCGGTGCCGAGCTCGATGCTCTTGCCACGGGTTCGCGTCAGGTATCCGATGACTGCGTTGGTCGACTTGAGCTGATCGAACAGAAACTCCCAGTCCCGGCGCAGCATCACGCACACGTCGCCGCCGTCACCGAGATCTGGGGTTACGCCGTCAGGCGGGGTTGGATGGTCCAGGATAACGACCGTTAACCACTGACGGTCATGGGCGCCAACGTCAATGGTGGTGCCACGAGCCGTGGTCGCGGTCAGGCGAGTGTTACGCAACGTCCGAACGGTCCCATGCCCCTGGCTGATCGCCTTCTTGACTTGTTTGTGCAGCCAGCGGACTTCCTTCTCGGGGCTGTCGGACATCTCGACTCTTGCTTTCACCTGCACAACGACTCCGGTCTGGCCCACGACCAGCAACCGATCGGCAACCTCTCGCGTGCCGCTGCCCTTCTTGAGGGCTCCGATCGTGCACGCAAAGTCGGGGAGTCCCCAGACTGTCGCGGCGTCGCTGCTAGCGTCCTCGGCTTCGTAGCCTCTGTCCGCACGCCCTGGCAACGGCCGGGCCGTAGGAATGCGCCGAACTGCCATCCCGGTGGGGGTCCGGACGATCAACGTCATTTCGGCCGCCAGCGACACAGGAGGCGAGCCGGTCTCGACGACGGCGCCGGCAGTGTGCCGGACAAGCCGCGACGTCTTCAGGTCGCGGTCCAGGCAGCACTTCTTGTACTTTCGGCCACTTCCGCACGGGCAAGGATCGTTACGTCCTGGCGGCGCGGCCACGGGTGAAGCCTATCTCCAAAAGGCTGGCCGCTTACTTCGCCTTCGCGCGTTTCGGGGGTGAGGATGCCGCCTCGAGCGTGTCGACCACGTGCGCGACCTCGCTCTGCATCGCCTGGAGGGCGACGTTAATCGCAGTCGCCCCGGTCGTCGGTGTGGCCTCGAAGCAGATCCCGGCGTTGAATTGCACGTCGACCTTGACCCTGCCTGTGACGTTCGCGGGGCGGGGTGCTTGGAACGTGAACGCCGTCGCGCCCTTATAGAGCGCGCCGCGTGTCACGAGGGTGAGCGTTCCGCCCGCGATCGGCGGGTTGGTCTCGAGGCGCAACTCCTCAGGGATGAGGACGATGAGGTGCAGCATCCGGTGCTTGTCGATGTTCGACAACTCGCGCAGAAACCAGAGTGCGTGGTTGTGCGCCGGGGAGTGGTTGAACGGCTGCGCGTCGCGGATTGCCTCGACTACCTGCGGCTTGAGCCCCCAGGCGCGAAGCCGGTCCTCGGGGAAGCGCTCCAAGTCGTCGCCGATCGGAAACTGGATCATCGGCCGTGCGTCGAGAGCGAACTTCTCGCCCTTGCGCTTCACCACGAGCGCCCATATGGCGTGGTCGAGTGCCGCCCGAGCGTTCTGGATCACGTCACCGGCTACGAGCGCCCACGACTCGGGTGGCCGCTCGATCTTCCTGACCGTGTACACGGCGCGGATCGGTTGTCGGACCTCGGCTAGGTTGTCACGCCGGTCCAAATGAATGCGGTTACCGCCCGTCGCATATTCCTCGATCTCGGGGACTATGGAGAGCCGGTGCTCTTCGGCACGGGCGAGCTTGGCGCGGGCGGTTGGGAACTTCACAACGTGATCATCTCGTCGCGATCGGACGGGCGAGCGCTTCCACGGGTCGTCAACGCATTGCTGCACGATCGCGATGGCGATCAGCAGTCCGACTACTCCGGTGGGCGTAGCCGGATGAATTGGTTGCCCACAGTCGTGTATTCCGAGCGATGCTCCGAGCGCGTATAGGGTTCGCTGCGATGCCTCACACCTGGCGCGTCGTAGTCCGAGGGCAAGTCGCCGACGAGCAGCTCGCCGCGCTTCCGAGCGACCAGATGGTCTGGGTATCCGGACACCATGTCGGCGGCCAACGGAGCGCCACAATATGGGTTCGAGCGGCCGATGCTGACGCTGCGAGTGAGATAGTCAGGTCTGAGCTGTCCACGATCGACGCGGCCGCGCCGCGATTGGCTGTCACGGAGGCCATCCGCGTTCCGTACGGCGTCACGGTCGGCGTACCGGAAGAGGATGCTCCAGCGCTCGAGCGAGCTCTCACGCGGAAGCGGAGAGAGACCGGAAACATCGGCCCCTTGATGTCGCTCGAGGCGTCAGCTGGTCTGTTCGATCTCACGCTCGAAGCCGACGGCGACAGTGACGAGGAAGCACGGCGTAAAGCGCTTGCTGAATACGCCGAGCTGAGGACTGCGGCCGGTCTTCCGCCCGGCGAGCCGGGTTACGCAATTGTCTATCCGCCATGGCAGCCAGAGCGTCAGCGGCATCGCGAGTTGTTCGAACGCGCACAAGCACTGTGCGAGGCAGGCGAAACCAGCCTGGCTGTCGTGATTGCACAGGCAGCGTTCGAGGCGCTCATCAGGCAAACCGTTGAAGAGCGCCTGCTAGCGCGAGAGATCGGCGGCCTGCGCGCCCACCTACACAACTACAAAGCGGCGCTGCAAGAGAGCCAGAGTCGCAAGCTCTGGCTCGAGCTCACCCATGACGAGATCGGCCGGCACCGCGGATGGAACTCCTACCTCGAGCACGTCAAGCGGCGAAACGACCTTGTTCACGAAGGCGTCGAGGTAGACCAGGCTGGCGCGTGCGCATCAATCTCCGCTGTCCTCTTGCTGCTCGAGCACATCGAGAGCCTCGTGCCGCCCCGGACCGACGAATAGCGCGGGACGCTGTCGCTTTCGCGCTTCGAGCCGCTACGGCCAGATGATCGCTATGGCGACGAATCGCACATTCGCCTCGTCCGCAGAGGCGGTTGCAGCTCGCACCGGTGCCCGCGGACGCTGTACGCACAGGCAAGCACAACCCATTCAAGATGCTTGCTCACCGCCCGCACGCGCTATCCCGGCGAGGCGGTCGGCGAGCTTCTCGATGTCGTGCCAAGGGATGGAGCTCTGAGCGATGAGATCGTGAAGCAGCTCGATGATCTCGACGGCCTCGGGGTAGGTCGGATCCTCCACAGCGCCCAGGTTGCCGCGGGAGCAGCGGAATGCCCACAAACGCATGGGTAGCAATCTGGGGCGTCATTCCCGTGGCGTTCGGCGCGCCTTGGGGCCGACCTCGATCTGCCTAGGCATTTCGTGAGTGGAGCCAACCGGGACCGAACTGGTGACCTCCTGCTTGCGAACTCTCGGCTCATCGGCGATGGCTCGATCGGTCTCGCGCGCGACGAGCCGTTTACGCAGCTCGCCGGCGCTCAGAAGCCATCCGTAAAGCGACACGGTTGACGGCGCATTTGCTACCCATGCGCGGTACCCACGACCGACTCGGTTACGGCAGCACCCCTCCAAAAGCGTCAGAAACCGCCAGTCTGCTGACGGTTTCGAACGGGAGCGACGGGGCTCGAACCCGCGACCTCCGGCGTGACAGGCCGGCGCTCTAACCGACTGAGCTACGCCCCCGTAGGGAGGTCGAGTATGGCAGGCGCGCAGAGATTTTTCTGTCTGGCGCAACTTGCGTGCCCGATCCGGTTTTGTGCGCACGGAAGCGAACTTCTGTGAGATCAGGCCCAACCCGGCCGTGGTTCTGATCGATCAGGAGCCGCCGGGCGGGGATCCGTCATGGATCCCCGCCCGGCTTCCAATTCGCTCCTCG
The DNA here is from genome assembly GCA_021851525.1 of Actinomycetes bacterium. Classification (GTDB taxonomy): domain Bacteria; phylum Actinomycetota; class Thermoleophilia; order Solirubrobacterales; family Solirubrobacteraceae; genus Palsa-465. The sequence continues at coordinate 13,294 of JAJZDA010000004.1, read as the reverse complement.
CCGACCGAGGCGGCAGGACGCCCCCGCGAGGCATCTCCTCAGGCACTGGTCACCCGAGGGCCGGACAGCTGGTCGGCTCGGGTGACCTACTGGGCAGCGCGGGTACGGCTCATGCGCCGCCGGGCGGCACCCAACCTCCGAAGCTGGCCTCCAGGGCCAGGGCCACAGCGACAGAACGATGGTCGGCCCCGGGGGCCGCCGCAACCTGGATCCCCACGGGCAGGCCGTTGGAGGCAAGCCCCATGGGGACCTCGGTGACGGGCACATCAGCCATGTTGAAGATCGCCGCCGGCATCACCACCCAGGGGCGACCGTAGGTGCGCCTGTGCAGCGGAGCCTGCGTTGGATGGGCGGGATGCAGCAGCACCCCGTCCCCGATCGCCGCGATCAACTCCTCCGCGAGCGCTCGGCCGCCGGCGATCAGCCGCTCACGTGGCTGGCCGCGGATCATCCTGCCCAGCTGCTCACCGGCAAGCGTCAGACGTGTCGGCAGCGTGTGCGCGGACGCCAGCAACTGGTTGACGATCGAGGCCTCATCACCGGATCCGCGCAGCAGAGCGCGCGTCGGCGCGAAGCCGGCGGATGGGTCCTCCTGCAGCAGCATCAGGTAGGCGAGCAGGCTGCGCCAGCTCACCGGGAGCGAGACCAAGCGAACGCTGGCACCGGCCGCCGCCAGCGCCTGGGCTGCTGCGCTGCGCGCCTGGCGCAGCGCAGCGCTGAACGCGCCCCGCGGGCCGTCATCGATCAACGTGACGGACATACCCTCAAGCTCCACGGCTCCCGGGTCACCAAGTTGCTCGGCGCCTGCCTCGCCCGCCAGCAGGCGCAGGAGTGGCATCAGGTCGACGGCCCTACGCGTCAGCGGGCCAGTCGCCAACAGACGTTGCGACGGGCCTGAGAGATCCGGCCAGATTCCCTGACTGGATACCAGAGCGCTTGATGGCTTGTGCCCGAACACGCCGCAGAAGAGCGCCGGCGTGCGGATCGATCCGCCAATGTCCGCGCCGATGCCAAAGGGGCTGCCGCCCACGCCAACGGCGGCGGCCTCACCGCCGGAGGAGCCGCCGGCGCTGCGCTGCCGGTCGTAGGGGTTGTTCGTGCGCCCGTAGACCGGGTTCTCAGACTCGATCCAGAGCGTCATCTCCGAGACGTTGGTCACGCCGAGCGGGATGGCGCCCGCATCGAGCAGGTTCACCACTGCGGGGGCCGTCGCGCGAGCGCTCTGCCCCACCCGCGAACGCAGCCCGGCGGTCTGCGGCATCCCCTGCAACGCGATGCTCTCCTTGACCGTGAACGGGACTCCGTAGAGCGGCGGCAGCGATTCCAGGGACTCGCCGCGCAGCGCGCGCTGGGCAACCTGAGAATCACAGGCCCGCGCCTGCGCCAGCGCCGAATCAAAGCAATCCGCGACAACCGCGTTCAGCCGCGTGTGGCTCAGGCGGAGGATCTCAACGTGGGCTGCGACCACCTGTTCACAGGTGAACTCGCGCCTGCGGATGCCCGCGGCCAGCTCAACGGCGGCAAGCCGCGTCAGCTCCCGCAAACCGCCTCCCCAGCTCCGATCCACCGGCAGCGTCGCATCTACTTCCCAGGCTACCCGCCGCAGCGGCCCGGACGCCGTCCCACCGGTGCGTGGCGGCTGCGACGCGGACCACCGGCGCGGCACCGGCCACCAACCGGATGCAAATGGAAAAAAGTCGTGAACGAAGATTAGACTCAGCGCTCAACGGGCTTTCTGGGAGGCTTGGTTCCGCTCTGTGGCCGGATGTCGGCGCAAGCGCACCGGGACGCCCGTCACCAAGAACCATCGAGAGAGGAATGCACAAGTGTCCCTTCGTTCCCTGAGGCGATCGATCGGAGCCGCCTGCTCGGTCCTCGCCGTAGGCGGCGCGTTGAGCGTCGCTGCCGCTCCCGCGTCGGCCGCCAACCTGCAGCCGGCGGTCAACAGCCAGCTGACTAACGCCGAGGGCGCACTGGTACTGGGTTACAACACGCTCTGGTACCTGCAGACCCAGGCCCACAACCCGCTGGCCACGACCAGCTACACGACCGAGCTGACCAGCGCCGCGCAGCTCACCCCCACCGCCGTGAGCGCCGAGATGACCACGTGGAACGCTTACAACGGCACGACGGCCACGGACACCTCGGCGCAGACGACGCTCGGCCAGGCGTGGGACGCCGTCACGTCGGGCGCGGGACAGCCGTCCCTCGACAAGTACACCTACGCTGAGCTGATCGTCGGCAGCGCATCCGCCCAGCCGGTCCTGACCGGCGCGGACGACATCTACCAGCTGGCCCAGTTGGCCGGGTATGACGCGACCGATTACCCGAATGGGCTGTTCAGCGTCGACGGCGCCCTCACCATCAGCTCGACGGCAACCGTCAAGACGACGACGCTGCCGAGCGCCTTCACCACCACGATCCAGACCGGCTCGGCGGTTTCCGGGGGCTACGTTCTGCCCAGCGCCTTCACGCTCAGCATCCCCGGCAAGTACCGGCTCAACACGACGCTTGCCGGCAAGGTTCTGCCCGCCACCGACGAGGCCAACCCACCCAGCTCCGGGTACATCGGCACCGTGACGGTCGACTCGCCCGCCACCATCGGCTTCGGGCTGGGGACGAGCAAGACGCTCGTCGGTCACGTGGTTCTGGTGGGCGCGCCCACCAGCCCCTCGATGGAGCTGTGGTTCGCCAACGGCATCTATGAGCTTGGGACCTTCTCCGGGCTCAGCTTCCCGCTGACCGTCAGCTTCGGCGAGGCCAACGTGCTCGGAGCCACCGACCCGCTGCCGTTCTCGAGCGTTACGCTCAACTTCCCGGCCGCGACGTCACCGGTGATTGCGCTGAACTGCAAGAACCTCGGCCAGGTGACCGGCAACGCGACCGACAACGCTGCGGCTCTGGCCGCCCAGGCCGGTGACACAGCTGACTCCGGCTCTGTCGCGCTGACCGCCAGCAAGACGGCGGTGACGGACGTCTGCGCGCCGCTGGGCCGGGCGGGCCACGTGCTCCGCCTGAAGACCGGCAAGCCGACGCTGAGCTTTGTCGTGAAGGGCAACGGCGGGAGCAAGTTCAAGGCCGTGATGGTCAGGCTTCCCGCGGGCTTCACCTACCGCGGCAAGCGTGTGGTGCGGATGCACTTCCGCCCGACGAACAGCAAGCGGATTGTGCTCAAGGGCATGAAGGCCACCAAGAGGGAGCTTCGCGCCAAGCGCGCGGCGGTCGCCTTCTCTGTCGTCTACGCGGCCGGCAACATGACCTCCGCGGACGGCATGCTCAAGCTCAAGCTCTGAGCCCCGGCGGTGTCTGGAGCCCCGTCTGCGCGTCGCGCGGGCGGGGCTCCTCCGCGCCCAGTTGCTCACGCCGAGCGCACACGGCGCAGCGTGACCAGCTGAACTCCCCCGAAAGCTGTTGGAGCCGCGCCTGATTCTGAGCGTAGTCACGGGTCAGGTAGCGACCGATGACCACCGCTGAAACGGCCGAGGCACCGGCCGCGAGCAGCGTCGCGGCAGCGCTCTGGGCGCTGGCGCCGGTGGTCCACATGTCATCCACCAGCAGCACGCGCTGGCCCTCCAGGCGGTCCAGCGCGCGGAAGCGCTCGCGCGAGAACCGTCCGGGCGGCGGTGTCCGCGGGCCGGGCGCCAGCAGCTGAAGGTGGCGGCGTCGTGTCGCGCCCACCAGCTCTGAGACGATCCTGCGCAGCGGGTGCAGACGATCGCGCAGCCGATCGCTGGATGGCACCACGGTCACCAGTTCAAAGCCGGCCTGACCGCCGGCCAGGCAGCGCTCGTGGGTAATCAGGAAGCGATCCAACAGCTCCGCGAGTGATCCCAGCGCAGAGCTGACGAAGGGGTCGGCATCGCGCTTGTAGGCGGCGAGCCGCGCGTGCAGCGCGCCCCGGCCCAGAGCGTATGAGATCGGCAGCACCGCGCCCAGGTGCTGCTCGGTCAGGCGGCAGGCCCGGCAGAGGCCCGCGCGGCGGTCTATCAGGTTGAAACAGACCGGGCAGACGCCCGCCCCGTGAGCGGGCGTTCGCAGCGCCTCAAGCTCGCAACGCGGCCAGTACGTCATCAGGTGTCCGCGCGACGCTCACCCCGGGTCGCGCGGCCAGCTCCGTTGCCCAGGCGTGTGACAGAACCGAGCTCATCAGCACGAGCTGTCGCCCCTGAGCCAGCACGTGCCGCGCCTGGATCCTTGTGCCGCTGCGCTCAGACGCTTCCACCACGACAGTCGCCAGTGTCATGCCGGCCATCACCGCGTTGCGGGCCGGGAAGCTGTGACGCGTGGGTGGGCTCTCTGGCCAGAACTGCGAGACCACGGCACCATGACCGGCTATCCGCCGCTGCAGATCGGCGTTCTCCTCCGGGTAGCAGCGGTCCAGCCCGGTGCCGACCACCGCGACCGTCCGCCCGCCGGCGGCGAGCGCCGCCTCGTGCGCGCTGGTGTCGACGCCGGCGGCCAGTCCTGAGAAGACCGAGTATCCGGCCGACACCAGTCGTGCGGCAACGGCGGCTGCCAGCGCGCGGCCCGCATCGCTGGGACTTCGAGTTCCGATCACCGCCACAGAGTGCGCGTCAGCGTCCGTGAGCGCGCCGGAGATAAACAGCAGCGGAGGCCTGTTCTCAACGACTCGAAGGTTCTGCGGGTAGTCCTGGTCGCGCAGCGTCACGACGCCGTACCCGCGCGCGTGCCAGTCATCGAGCAGTTGCAGCGCGTCGGCCAGCGCCTGGTATGACAGCAGGCCCAGCTCTCGCTCGAGCACCGCCTGCGGGTGCACCGCGGCGGCACTCCCCAGCGCCCTGGCCTCGATCACATACCGGGCCCACGCGCGCCCGCCGGCGCGCATCAGCGCAACCAGCGCGGCTGTCTGCTCGTTTGCGCCCACCAGCCGACGGTACCCCGGCAGCTGGACGGCGAGCGCAGTCCCGGACCTGCCGGACGTCAGTCCGCGTAATCCCCGGGGTGCGGCTCGCCACTGTCGGCGGGCGGTAGCGGACTGCCGGTGACAGCATGGGCCATCGGCTCCGGCTGAACCGGCTGGGGCACCGGCGGGTCGTCCCGCAGCAGCCCGGCAGTGTGCTCCTCGATGCCCGAGACAGCTCCGCGGAAGTCGCGGATGCCCTTGCCGAGTGAGCGTCCCACCTCTGGCAGCCGCTTGGGACCGAGCACAACCAACGCGACGACGAGGATCAGCAGCAGGTGCGTCGGTTGGATAAGGTCGCCCAGCATCTGACTCAAGGATACCTGCAAGCTGCGGGTTCATCTGCACAGGAACCTCCGTCAGCCGATCGCCAGTTGGAGGGGGACGCTCACCGCACCTTCATACGGCCAGCCGCTCTGCGCCGCCACGACCGCCCGGAAGAGGTAGCGCCGCCCGCGCGCAGCGCGGCTCACCACGAAGCGAAGCTCCCAGGCGCCCCGCCGGTCGGTCCGCACCGCGCGCTCAAAGGGCTCCCAGCCAGGCTGTCCGGCGACCCGGTACCAGAGCTGCACCAGCAGGCCGGCGCCCGGAACGTGGCCGCCGAGAACGCGGCCCGAGAGCGTGGCGAGCGACCCACCGAGGGCACGGCCGGGTGCGGCGAGCGTGACCGCGCCCCTCACGCGCACCTGGGCATCCGCGACAACCCCGCGCAACTGGGCGTTCCCCGCGTAGCTGACGCGGATCGTGCGGCTGGCCCCCGCGGCCAGCGCGAACTCAAAGCGGCCATCGCGGGCGGTGCGAGCAGTCGCGATCTCACGGAAGCGCGCGGCGCCGAGGATGCGCTGACTGAGTTCGACCACCGCTCCGCCGAGCGGGTGATGCCCCTCAGCCAGGGCTCCGACGACCGTCGCGCGCGCCCCATAGCCGAGCGTTGGGCGGGCGGCGACAGCCGCCGATGACGCTCTCCGGCGCCGTCCGAGCGTGAGCTTCACGTGCAGCGAAGTGAGCACCCGCAGAGGCAACCTGACGCTCTCCGGCGCGCCGGCGACCGTGCTCTGCACGAGCGCGGTGTTGCCCGCTCTGTCCCAGACCTGCGCGCGCAACGGGTAGCTGCCGGGGCGCAGCGACCCGTTGTCCGGGATTCCCGCAGTCACGGTCCCGGCTACGGGGTTCCAGCGGCTGGCCAGGTGGCGCCAGAGCCCGTCAACCTCCATCTCCACCACCGCGCCGGCCACGCCCGAGCCCGAGTCTGAGACAGCCACCGTAACGACGTCCGGCAGGCGCGGGTCGGGAGCCAGGAAGAATCCAACCGGCGGCGTGTCGTCGATCAGGAACGCAACCGACTGCGGCGCCGAGACGTTGCCCGCGCTATCCACAGCCTGACAGGTCAGCTGGCCGCCCGGAGGTGGCACGGTTACCTCAACACTCTCGGTCTGGGCCGCCACCGGGTTACCGTAGACGTGGGGCATGCCGCCGAGCTGACAGTCGATGGCATGGATCTGCGCGCCGGCCGCGGCGGCCGCGTTCATGGTCACACTCTCAGGGACTGTGCTCCACACGCCCACAGGCGGCGCTCCGGTTACGCTCAGTGTCGGGCTCACCGCTTCAATCCGCACGGTCTGGGAGACAGGCTGGCTATTGACGCCCGCTGTCGTGGTCGCATAGCAGTCGACGGTGTGAGCGCCCTGCCCTGCCACGCTCACCCGCGCGACGCTGCCAAACGTGGTCTGCCACGCTCCCCCGTCAACCGCACAGCTGACGCTCGCCACGCCTGACGCCGCCACCCCTTCAGCGGCGCTGACCGTCAGCGCCACCGGTCCGCCGGCGGTGTCGGGTGTCACCGCGGCGTCGCTGATCACCACTCCGGGCGCCTGCGTGTCAACCCTGAAGCTCACGGTGCCTGCTGCAGACTGGTTACCGGCCCCAGAGATCGCTACGCAACTGACGGTGTCCGTGCCGGGGGCGGAGACTGTGAGTGAGACATTGGCAGAGTCACCCGTCACCGGAAACGTGACCGGTCCGGTGGGGGTCGCGCAACGGATCTGCGCAAGCCCTGAGCTGACCGCCGCGTCACCGGCGCTGATCCTGACCGTCTCAGGCGCGGTCAGCCATTGGTCGGCGGTCACCGGCTGCTCGGTGCTGACGCTGAGCGTGGGCACCGAGTTGTCGATCCGCAGCGCGTAACCCTGGCCGAACGCTGTCCCGGTTGCATAGGTGACGGTTCCGGCCTGATACTCGCCGGGGTTCTGCGCCAGCACGTTGACGTGGTAGGTCCCCGAGGCCAGCAGCGCCAGGTCGGGCGAGAACTGCTGCGTGCCGGTGCTGGTTGCACCACATGGCAGCGTGCTCATGAACGGCGCGGGCAGCCCGTTCTGCGCCGCCACCACAGACCCGGAGTCAGTAGCCGGGAAGTCCATGACAGGGCCTGCCACGGAGACGATGTTGCCGCTGGCGTCGGTGAGCGCCGCCTCGAGCCGGCAGATCCCACCCGGGTCACTCGCGCTGAAGTCCAGCGAGAGGCTGCTGCCCGCGGATATGCCGCTCACCCAGGCGCCGGTTGCAGCGCTGTTGCGTGCTGCGTCCCAGAGTGAACCGCTCACGGTCGGGGTGGCGTTCCCAGGATCGTCTAGCTGTGCCACAACGTCAGAGACCGTCGCGGCTGCGATGATGGTGTAGCTCTGCGGATCGAGCGCAGGACACGTCTGCGCACTGACAGCCGATGCATCACAGTAGAGCTCTTGCTGGAGGCTCGACGCGTTCGGCACTCCGAACCATCCGGAAACGCCGATGTTGCAGCTTGAGGTCACATAGGTGCAGTCATTACCAGCGGGCAGCGCATGGAGAGACGGGTTCCCGTCCAGTAGCCAGCCCGCCGACCAACCACCTTGACCCACGGTCCAACTATTCCACACCCCGAACGCATCGATGCTTTCGCCAACCGGCGCCGCCATACCCCACTCACCGTTTGTTCCCTGGTCGTAGGGGCTCAGCGAGGTCAGACCCATTGCCTCGTTTGTGAGTTGGATGCCAGCGACGCAGTCATTGGTATGGATCCCAAAGCCGCCCGGCGCCTGCGAGAACTGAAACGCGCCGCTCCCGATCGGACCGCATCCCTCTACGGTGTAGGTGTTGGCCTGCGCCACAGCCGGCAGGATGAGCAGCAGTGACAGGGCGAGGGTCAGGCGCTTGATTGCTCTCATGGCGATTGTCCTGAGTTGTGGATTGACCGATCTGTGGGGCTAGTGTTCCGCGTCGCAAGTTCGGTGACACCAAGAGGTGTCGCTGGTGGAAGGCCCGCAAGGACGCAGGATCCGTGGTGTGGCGGCGCCACCTGAGGATCCGCGGACGCGGTCAGACGCCGCCAGAGGCGCCTCGACTGGCAACGAGCTTCGTACCCGGGTCACTAGGGCGCCTGTTGGGGGGCGTTGGGCGGCGGAGCGACGTCACCTGCAGGCGAGACGAGCGGGGCCGTGGAGCCTGTGGATCCGCCGGAGATGTCCGCGGCGGTTGTGGAGGAGCGGCCCGCGCCTGTGGCGGGGTTGGCGTGGACAGCCGTGGAGGTCTCGGCGGCGCTCGTGGTGGACACGGTGGCGGACTTTGAGGTGTCTGACGCCGGAGCGCCTGAGGTCCGCTTGGCCGTCGTGCCGTGGCCGGCGGCGGGGTGGATGGGATCACGCGCGGAACCGCTGCGCCGGCCCAGGGGCGGAAGCTGGCGGGCGCGGGAGCCGGCATGCCCGAGACCACCGCCGACGCGCTTCGCGCGCCCGACAGGCTGGCCCCCAGGCGACGCGGTCGGACGACCGCGGCCGACGACGCGGAGGCGGTCACTCACGATCCGCTCACCGGCCGTGTGAGTGCGCACCCCGGGCGCTGTGCCGGCGGGCGCCCGACGTGCAGCGAGCAGGGTGGCGCGCCGGAGCCCCGGTTCAAGCAGCCCGCGGCGTTGCCCACCACCCGCGGCCAGCACTCCCATCCAGACAGCGGCCGACCCGAGCGTGAGCAGCAGAACTGAGGAGGCCAGCAGGGGAAGCCCCCTCCAGGAGCGGCTTTGGAGGCTCCACCAGGGCCGGCGCAACGGCGCCAGGGGGCGCTCACGGGATCCGCACCGAACCTGCTCGAGATCCGGATCCGGCCATGTCCGGGATGACTGCCCACCAGCGCCTGGCTGGGATGCTCCGCCAGACTGAACGTCAGCGACAGACGCCTGGGCGCTGAGCACCGCCTCCCCGCCCCAGAACAGCCCGGCATCCATTGCGTCCAGGTGCACGGCGGGGCCCCGGTCGATGGCCACAGCTTGGCCGGCCGCCACACCCTGGTCGACCGCGATGCCGCCGTCAACTGTCGTGCCCTGGTCCATCGCCACGCTGCTGTCGCTGGCGTGGCTTCGCTGACCGACGGCCCCAGGGTCAACGGCGGCGGCCGGTCCCACACCGCCCGCGCCGTGGTCAGCTCGCAAAGATGGGATCGGTGCCAGCTCCTCAACCGGGCCGAACCAGCTCCCGGGAAACCGCACGACATTGAGCTTCTGCGAGCTGTCGCCCTGTTCCGCCGGATTCCGACCTTGGCCTGCCATATGGTTGGTCCTCCAATTTGGCTCGCTTTAGTCCAGGAGCCATGCCAACATCATCGGGCCGTCTTTATATCCAATTACACTCACTTAGACAATGCCCCAGCTTCTAATAATCAGCAATGTCCGGAGTTGAGCGCGACGAAGCGTTCCTCACGGTCGCGGAGGTGGCGGAGCTGCTCAAGCTCAACCAGCAGACGGTCCGCAACTGGATCGATGCGGGCACGCTGCCGGCGTTCCGCGTTGGTCGACGCGTGCGCATCCTGCGCGCGGACCTGGAGCGCATCCTCGCGCAGGGCCGCCAGGGCAACCCCGGTTCACCGTTGACCGCCAGCGGCCCGAGCGCCGAGGACTTCTGGAGCGGTGAGCCGGTCGGCTCAGCCGAGGTCGACCCGAGCTTTGAGGAGCCCCGGCAATGAGCTTCGGCGAGGAGCTGGATCGCGAGCGGGAGTTGGTGATGCGGCTGGTCCGTCATGCCAGCGCCAGCTGGGCGGAGGCGATGCGGGGCCACAAGATGGCACCGCCTGACGCGGGCTTCGCTCAGCGTCTGCGCAACCTTTCCGAGGCTGCAGCGACGGAGCAGGTGGCCTGGGAGAAGGCCCACGCCGCAGGCCTGCAATGGCGCCCGGTGGCCGGCTCCGAACGGGCCGCGCCGCCGCACGAGCTGCGGCCAGGGACCGGCCGGCGCGGGCCTGAGGAGCTGTGGCTGCGGTTCGACGCGGCGGTCGGGGAGCTCAACCGCGCGATCGGCGGGACCAGCGCCCAGGCCGTGGCCGGCGCGTTTGGCGCGGTGGCGGAGACCGCGGGTGATCTGGCCCACGCGGTGTCGGTGGAGGATGAGTTGGCGCGCGAGGCGCTGGCGCGGGCGCGGAATCGCAACGTCGCCTGAGCGACCGACCGCCCCGGCCGCAGCAGGCCCTGCCGCCTGGCTCAGCCGCCGGCGAGCGTGGTCACAACGGCCTCATACACGCCCGCGCCAAACGGTTCGGCGCTGACGCGCACCCGCGGCCGAGAGGTGACCTCCGCCGCCAACGAGGGATCCCGCTCCAGGCCGTTGCGCATCAACCAGAAGCTGCCGAGCACCTCCGCGGCATCCATGTCCTCGCGGGAGTCTCCGCAGGCGATGCACTCCTCCGGGCGGTAGCCGCGGTTCTGCATGTGACGTGCCACCGCACGCGCCTTGGAGGCGGCCGCCGGGATCAGGTGGTAGGCGTGGACGCGCTCAAGCGACGCGTCGAGCCCGTAACCGACGAAGGCCGTGCGAGGATCCGGGCTCGCGCCGGGAGCGCCACCCGTGCCACCCGTGCCACCCGCACCACCCGCACCGTGGCCGCCGTGAGCTGCCAGCACCCCGTTGTCAACGAGCCTCAGCCAGCCATGCTCGAGCTCCAGCGCCGCCGCCACCTCAAGGGCGTCAACCTGCCCGCGGAAGAGGTGCGACACGTCGCGCCCCTCAGACCACGGCAGGTGGTACTCCAGGCGCCCCGCGAAGCGCTCGAGCAGCAGCTGCGCCGCGCCTGAGCTGGCGATCTGCTCATGGATGGTCCCCGCCTGCACGGACGGCACCACGCCCCCGGTGAGCCATTCGAGCTCACCGTCCAGGACCAGCCCGCAGCCGAGCTCGAAGATGTAGGAGCGCTGGCCCATCAGACGCGCGTCCTCAGCCACGCTGCTCTGCCGACGGCCGGAGTAGATCACAACCTCCACCCCGGCCCGTGAGCAGGCCTGCAGCGCCCGCACCGCATCGAGCGAGAAGCCGCCGTCAGCGCCCGCCAGCAGCGAGCCACCGGGCCCCAGCAGCGTGCCGTCGAGATCTACGTACAGCGCGCGCAACACGGCGGCGACGGTATCAGGGCCCCGCCATACTCAGTGGCGTCTTGCCTGCGCGCCCCGCCTCAACCTCACAACCCTGGACCGCGCTTCTGGATGCGGGCAGAGCCGACGAGCGGCTGGTCTACGAGGATCTGCAGCCGGGCCGGGCGGGACGGCCCGCGGGCATCCCAGACGACCTGCACCCGCTGGTCAGCGAGGCGCTGCAGAGAGCCGGGATCGAGGTCCTCTTCGAGCACCAGGAGCGGGCTGTGCAGGCCGCGTTCAACGGCCCGATGATCGTCACCACCGGCACCGCCTCCGGCAAGTCCCTGTGCTTCCAGCTGCCGACGCTCGAGATCCTCACGCAGGACCCCAGGGCGCGGGCGCTCTACCTCTACCCGACCAAGGCGCTGGCTCAGGATCAGGCGCGCGGGCTGGGCGCCTTCGGCCTAACCCGCCAGATCAGGCCGGCGATCTACGACGGCGACACCCCCCACCAGGAACGCCCCGCGATCCGCCGCCGAGCGAACGTGGTGATCACCAACCCGGACATGCTGCACGTCGGGATCCTGCCCAACCACGCCGGCTGGGCGGAGCTGCTCTCCAACCTGGCGTTCGTCGTGATCGACGAGGCCCACGCCTACCGCGGCGTGTTCGGCTCGCACGTGGCCAACGTGATCCGCCGCCTGCGCAGGGCCGCCACGTTCTACGGCAGCGAGCCGCACTTCCTGCTGACCAGCGCGACGATCGCCAACCCGCTGGCGCTGGCCCAGGGACTGACCGGGCTCGAGCGGATCGAGCTGATCGACCGCGACGGCGCCCCCCGGCACGCCCGCCAGATCGCGCTCTGGAACCCGCCGCTGCTGGACGAGCAGCTCGGCACGCGCGCCTCGGCGCTGGCGGAGGCCGCGGAGATCCTGGCCGAGCTGGTCAGCGCCGGGGCGCGCACCATCTGCTTCATGAAGTCGCGCAAGGGCGTGGAGCTGATCCTGCGCATGGCGGCGGACCGCCTGGAACCGGAGCTGGCGCAGCGGATCTCCCCCTACCGCGCCGGCTACACCCCCCAGCAGCGGCACGAGATCGAGGCGCGGCTGGTCAGCGGCGAGCTGCTAGCGGTGGTGGCGACCGACGCGCTGGAGCTGGGGATCGACATCGGTGAGCTCGACGCCGCGGTCTGCGTCACCTTCCCGGGCACGGTGGCGAGCCTGCGCCAGATGTGGGGCAGGGCCGGCCGGCGCGGGCGCGGGCTGGCCGTCTACGTGGCCGGCGAGGACGCGCTTGACCAATTCTTCGCCCGCCATCCCCAGGAGTTCCTCAGCCGCCCCGTGGAGGCGGCGATCATCGACCCCGACAGCCCGGAGATCCGCGCGGAGCACCTGCTGTGCGCGGCGCACGAGGCGCCGCTCACCGAGCAGGACCGCGAGCTGCTGGGAGCGGACGTGCTGGAGCGCGCGGCGGAGCTGGCGCAGGCCGGACTCCTGCGCGAGCGCGCCAGCGGCTTTGTGCCACGCCGCGCTGACGACTACCCCGCGGCGCGCGTGGCGCTGCGCTCAGCCTCCGCCGACAGCTTCGCGCTGGTCGACCGCTCATCGGGCGAGATCCTCGGCACGATCGAGGCGGTGCGCGCGCTGGGAACCGTGCACGACGGCGCCGTCTACCTGCACATGGGCCGCTCCTACCTGGTTGACGAGCTGGACCTGGACAACCGCCGCGCGATCCTCTCGCGCTTCGACGGCAGCTACTTCACGCAGACCAAGAGCGAGAGCATGACCTACATCGAGCGGGTCTTCGAGCAGCGCGACAGCCACGGCGTGAGGCTCTGCTACGGGGCGATCGTCTACTCCGAGACGGTGCTCGGCTACCAGCGCAAGCATCTGCAGGACCACAGCGTGATCGACTACGTGGGGCTCGAGATGCCCACCACCGAGTTCGCCACGCGCGCGCTCTGGTTTGAGCTCGACGGGCTGATCGCGGGTCCCGGCCCGCTGGCCGGG